>JAEULD010000053.1 GCA_016792765.1 Candidatus Odyssella sp.
CCTGTTGATCTTTCCTCCTTCGCCGCGGCGCGCGGGCGTGGCAAATAGGGCGCGCCGGGAGGGACAGGGATGCGGATACTCGTCGTGGGTTCGGGCGGGCGCGAGCATGCGCTGTGCTGGGCCATTTCCGGCTCGCCGCTGTGCGACAAGCTCTATTGCGCGCCCGGCAATGCCGGCATCGCCGCCGTGGCCGAGCGCGTGCCGGTCGGCGCCGAAGACATCCCGGGCCTCGTCGATTTCGCGCGCGGCCAGAAGATCGATTTCGTCGTCGTGGGGCCCGAGGCGCCGCTGGTGGCCGGCCTCGCCGACCGGCTCGAGGAGGCCGGCATCAAGACGTTCGGCCCCTCGGCCGCGGCGGCGCGGCTCGAAGGCTCCAAGGGCTTCGTCAAGGATCTCTGCGCTCGGCTCGACATCCCGACCGCGCGCTACCGGCGCTTCACCGATGCCGCGGCCGCGCGGGCCTATGTGAGGGAGCAGGGCGCGCCGATCGTCATCAAGGCCGACGGCCTCGCGGCCGGAAAGGGCGTCGTCGTCGCCACGACCGTCGAAGAGGCGCTCGCTGCCGTCGACGAGCGCATGGTCGCGCGCAAATTCGGCGAGGCCGGCGCCGATCTCGTGATCGAGGAGTTCCTCGCGGGCGAGGAGGCGAGCCTGCTGGCGCTGGTGGACGGCGAGCACGTGCTGCCGCTGCCCTCGGCGCAGGACCACAAGCGCGTCGGCGACGGCGATACCGGGCCCAACACCGGCGGCATGGGCGCCTATTCGCCGGCGCCGGTGGTCACGCCCGAAGTCGAGCGCATCGCGATGGAGCGCATCTTCAAGCCCACCGTGGCGGCGATGAAGGCGGCCGGCACGCCGTTCAAGGGCGTGCTCTATGCCGGCGTCATCGTCGACAAGGGGCGGCCGAAGCTCATCGAATTCAACGTGCGCTTCGGCGATCCCGAGTGCCAGGCGCTGCTCGTGCGCCTGAAGTCCGATCTGCTGCCGGCGCTGATCGCGACGCGCGACGGCGAGCTCGCGGATTTCGACCTGCGCTGGCACGACGAGGCCTCGCTCTGCGTCGTGATGGCGGCGAAGGGCTATCCCGGCGACTATGCGAAGAACACCGAGATCAAGGGCCTCGATCGCGCGGCCGCGGTCGAAGGCGCGGTCGTGTTCCACGCCGGAACCGCGGAGAAGGGCGGCCGGATTCTCGCCACCGGCGGGCGCGTGCTCGGCGTCACCGCGCGCGGCAAGACGGTGGAAGAGGCGCGCGCGCGGGCCTATCGCGCGGTCGACCTCATCGACTGGCCCGAGGGCTTCTGCCGCCGCGACATCGCCTGGCGGGCGGTGAAGTAGTCCGCGGGCACGGCCGGCGCCGCACCGCATTTATCGGCGTGGAGTTGCGGCGCTCGAGCCGCCGCCGCTGCTAGCCGGGCCCGCCGCAAGTCGCTTCGCATCCCGGCACGCAAGTGCGTTTCTCCCCGGCGGATGTTCGCGCTTCATTTGGCGATCTCAAGTTAACCATATTAATTAATCAATAACCTTAAGAAATGGTTCGCGTTTTTCTTTGACTTGCTTAAAAAACTATTGAATTTTCGCGCCTGCATTTCTTTGCGCCGGCGTCCGCCCGCTTGCCGTCCGTTCGCGGGAGCCGCCGCAAACAAGTGAACCAGGGAACGCGTATCATGTGGGCCGCGAGCGGAACCGAATCGCCGCACGACATCCTCTCGCGTGCGCTCGAAAGCGCCTTGGGCCTGCTCGCGCGCCGCGTCGCCGAGCCCGATTTCGCCACGATCGTGCGCGCGGCGTTCGCCGACGGCGCCGACCGCAAGGCGGTGGCCGACGCGCTCGCCGACGTGCTGGTTGCGCGCAACGTGCCCAAGGTGCAGCTCGTCGCCGCCGAAACGCTGCACGGCGCCAGCGGCGCCTACGACGCGAACAGCGACACGATCCATGTCTCGCAGCAATTCGTCGCCGGCCAGTCCGCCGCCGCGGTCGAGCGCGTGCTGCTCGAGGAGATCGGCCACGCGATCGACGCGCGGCTCGCCGCCGCCGGCTTCGTGGCCGGCGATTCGCCCGGCGACGAGGGCGCCATCTTCGCGAAGCTGGCGCTTGGCGAGGCGGTCGCGCCGGCCGAGATGGCGACGCTGAAGGCGGAAGACGACCACGGCACGATCGAGATCGCGGGCGCGAGCGCGCCGGCGGAATTCGCCGCCGCCTACGGCACGGTCACGCTCGACGGCGCTCTCGGCGATTGGACGGCGGCCGACCGGCTCGACACGGCCGCGTCCGGCGCCGCCGGCTACGCGCTCTACGGCAAATTCGCCGGCGACGCCTACGTCTTCGCGATCGGCTCGGCGGTCGCGATCGGCGCGGGCACGACCGTGTGGCTCAACACCGATCAGAACAAGGCCACCGGCTATCAGATCTGGGGCTGGGCCGGCGGCTCCGAGTACAACATCAACCTCGACTCAGCAGGCCTGCCGAAGCTCTACAGCGGCGCCGAAGGCCAGACGCTCGTCGCCGCCGCGCTCGACTACGGGCTTTCGGCCGACGGAAAAACGCTCGAGATCGCGGTGCCGCTCGCGGCGCTGGCCGGAGCGCCGCAGGCGGTCGACGTGCTCGCCGACGTGAACAACGCGACCTACCTGCCGAACGACTACGACATCCACACCTTGACGGTCGCGGCGCCGCCGCCCGCGTCGCCCGCGCCGGTGGTCGGCAGCGTGACGCTCGACGGCGGCCTCGCCGACTGGACCGCCGCCGACCGGCTCGAGCTGCCGGGCTCCGCGGTGGCGGGCTACGAGCTCTACGGCAGATACACCGGCGATTCCTACGTCTTCGCGCTCAAGGCGGCCAGCGGCCAGATCGGCGCCGGCACGACGGTCTGGCTCAACACCGACCAGAACAAGGCCACCGGCCATCAGATCTGGGGCTGGGCCGGCGGCGCCGAGTACAACGTGAACTTCACCAACAAGCCCGGCCTCTACACCGGCGCCGAGGGCCAGACGCCGGCCGGCAGCGCGCTCCAGTATGCGTACAGCGCCGACAAGGGCATCGTCGAATTCGCGGTGTCGGCCGCGCAGCTCGGCGGCACGAAGGCGCTCGACGTGCTCGTCGACGTGAACGATTCGGTCTACCTGCCGACCGATTACGCGACCTACACCTATTCGGTGGCCGCGCCGTCGGCGCCGGGCCCCGCGCCGGTCGTCGGCGACAAGACGCTCGACGGCAATCTCGCGGACTGGACCGCGGCGGACCGCATCGACCTGCCCGGCTTCCAGGTGCCGGGCTACGAGCTCTACGGCAAGCTCACCGGCGATCACTACGTCGTCGCGATCAAGTCCGACGCCGCGGTCGGCGCGGGCACGACGGTGTGGTTCAACGTCGATCAGAACGCCGCCACCGGCTACCAGATTTTCGGCACCGCCGGGGGCGCCGAGTACAACGTCAATCTCGGCACCGGCGGGCAGATCGGTCTCTACAGCGGCGCCGCCGGGCAGACGCTGGTCCAGTCCGGGCTGCAGCACGGCGTCTCCGCCGACGGCAAGGTCGTCGAATTCGCGGTGGCCAAGTCGGCGATGACCGGCGCCGCCGGCAGCGTCAACGTGCTCGCCGACGTCAACGACCAGACCTACCTGCCGGTCGACTACGCCACCCAGTTCACGATCCGCGACGGTACCGCGGTGCCGCCGGTGGCCGATGACGGCCTGAAGGTCGCGATCGTCTACTCGGCGACGACGGCGGCGAAGTATTTCGATCTCACCGCCTATTCGCAGCTGTTCATGGCGGCCCAGAGCCAGGCGACGATGGCCGGCGTGCCGTTCGACGTGCTGTCGGAATCCGATCTCACCGACGTCCGGAAGCTCGCGAGCTACGACGCGATCGTGTTCCCGTCGTTCTCGCACGTGCCCGACGGCCAGCTGGCCGCGATCGAGAGCGCGCTGAAATCGGCGGTCTACGACTATCACGTGAGCCTCATCGCCGCCGGCGACTTCATGACCAACGACGCGGCCGGCAATTCGCTGCCCGGCGACAGCTACGCGCGCATGAAGTCGCTGCTCGGCGTCACCTTCGAGGGCTACGGCACCGGCGACCTCTCGATCCGCGCCGGCGACACCTCGCACTCGATGATGGACGGCTACCAGCCGAACGAGGTGATCCGCGACTACAAGAACGTCGGCTATCTGCACTACCTGCCGGTCGCGGCCGGCGCCACGGTGCTCGCGACCGAAACCGCCGGCGGGCAGACCTACAACGCCGTGCTGGCGACCAAGACCGGCGGCGACAACGTGCATTTCGCGACCGACGCGCTGCTCGCCGACAACAACATGCTCTGGCAGGCGATCCAGGAGGTCACGAAGGCGCCGGGCGCGGTCGAGATCGGCCTCCAGTTGAGCCGGCAGACGAGCCTCGTCGCCGCGCGCAACGACATGGACCAGTCGCAGGAGACCTACGACGTCTCTCCCGACAGCGGTCCCGGCATCTACGACGTGATGCTGCCGATCCTCCAGCAATGGAAGGCCGACTACAATTTCGTCGGCTCCTACTACATCAACGTCGGCAACAATCCGCCCGACCAGACCACCAACTGGTCCGTCTCGAAGCCCTACTATCAGCAGATGCTGGCGATGGGGAACGAGATCGGCACGCACAGCTACACGCACCCCGACGACACGAACCTGCTCTCCGCGTCGCAGATCGAATTCCAGTTCAACCAGTCGCAGCTCGTCATCGAGCAGCAGCTCGGCATCGACGTCGTCGGCGCGGCACTGCCCGGCAATCCCGAGAAGCTGCCGACGGCGACGCAGGTCATCCAGTATTTCGACTACATCTCGGGCGGCGCCTCCACGTTCGGCGCCGGCTATCCGGGCGCGTTCGGCTACCTCACGCCGGCGCTCGCCGACAAGGTCTATCTCGCACCCAACGTCTCGTTCGATTTCACGCTCGCGGGCTGGCTCAACATGACGCCGGCGGAGGCGGATGCCGCCTGGGCGAAGGAGTGGGGGGCGCTCACGAATCACGCCGAGGTGCCGATCGTCCTGTGGCCGTGGCACGATTACGGCCCGACCGAATGGCTGATCGACCCGCCGCAGGGGTCGAAATACACGCTCGAGATGTACACGAACTTCATCGCCCGCGCCGCGGCCTCGGGCGCCGAATTCGTCACGCTCGCCGATCTCGCGCAGCGCATCGAGTCGTTCGAGAAGTCGTCGGTGCAGACGTCGGTCAGCGGCAACGTCGTCACCGCCACCGTCACCGGCAGCGACGTCGGCAAGTTCGCGCTCGACATCGACGGCGGGCAGACGATCCAGAAGGTCGAGGGCTGGTACGCCTACGATTCCGACAGCGTCTTCCTGCCGCGCAACGGCGGGCAGTATGCGATCACGCTCGGCGCCGCGCCCGACGACGTGACCCACATCACCGCGCTGCCGGCGCGCGCCGAGCTGCTCTCGGTCACCGGCGACGGCACCAATCTCGCCTTCTCCGCGATCGGCGAAGGCAAGCTCGTCGTCGATCTCAAGAACCCGGCCGGCCTCAGCCTCGCCGTCGCCGGCGCCGAGATCGTGAGCCTCGTCGGCGACCGGCTCGAGCTGAACCTCGTCGGCCAGGGCCGGCACGACGTGTCGGTCACGCTCGGCGCGGCGACGGTCAATCATGCGCCGGTCATCACGTCCGACGGCGGCGGCGACTCGGCCACGCTGATCGTGCTCGAGAACGGCACCGCCGTCACCACCGTCAAGGCGACCGACGCGGAGCCGGGCGCGCTCAAATACGCGATCGCCGGCGGCGCCGACGCGGCCGCGTTCGCGATCGACGAGACGACGGGCGCGCTCTCGTTCAAGGCGGCGCCCGATTACGAGGCGCCGCACGATACCGGCCCCAACAACGTCTACGACGTCGTCGTGCGGGCCACCGACGCGCTCGGCCTCTCCGACCAGCAGGCGCTGGCGGTCGCGGTCGGCGACGTTCTCGGCGTCACCCGCACCGGCAACGGCTCGGCCAACGCGCTCACCGGCACCGGCGAGGTCGACACGCTCGACGGCCGCGGCGGCGGCGACACGCTCACCGGCCTCGCCGGGAACGACGTCCTGATCGGCGGCGCGGGCGCCGACACGCTGCTCGGCGGCACCGGCAACGACGCGCTGCGCGGCGACGGCGGCAACGACATCCTGAACGGCGGCGCCGGCGCGGATCGCATGACCGGCGGCGCCGGCAGCGACCGCTTCGTCTTCGCGGCGATGGAGGATTTCGGCTCGCTCGCGCTCGGCGACGTGATCGCCGATTTCCAGAGCGGGCAGGACAGGCTCGATCTGTCGGCGATCGACGCGAACGCCGGCGCCGACGGCAACCAGGCCTTCACGCTGCTGGCCACGGCGGGCGCGAATTTCACCGCGGCCGGGCAGCTCCGCATCGTCCAGGACACGGCGGCCAACAAGACCTACGTCGAGGGCAACGTCGATGCCGGCCTCGCCGCCGATTTCCGCATCACGCTCGACACGCTCGTGCCGCTGAAGCAGACCGACGTGGTGCTCTAGCGGCGCGCCCGCCGCGCCTTTGGCGCGCGCCGCAGGCGGGGCGCGGCTTCGTGCGGATGCGGGCGCCGTTGACACCGCCCAAGTCGCATGATTTTCACTGAGGCGTCGAAAAATCGTGCGGCGCGACATGACGGGCGAAGACGCGATTCTCATCGCCGGCGGCGGCATCGGCGGGCTCACCGCGGCGCTCGCCCTGCAGCAGCGCGGCTTCCGCGTGCGCGTGTTCGAGCAGGCGCCGGCGCTGCGCGAGATCGGCGCGGGCCTGCAGATCAGCGCCAACGGCACGCGCGTGCTGTTCGCGCTCGGGCTCGAGCGCGCGCTGATGAACGTCGCCTGGGTTCCGGCCGGCAAGGAGGTGCGCCTCTGGAACACCGGCGAAACCTGGAAGCTGTTCGATCTCGGGCTCGTCTCGGTGGAGCGCTACGGCTTCCCCTACGTGATGGTGCACCGCGCCGATTTCCACGCCGTGCTCGCCGACGCCGTGCGCGCGCGCGATCCCGCGGCGATCCGCATCGGCGCGCGCGCCATGGGTTTCGCGCAGGACGCCGCGGGCGTGACGCTGTCTCTCGACGGCGGCGAGAGCGTGCGCGGACGCGCGCTGATCGGCGCCGACGGCGTGCATTCCGCGATCCGCGCCGCGCTGTTCGGGCCCGACCGGCCGAAATTCACCGGCTGCATGGCCTGGCGCGGGCTCATCCCCGCCGACCGGCTGCCGCCGCACCTGCTGCGCCCGGCCGGCACGAACTGGGTCGGCCCCGGCGGCCACATCGTCCACTATTTCGTGCGCCGCGGCGAGATCCTGAACTTCGTCGGCGTGCGCGAGCGCTCGGACTGGACCGTCGAATCGTGGACGGCCGCCGGCACGGTCGAAGAGTGCCTCGCCGATTTCAAGGGCTGGCACGACGACATCCAGACCATGATCCGCAACATCGAGACGCCCTACAAATGGGCGCTGATGGGCCGCGAGCCGATGGCGCGCTGGTGCGCGGGCCGCGTCGGCCTGCTCGGCGACGCCTGCCACCCGATGCTGCCGTTCCTGGCGCAGGGCGCGGTGATGGCGATCGAAGACGGCTACGTGCTCGCGGCCTGTCTCGCGGCCGGCGGCGACGTGCCGGCGGCGCTCGCCGCCTACGAGGCGCTCCGGCGCGATCGCACCGCGCGCACCGTGCGCGGCTCGGCCGCCAACACGCAGCTGTTCCACAGCCCGATGCTCGCCGGCCGCGAGGCGGCGCAGCGTTTCGTGTCGGAGAACTGGCACCCCGACCGCATCGCCGAGCGCTACGAATGGCTGTTCAGCCACGACGCCACGCGCCTCGCCGCGGCCGCCCCGGCCTGACGCGCCGCCCGCCGTTCATTGCCATCGCGAGGCATTGGCGGCATTCTAACCGCGATAAGAACCCGCTAGACTGGATCGCTTTCGGGAGGAGGCCATGAGGAACGAGGCTGCACAGCCCTGGCCGCGCAACGCGTGGTACCAAGCCGCGTGGAACAGCGAGCTCGGCGAGAAGCCGCTCGCCCGCACGATCATGAACGAGAAGGTCGTCGTGTTCCGCGGCCCCGACGGCAAGGCCGCGGTGCTCGAAGACCGCTGCTGCCACCGCGCGGCGCCGCTCTCGATGGGCACCGTCCTGCCGAACGGCGTCCAGTGCGGCTATCACGGCATGGTCTTCGACGGCGCGGGCAAGTGCGTGTGGATCCCGGGCCAGGAGTCGATCCCGCCGCAGGCGCGCGTGAAGGCCTATCCCACCGTCGAGAAGCAGGAATTCGTCTGGGTGTGGATGGGCGATCCGGCGCTGGCCGATCCGGCGCTGATCCTCGACTATCCGTGGAACGACGATCACGCGAAATGGCCGCACAAGCACGGCATGTATCCGGTCAAGTGCAATTACATGCTCTTGATCGACAACCTCATGGACCTCACGCACATCCCGTTCATCCATCGCAAGACGATCGGCGGCGGCGGCCGCATGGAGCAGGTGAACGCGCAGGTTGAGATCAAGCGCACCGAGAGCGGCGTGCATTACATGCGCTGGATGCTCGGCCACACGCCGCCGCCCACCTACGTGAAGGCCGCGGGCTGGGGGGCGGACGTGAAGGTGGATCGCTGGCAGGAATTCGAATACGTGGCGCCCGGCAGCGTCATCCAGTGGTCGGGCGCGCTCGAGGTGGGCCGCGGCGCGCAGCAGAACCGCGACCAGGACGGCGGCTTCTCGCTCCGCCTCTATCACGGCGCCACCCCGGTGAGCGAAACCGAGTGCTATTATTTCTGGACGCCGGCCAACGGCTATCAGCAGCACGATCCGGCGGCCACCGAGCTGCTCTACAAGGAGATCGCCTACACGTTCACGGAGGATCTCGCCTATCTCGAGGGCCAGCAGGCGCGCCTGTCGGAAGATCCGGACCGCCCGCTCGTCGACGTGAAGCACGACGCGATGCGCATCCATGCGCGGCGCGCGATCGAGCGCATGATCCAGAACGACAGCCCGGCCATCGCGGCGGAGTAGCCCCGCCGCGCCCCCGATACCGAGACCGGACCCAATCCGGCGAAGACGCTACGAGAAACGTCACCGCATCACTCTGGGAGAAGCACGCATGAACAAGGGATCCCTCTACGGCGCCGCCGCGTTCGCGGCAGCGCTGGCGCTGGCCGCGGGCGCCTCGGCGCAGGAGCTGCGCATCGGCTTCATGAACACCTATAGCGGCGGCGGCGCCGTGCTCGGCAAGCACCAGGACAATGGCTGGAAGATCGGCCTCGCCCATGTCGGCTGGGCCAAGGACGGCGACAAGATCGGCGGCGTGCCGACGAAGATCTTCTACGCCGACGACCAGCAGAAGGTGGATATCGGCGTCAAGGAAGGCGAGAAGCTGCTGAAGCAGGACAAGGTGCAGATCCTGGCCGGCATCATTTGGTCCAACATCCTGATGGCGCTGACCAAGCCCGCCTTCGAGCAGAAGACGATCCTGATGACGACCAACGCCGGCGCCTCGCCGATGGCGGGCGCCGCCTGCAATCCGCTGTTCGTCTCGACGTCGTGGAACAACGACCAGAACCCCGAGGCGCTCGGCAAGCGCATGAGCGACGACAAGCTCTCGTCGATCTACATGATCGCGCCGAACTACCAGGCCGGCAAAGACATGATCGCCGGCGTCATGCGCAGCCTCAAGGGGCCGAAGATCCTCGGCCAGGATCTGGTCAAGCTCGGCGAGAGCGACTTCCAGGCCAACATCTCGAAGCTGCGCGCCGAGAAGCCGGCCGCGGTGTTCGCGTTCATGCCGGGCGCCATGGCGATCGCGTTCATGAAGCAGTGGGGCGCGTCCGGCGTCGGCAAGGACATCAAGCTCTACACCGTGTTCTCGGTCGACAACGCCACGCTGCCGGCGATCGGCGACGCCGCGGTCGGTTCCTACCACTCGTCGCATTGGGGCACCGACCTGCCGTTCCCGGCGAACCAGAAGTTCGTCAAGGACTATGTCGCGAAGTTCGGCGGCCAGCCCTCGGAATTCGCGGCGCAGGCCTACGACGCGGTGATCCTGATCGACACGGCGGTGAAAGCCATCGGCGGCAAGGTCGACGATGCGATGGCGCTCGCCAAGGCGCTGCGCCACACGCCCTACGCATCGACCCGCGGCCCGCACAGCTACAACGTCAACGGCGTGCCGATCCAGAACTTCTATCTGCGCGAAGTCGTGAAGGCCGCCGACGGCAAGCCCGCGATCGTCACGCGCGGCGCGATCCTCGAGAAGCACAAGGACGCCTATTGGGAGCAGTGCCCGGCGAACATGCGGCTCTAGGCCGGAGCGCATTTCCGGCAACGGACGAGGGGCGGGCCGCGAGGCCCGCCCTTTTCGCGTCCGGCGTCCGGCGTCCGGGACGCGGACACGGCGGCGCCGCGCCGTTGCCGCCGCGAGCGGATTGGCCGAATCTGCGCGCGGGAGGTCCGGCTCATGTTCCTGAAAAACCACTGGTACATCGCCGCGCGCGCCGGCGAGATCGGGCGCGCGCCGCTCGGCCGCGTCATCTGCGGCGTGCCGCTCGTGCTGTTCCGCACCGAGGCCGGCGCGCCGGCGGCGCTGAGCAACGTCTGCTCGCACCGCCGCGCGCCGCTCGACAAGGGCAAGCTCGCCGGCGACGCGATCGTGTGTCCGTATCACGGCATGCGTTTCGATGCCGGCGGCCGCTGCGTGCGCATTCCGGGGCAGGAAACCATCCCGGCCGAGGCGCACATCGACGCGTTTCCGGCGGTGGAGCGCTGGGATCTCGTCTGGGTCTGGATGGGTGCGCCGGGCGCCGCCGATCCCGCGGCCATTCCGGCGCGGCCCTGGCGCGCCGATCCGGCCTGGAACGCCGAGAGCACGCACTACTACCACGTCAAGGCCAGCCACCTGCTGATGACCGACAATCTGCTCGATCTCGGCCACGTCGCCTACATCCATGCCGACACGATCGGCTTCGACGCGGCGGTGCTCGAGAAGGACCCGCTGGTCACCGAGGTGGACGGCGAGCGCGTGCGCAACACGCGCATCGTCGAGAACATCGAGCCCGCGCCGGCGGTCAAGGGATGGGGCGGCTTCACGGGCCGCGTCGACCGCGTCTCGATCTCGGACTGGACGCCGCCCTGCTATACGGCGATCCAGTTCGCCAACCGCTCGCGCAGCGGCGAAGGCGCGGTGGAGTTCCGCATCGACCACTTTCCGACGCCCGAAACCGACCGCACGATGCACTATTGGGTGCTGGTGTCGCGCAATTTCCGCATCGGCGATGCGGAGCTGACGCGGCGCATCCATGCCGACAACGACCGCGTCGCCGCGCAAGACATCGACATCGTCGAGGCGCAGCAGCGGATGATCGATCTCGCGCCCGGGCGGCGCGACATGCCGATCCGCCAGGACAAGGGCCTCGTCGCCGCCCACCGCATCCTCGCGCGGCTGGCCCGCGCGGAGGCTGCGGCGCGCCGAACGCGGGCGGCGGCGGCGGCTCGTTCGCTCAGCCGATCCGCGGCAGGAACCAGGCGAGCAGCGCCGCGGCGATGATCCAGGCGATCGCCGAGGTCACGATCACCGAGGCCGCGACGCGCGCGACCAGAAGCTCGTAGCGCATCGCGAGCACGAACGCGGTGACGCCGGTCGGCATCGCGCCGCAGAGCGCCGCGATCGCCACGTAGAGCGGCGCGAGGCCGAACACGTATTGCGCCGAGACGAAGCACGCGATCGGCAGGACGACGAGCTTCATCACGCCGAGCGCCGCCACCTGGCGCAGATCGCCGCCGATGCTGAAGCGCGTGAGCGACGCGCCGAGCGCGAACAGCGCGGTCGGCGTCGCCGCCTGGCCGAGAAACGCCAGGGTCTTGTCGACGGCGGGATCGAGGCCGAACCCGGCGAGGCCCCAGAGCACGCCGGCCACCATCGCCGTCAGGATCGGCGTCTTCACCAGCGAGAGCAGCGCGGTGCCGAGGATCGCGAGCGCCCCGGCCCGCTTGCCGCCGTCGCCGCCGCGCCCGATCTCGACCGTGATCGCGGTGAGCGAGAACAGGATCGGCGACTGCAGCGCGAGCAGCGCGCTCGCCGGCAGCACGGCCGCCTCGCCGAACGCCGTGATCGACAGCGGCAGGCCGAGCAGCAGGATGTTGGAATAGGTGCCGCCGGCCGCGAACACCGCCTGCTCGGCGAGCTTCATGCCGAACAGCAGGCGCCCCGCCGCCATCGCCAGCGCGAAGACGGCGAGCACCGCGGCGTAGAACGCGAACACGATCAGGAGCGCGTCGCCGTGCGGCGCCTCGAGCCGCGCCATCGAGCGGAACAGCAGCGCCGGAATCGTCACGAAAAAGCAGAAATTGGTGAGCGCGCGCACCGCCTCCTCGCCGAACAGCCGCGTCTTGCCGAGGCCGTAGCCCAGCAGCATCACGGCGAAGACCGGGAGGACGATGGCGAGGGTGGCGGACATGGGCGGCGCGTGCGAGCGGCGGAATGGGCGAGCGCTTCTACTCGATCACGCGCGTCGCTTGTACAAGGAAGGAGGGCGGCACTTCCAGACCGAGGGTCTTCGCGACCTTGAGATTCACGACGAACTCGAAGGTGCTTGCCTGTTCCACCGGCAGATCGCCGGGCGCGGCGCCCTTGAGAATTCGGTCGACGTAGGTGGCGGCACGCCGGAAATTGTCGGTGAAGCTGGCGGAGTACGACATGAGGCCGCCGATTTCGGCGAATTCCGGCGCGCCATACAGGGCGGGCAGCCGGTTCTTGGCCGCCAACTCGACGATCAACTTCGCCTCGGAGTCCATGAGCTGGCCGGCGGCGACGATCAGCGCCTCGACGCGCTCGGCCACCATGCGCGGGAATGCGGACGCAAGGGCCGCGCGATCCGTCGCCTCGAATGTCGCCAGCTCGAAGCCCAGCGCCCGCGCTTCCGCCTCGGCGGCCCGCCGAGCGATCAGGTTCGAAGCGTCGCTCGGGTTCATCAGCAGCCCCATCCGCCTCGGCGCGCCGCCAGCGATCTCGCGCAGAAGCTGAATTCGTTTCGGATAGATCTGCGCGCTTGCCGTCGTCAGCCCGGTGACGTTGCCGCCCGGCCGCGCAAGCGAATCGATCAGCCCCGCCCCGACCGGATCGGCGACGACCGCGATGACGATCGGAATGCGGTTCGTCGCGCCGCGTGCAGCCATCGCCGTCGCCGTCGTGGCCGCAAAGATCACGTCCACATCGAGCTTCACCAGCTCCGCGGCGAGCGCGGGCAGCGCCTTGGCGTCGCCGCGCGCCGAACGATATTCGATGGCGAACGTCCGCCCTTCGGCATGCCCCAGTTCGGCGAGGCCGTCGCGAAAGGCCTGAAGGCGGTGCGGAAACGCCGTGGGCGACCACGCCTCGAGCACGCCGATCCGTCGGATGCGTGCCTCGGCGCGAGCGCCCCAGACCGTGGCCGCCATGGCACCGGCGCCGGCCGCCGCGCCGAACAGTCGCACGAACTTCCGCCTCGCAATCGCCACGGCAACGAGCCTCGCTTGTGTCCGGCTGTGCGTACGGCTCAGCCTCTCATACGCCGGAGATCAAGGCCAGACGGGCGCGGGCGGGGCCGCCGCTAGATCTTGAAGATCCGCATCGCATTCCCGCCGCGCGCGGCTTTTCGCTGCTCGTAGGGCAGCGCGTCGACGCGCGACAGGCAGCCGCGCATGTCGCCGATGTTGTGCGGATAGTCGGAGCCGTAGAGCATCTTGTCGGCGCCGCCCACCTCCACCGCCATCTTCAGCGCGTCGAGCGTGAACGTGACCGAATCGTAGTAGATGCGGCGCAGCAGCTCCGAGGGCCGCTCCTTCACCTTCTCGCGCACCGCCGCCATGTTGTCGAAGCAGATGTCCATGCGCCCGACGAGATAGGGCAGCGTGGCGCCGGCATGCGCCGCGATCAGCTTCACGTTCGGATAGGCGTCGAGGAAGCCGTCGTAGAGCAGGCGCGCGATCGCCAGCGAGGTGTCGAACATGAACCCCATCTGCGCGATCAGGTTGAAGCGCTGGATGTCGAGCTGCTTGGTGCCCGGCGGCGAGGTGGGGTGCACGAGCACCGGCAGGCCCTTCTCGTCGATGGCCTTCCAGATTTTGGCAAAGCGGGCGTCGGTCAGCGACCGCCCGTTGACGTTGGCGAGCACCATCACGCCGATCGCGCCGGCCGCGGTGGCGCGCTCGAGCTCCGCGAGCGCGAGCGCCTCGTGCTCCCACGGTATCGAGCAGAACCAGCGGATGCGGTCGGGCCACGCGGTCTGCGCCCGCGCCATGTCGTCGTTGACGAGCTGCGCGGCCTTCAAACTCGTCTTGGGCCCGCCCCAGAAGCAGTTGGGGCAGGTGAGCGAGACGATCGCGAGGTCCACCTTCGCCTCGTTCATCTTCTTGATGCGCAGCTCGTAGTCGAAATGCCCGTCCTGCGGCGTCATGAACGGCGCGCCGTCGGCATAGATTCCGAGCGGCGCCGGCCAGTCCTTCGACGGCTTCACGGCGTAGCGCGGCTTGCCCTTCTGCTTGAGCAGCTCGAACCAGTCGCGGCTCAGCATGTGGGTGTGGACGTCGATGACGGTCATGGCGTTACTCCGAGCGTTTCCTTGTTTTTGGGCTTCCAGAAGAGAAGGGCGGCGAGTGCGAGAGCGGCGGGCACGAGCGAAAGCGGATTGCCGGCGCCGAGCCAGACCGGCGCTGCCCCGATCGCGATCGCGGCGGCGAAGAGCAGCCCGCCCTGCGCGAGATCGGCGCCGAGGCCGCGCCCGGTGCCCTCCACGGAATAGGCGAGCACCCAAGCCGACACGATCGCGGTGGCGGCGGCAATGCCGATCTCGACCGGGCCGCCCTGCAGCAGGATCGCCGGATTGTAGACGAACAGGAACGGCAGCAGATAGGCCGAGGCGCAGAACTTCAGCGCGACGACGGACGTCTTCCACATGTCGGCGCCGGCGATGCCGGCGGCGACGTAGGAGGCGATCGCCACCGGCGGCGTCAGCATCGAGAGCAGGCCGAAATAGAACAGGAAGAAGTGCGCGGCCATCGGCACGACGCCCGATTTCACCAGCGCGGGCGCGAGCACGACCGACATCACGATGTAGACGGCCGCCGTCGGCATGCCCATGCCGAGCACGATCGCGATCAGCGCGGCGGCGACCAGCATCGCGAGAAGGCCTGCCGCCTTGGCGAGATCGGTGAGGATGCCGACGAGCTGCAGGCCGAGCCCGGTCACGTTGAGCACGCCGATGATGATGCCGGCCGCGGCGCAGATCACGAGCAGGGGCGCGAGGTCCTTGCCCGATTCCACGATCATGTCGCGCAGTTCGCCGAGGCGCGGCGGGCGGCGGTGCTGGATCGCGTTCAGGACGAGGATGAAGCCCGCCACGATCAGCGCCGATTTGCCGGGGTTGTAGCCGAGCCAGAACAGCAGGTAGACGAGCAGCGCCAGCGGCAGCACGAACACCCAGCCGGTGGCCATCACGGCGCCCAGGCGCGGCAATGCGCCCTTCTCGATTCCGGCGAGCCCGTGATTCGCCGCGTAGCGGTCGATCTGGACGAAGATGCCCCAGTAATAGACGAGCGCGGGAACGATGCCGGCCAGCGCCACCTCGGCATAGGGCACTTGCAGGAATTCCGCGATCAGGAACGCCGTCGTCCCCATCACCGGCGGAACGATCTGCCCGCCGTTCGAGGCCGAAGCTTCGATCGCCGCGGCGTAATGCGGCTTGAAGCCGTGGCTCTTCATCAGCGGGATCGTGATGATGCCGGTGCCGAGGATGTTGCCGACCGTGGTGCCGTTGATCGTGCCGAACGCGCTCGAGGCCACCACCTCCACCTTGGCGGCGCCGCCGCGGCGGTGGCCCATCGCGGCCAGCGCCGCGCCGTTGAAGAACGCGGTGGCGCCGCCGCGCTCCATCACCTTGCCCATGATCATGAAGCCGAGCACCAGCGTCGCGCCGGTGTCGAGCACGAGGCCGGGGACCGCGTTCGTGTCGTTGTAGAGATAGAGCGCGTAGCGCGCCGGCGGCGTCTCGGTGGCCTCGAACAGGCCGGGCAGGTGGTGGCCCCAGAGCCCGTAGGCGAGGAACATCCAGACGAGGATCGTCATCGCCGCGCCGCAATGCTTGCGCGTCGCCTCCATCGCCAGCGCGAGGCCGATCGCGGCCGGAATCCATTTGTGCGGCCCGCGGTCGGCGATGTCGGTCAGCCACGCCTCGGTGTTGACTGCGCCGTAGAGCCAGGCGCCGAGCGCCGCCAGCGCGAGCGCGAGGTCGAGGGCGCCCGGTGCGCGCCCGTAGGGCTTCAGCAGCAGCGCCGCCGCGATCGTGAGGCCGAGCATGCCCGAGAGGTAGGCATGGCCCAGCACCGCGAAACCGAGCCTGAGCGGCGCATCGAGCAGCCACAGGATGCCGACGGCGGGAATCGCCGCGAGAAAGATGTCGCGCGCGAGAGCGGCGATGCGCGTCATTCCGATGTGTTCTCCATTTCGGAGCACATCACCCGTCGTCCCCGCGAAAGCAGGGACGACAAGCTCGGTCTGCCGGCGCTACTTGAATCCTTTCTCGCGCTCCTCGTTCGCCGGGGTCCAGAGGCCGCGGCTCCTGAAATATGCGATCGCGCCGGGGTGAAAGGGCACGGTGTTCGTCGGCAGCGCCAGCTTCTTCGCGTCGCCGGTGCGGAGCTGCGGATAGTCCTTCTGGAGATCGGCGAAACTCTCTTCGAGCACCTTCAGCACCGCGGCGATGTCGGCGTCGGGTGTCTTGGCGCCGGTGAGCAACAGGATGTCGAACGCGGCGACGTGGATCGGCGCCCTCACCTCGGGCAGGTGCGGGGCCGGATCGAGCCGGTCGGGGTAGGTTCCCGGCGAGAACGACAGCAGCGCCTTGGCCCGGTCCGGCCCCGAGCCGATATCGGCATAGGCGACGCCGCCCGGGATCGTGCTGTGCGCCTGCTTCACCAGCGGAATGCCCACCGCGACGAAGCTGGCGTCGAGATTGCCTTCGGTCAGGCCCTTGGCGCCCTCGCCGACGTTGGCGACGGTCAGCGCGGTCACGTCGGTTTCCTTGAGGCTGCCGGCGGCGAGCATGCCGCGGATCACCTGGCCCATCGCGCGCTGGCCCTTCAGATCCACCGTCACGCGCTTGCCCCTGAGGTCGGCCGTGCTCTTGATGCCCGAATTGGCCCGCACCATGAGGGCGACCCGCAACGGCCAGATGCGCGCCACGGTGCGCAGGCCCTTGAGCGGCGCGCGGCCCTCGCCCTTGTAGGCGTCGTTGGCGTCGAGCGTCGAGGAGAACGCCAGCGTCGCCTCGCCCGAATCGAGCAGCGGCAGATACACCGAGGAGCCCGAATAGGGCTGCACGGCCACGCGGCGGTTCAGCTTCTCGCCGAGCAGCTTCGCGAGGCCGGAGCCGATCGTGTAGTAGGCGGTGCCGGCTTCCTGCGCGGCGAAGATCATGCCCTTGCCCTGGGCGGCGGCGTTCAGCGGGAAGGCGAGGGCGCACGCGGCGACGAGCGCCGCAAGACGCTGGCGTTTCATGGCGTTTCTCTCCCTACAGTCCGGCGCCCTCGGACGGGGTGCCTCGTTGCCGGGCAGCGTATCCAGTTCGCCGGAAGCGGTAAAGGCGCGGCTCAGTCCGCCGTCGCCCGCGGGCTGCCGGCGCAAAAGCGCAGCAGGAGAAATCCCGCCACGGCGCACACGACGGAGCCGGAGAGAACGCCGAGCCGCACATACGCCTTGTGCTCCGCGCTCTCGAAGGCGAGGCCGCCGATGAACAGGCTCATCGTGAAGCCGATGCCGCACAGGATCGAGAGCGCGTAGAGCTGCAGCCAGCTGGCGCCCGCCGGCATCTTGACGAGGCCGAGCCGGATCGCGAGCCAGATCGGCAGGAAGATTCCCGCCTGCTTGCCGAGCACGAGGCCGAGCGCGATGCCGAGCGTCACCGGCTCCGCGAAGCTCGCGAGGCCGATCCCGTCCAGCGAGATGCCGGCATTGGCGAACGCGAACATCGGCAGGATCAGGAACGCCACCCACGGATGCAGCAGGTGCTCGAGCTGCGCCAGCAGCGGGCGGCCCGCCTCGTCCCTGGCGCCGAGCGGAATGGCGAAGGCGGTGATCACGCCGGCCAGCGTGGCGTGCACGCCCGATTTGAGCACGCAGATCCAGAGAATGCCGCCGACCAGGACATAGGCCGCGACGTGCGCGACGCGAAACAGGTTGAGGGCGACGAGCCCCGCGATCGCGACGGCGGCGAGGCCGAGCGACAGCGCCGAGAGATCGGCCGTGTAGAACACGGCGATCACGACGATGGCGCCGAGATCGTCGATGATGGCGATCGCGGTCAGCAGCACCTTCAGCGACATCGGCGCGCGCCGGCCGAGCAGCGCGAGAATGCCGAGCGCGAACGCGATGTCGGTCGCGGTCGGGATCGCCCAGCCCTTGAGGTTCACCGGGCTGCCCCAGTTGACGAGCGCGTAGACGAGGCCTGGCACGATCATGCCGCCGAGCGCCGCCGCCGCCGGCAGCGCGATCTCGGCCCGCGTCGAAAGCTGGCCCTCGCGCACCTCGCGCTTGATCTCGAGGCCGACGAGGAAGAAGAACACCGCCATCCAGAGATCGTTGACCCACAGCAGCAGCGGCTTCGCGATCGCCAGCGCGCCCACCTGCACCGATCCGGGGATGTCGAGGAAATCGAGATAGAGCCGCCCGAGCGGCGAGTTCGCGACGGCGAGCGCCGCCAGCGCCGCGATCATCAGCACGATGCCGCCGGCCGCCTCGAGGCGCAGGAATTCGCGCAGCCGGTTCAACGGCACGGTGGCCCTCCGGTTTCGCCGCGGCCTTTCTAGCGCAATCGGCCCGGGCGGGAACGGCGGCAACTACCTAGCGCCGGCCTCTGCCGCCCGCCCGGCGCGGCCATCTTGCCCATGGCGCGGGGGCACCCCAAGTGCTATAGGCACGGCCGCGTTTTCCCTTGAAACAACACGAGCTTAGCCGCGCGCCCCGGACGTCCGGGGCACCGGGCCGGACCCATGACCGACCTCGCGCACATCCGCAATTTCTCGATCATCGCGCATATCGACCACGGCAAGTCCACGCTCGCCGACCGCCTGATCCAGGCGACCGGCGGCCTGACCGACCGCGAGATGCGCGACCAGGTGCTCGACTCGATGGACCTCGAGCGCGAGCGCGGCATCACGATCAAGGCGCAGACGGTGCGCCTCGAATACAAGGCCAGGAACGGCGAGACCTACGAGCTCAACCTCATGGACACGCCGGGCCACGTCGATTTCTCCTACGAGGTGAGCCGCTCGCTCGCCGCCTGCGAGGGCGCGCTGCTGGTGGTGGACGCCTCGCAGGGCGTGGAAGCGCAGACGCTGGCCAACGTCTATCTGGCGCTCGACGGCAATCTCGAGATCGTGCCGGTGATCAACAAGATCGACCTGCCGGCGGCCGAGCCCGACCGCGTGAAGCAGCAGATCGAAGACGTGATCGGCCTCGACGCGAAAGACGCGGTGCTGATCTCGGCCAAGACCGGCCTCAACATCGGGGACGTGCTCGAGGCGATCGTCACGCGCATGCCGCCGCCCAAGGGCGACGCGGAGGGGCCGCTCAAGGCGCTGCTGGTCGACAGCTGGTACGATTCCTATGTCGGCGTCGTCATCCTGGTGCGCGTGTTCGACGGGCGCATCAAGAAGGGCGTCAAGATCCGCATGATGCAGACCAACGGCGTGTACGAGGTGGACGAGGTGGGCGTGTTCACGCCGAAGCGCGTGAAGATGGACGAGCTCGGCCCCGGCGACGTCGGCTACGTCATCGCCAACATCAAGGCGGTGCAGGATTGCAAGGTGGGCGACACGCTCACCGAAGACCGCCGCCGCGCGCCCGAGCCGCTCGCGGGCTTCAAGCCCTCGCTGCCGGTCGTCTTCTGCGGCTTCTTCCCGACCGACAGCGCCGAGTTCGAGCACCTGCGCGAATCCTTGCAGAAGCTCGCGCTCAACGATTCCTCGTTCCACTACGAGCCCGAGAATTCCACGGCACTCGGCTTCGGCTTCCGCTGCGGCTTCCTGGGCCTGCTGCATCTCGAGATCGTGCGCGAGCGCCTCGCGCGCGAATTCGATCTCGATCTCATCACCACCGCGCCCTCGGTCGTCTACAAGCTGTATCTCACGAACGGCGAGGAGATGGAGCTCTACAACCCGGTGGACATGCCGGACGTGACGCGCATCGCCAAGATCGAGGAGCCGTGGATCAAGGCCACGGTGTTCGTGCCCGGCGATTATCTGGGCTCGGTCATCACGCTCTGCACCGAGCGGCGCGGCGAGCAGGTGGATCTCACCTGGGTCGGCACGCGCGCGATGCTGGTCTACAA
>JAEULD010000191.1 GCA_016792765.1 Candidatus Odyssella sp.
GCGAAGGTCCGCGCTGGAGAGGCCGGCCGAAACGATGAGATTTGCCGCGCCAAATCGCCAAGAATGACGAGAAAAGCCAAGCGATGATGACAAAAGACAACGTGTCGCGAGATGTCGTCTTTTGTTGGCTTCCGTCATCGCCGCGCCGGCGCGGCGGCGCCCGCAAGGTCAGCCCGCCCGTTTCACCGTGAGGCCGGCCAGCGCCTCGTACACCTTGATCACCGCGGCCACGTCCTCGGCGCTGTGGCCGTGCGCGGCGGCGGCGAGATAGAGCTGGTGCGCGGCCGCGGCCATCGGCAGCGGAAAGCGGTTGGCCCTGGCGGCGTCGAGCGCGATGCCGAGGTCCTTGACGAAGATCTCGAGCGGGCCCCTGGGCGCGAAGTCGCGGTCGAGCATGCGCGGGCCGACCATCTGGTACATGTAGCTCTGGCCGGCCGCGTTGTTGACGATCTCGAAGATCAGGCCGGGGTCGAGGCCCATGCGCGCGCCGAACGCGGTGAGCTCGGCCGCCACGGCGAGGTTCGCGCCGGCCGCGATCTGATGCACCATCTTCATCGTCGAGCCCAGGCCGCATTCGGCGCCGAGCCGATAGACGCGCTTGGCCATCGGCGCGAGCAGCGGCTCGGCTTTGGCGAAGGCTTCGTCGCTGCCCGCGGCCATGAACGAAAGCTGGCCCTGCTCGGCCGCCGCCGCGCCGCCGCTCATCGGCGCGTCGAGCATCGGCCAGCCCCGCGCCGCGAGTCGCTCGGCGAAGCTCTTCGTCTGCGCCGGCGTCATCGTCACGCCCATGATCACCACGGCGCCTTCGGGCAGCGTCTCGGCGGCGCCGTTCGCGCCGAACAGCACCTGCTCCGCCTGCTCGGCATTGAACACCATCACGATCAGCGCGCCGGCGCCGCGGCACGCCTCGGCCGCGTTCGCCGCCGCGCGGCCGCCGGCCTCGGCGAGCGCCGCGCCCGCGGCCGGCACCACGTCGTGCCCCGCGACCGCGTGCCCCGCGCCGAGCAGGCGGCGGCTCATGCCCCGGCCCATCGCGCCCAATCCGACGAAGGCGACGTTCATGTTCGTGGCTCCCGCGCCCGTCAGTAGGGCGCTGCGATGGCTTGGAACTTCATGTCGTTGAAGTCGCGCACCAGGCGCGACGCGATGCCGTTCTTGAGCGTCACCTTCGCGCGATGGAGGCAGCCGCGCGCGGCGTAGAGGAAGCCGGGGCCGCGCACTTCGGCCCATTCCCAGTCGGCGCAATCGTGCATCGTGCCGGACTCGCGGTGAACGAGCGCGTGGCGGCAACGGTAGCTGTCGTCGAAGAACAGGGTCTTGCGCAGCGTCCAGGCGCCGGCCGACTTCTCGAACACGCCGATCTCGTCGCGATCCCTGCCGCGGCCGACGACGATCCAGCCGTCGCGTTGAAGCTGCTCGAAATACACGTACGGGCACTCGTCGATCCCGCCCGGCCGATCCGCTCCGAGATCGCGCGTGACTTCGCCGGCGCTGCGCAGCGGC
This sequence comes from Candidatus Odyssella sp., assembly GCA_016792765.1. Classification (GTDB taxonomy): domain Bacteria; phylum Pseudomonadota; class Alphaproteobacteria; order Bin65; family Bin65; genus SBBV01. Next base: position 1,504 of record JAEULD010000191.1, read on the forward strand.
TTCTCGTGCGGATCGCGATGGTTGAGCCAGAACGTCCGCGGGCCGGTCCACAGCCCGCCGCCGCCCCAGGCATCGCCTTTCGGATAGAGCGTGATGGCCTTGAGATAGGGCGCGCGCGAAATCGCGGTGTAGGAGCCGCGCGTCTCGCTCTGCCAGCGGCCGTTCAGGGCGAAATAAACGAGATAGCGGCCGTCCGGCGAGAGATCGCTGCGCATCGGATAGATCCGCGCCCTGATCCACTGGCCCATCGCGAAATCGTCGGTCCGCAGGTTCCACAGCAGCGTGCAGAACGTCTTCGAGGGGCCGCGCCGCATCACGACGCCGAGCGGCTTGTGGCGCGCGAGCAGCACGTGAAGCCGCGGCGCGTCGCGTTGCGCGCTCATGACCGGCCGGTTCGCCCTCGATCCGGCGCCGTCACTCCTTCACCGCGCCGGTCATCGCCGAGACGTAGTGCTCGACGAAGAACGAGTAGAGGATCACCAGCGGCAGGGAGCCGAACAGCGCGCCGGCCATGAGCGAGCCCCAGCGATACTGGTCGCCGTCGGTGAGCGCGGTCACGATCGCCACCGGCACCGTCTTGTGCTCGGTCGCGTTGATGAAGGTGAGCGCGTAGATGTACTCGTTCCAGCAGAGCGTGAGGCAGAAGATGCCGGCCGAGATCAGGCCCGGCACGGCCAGCGGCAGCACGATCTTCCAGAGGATCTGCCAGCGCGAGGCGCCGTCGATCAGCGCGCACTCCTCGAGTTCGAACGGGATCGTCTTGAAGTAGCCCATCAGCAGCCACGTCGAGAACGGGATCAGGATCGTGGGATAGGTGAGGATCAGCGCGAACGGCGTGTCGAACAGGCCGTAGTTGAAGATCACCGTCGAAAGCGGAATGAACAGGATCGACGGCGGCACGAGATAGGCGAGGAAGATGAGCCCGCCCACCCACTGCGCGCCCCGGTAGCGGATGCGCACGATCGCATAGGCGGCGAACACCGAGGCGAGCAGCGCGAGGACCGTCGCCACCACCGACACCAGCATCGTGTTCCACAGCCAGACCGGATAGTCGGTCTTGAACAGCAGGTCGTAGATGTGGTCGAGCGTCGGCGACCAGGTGATGAACGGGTTGTGCGTGTTGAGGTCGAGCAGGTGCTCCTTCGGTTTGATCGCCGTGATCGTCATCCAGTAGAACGGGAACAGCAGCACCAGGATGATGATGCCGAGCGGCACGTAGACGGTGACGATCTTGCGCGGCACGCGCTCGAGATAGCGCATGCCCTCCGAGGAATCGGTGAGCGGCGCGGTCTTGTCAGTCATTGGCCTCTCCCTGCTGCCACTTCCGCCGCTGCAGGCCGAACCACGAGATCAGGATGCAGGCGAGCAGGAACGGGATCATCGCGGTGGAGATCGCGGCGCCCTCGCCGATGCGCTGGCCGCCCAGGATCGCGCGGTTGAACGACAGCGTCGCCATCAGCTCGGTCGAGCCCGCCGGCCCGCCGTTGGTCAGCACCTTGATGAGCTGGAAATCGGTGAACGTGAACAGCACCGAGAACGTCATCACCACGGCGATGATCGGCGTCAGCAGCGGATAGGTGATGTAGCGGAACATCTGCCAGCGCGAGGCGCCGTCGATGGTGGAGGCTTCGTAGAGCGAGGGCGGCACGGTCTGCAGCCCGGCCAGGAGAGTAATCGCGATGAACGGCACGCCGCGCCACACGTTGGCGAAGATCGCCGACCAGCGCGCGTTCCAGGGCTCGCCGAGGAAATTTATGTTCTCGGTGGCGAGGCCCATCTGCTTCGCCGACCACGAGACGATCGAGAACTGCGGATCGAAGATCCACCAGAACGCGATCGCGGAAAGCACGGTCGGAACGATGAACGGCACCAGCACGATCGCGCGGATCACCGCGCGGAACGGCAGGTGGTTGTTCAGCAGCACCGCGAGATAGAGGCCGATCGCGAATTTCAGGACCGAGGCGACGATCGTGTAGAACAGCGTGTTGAAGACGGCGAGGTGGAACTGGTCGTCGCCGACGATCTTGCAGAGCGCGCCGAGCGCGCCGAAATCGCCGCCGAACAGCCGGCTCCAGAACGCGGCCCACTCCCACTTGCAGTCGAACTCGCCGATCAGCCACTGATAGTTCTCGATGCCGATGAAATTGGCCGAGCCGATGTCCTGGCCGATCTTGGCGTCGGTGAACGAATAGGCGATGCCGAGCGCCAGCGGATAGGCGAGGAACAGCACGAGGAACGCCGCCGCCGGCAGCATGAACCAGAAGCCGAGCCAGTCGCGGTTCACCATGAGGCGCGACAGCAGCGTCGGCGGCTTGAGCGGCGCGGCCGGCTCGCGAAGGACGGCTTCGGGCATGGGGCTGTTCCCGTCGTCGATGGCAGCGGAAGGCGCCGGCGCGGAGCCGCCGCGCCGGCGCCGTTCCGCAGGGCGGCTCAGCGATAGATGCGCTTGGCCTGCCGCTCGGCGACCGAGACCGCGTCCTTGATCGTGGTCCGCCCGGTGCAGACCGAGGCGAACATGTCGAGGACGAGGAAATCGGCCAGCGCCGAGGCCGCCCGTTCGCCCACCGAGCCGAGTCCGCCCGCGGTCAGCGTCCGCTTCGCCACGTCGCGGCAGACCGTCAGCTTCGGATCGGAGGTCCAGACCGGGTTCTTGTCGTAGGCATTGAGCGGATGAGTGAGATAGCCCACCGAGCCGATCAACCACTTGTCGTAGTTCTCCGCCTCGAGCGTGAAGGCCATGAACGCCTTCGCCGCCTGCTGGGCCTTCGAGTAGCGCATGATCATCATCGGATAGGCGACGTGGAACTCGGTGGGCTTGCCCGCCGGCCCCACGGGCCACAGCGCGTGGTTGGTGTCTTCCATCATCGCCTTCATCTTCGGATCCTTGCCGGCGTCGGCCTTGGCCGCGGCATAGATCGAGACGCCGTTGTTGGTAAGCGACAGCTCGCCCGACAGGAATGCCTTGTTGTTGAAGCTGTCGTTCCACGACGCCGTGCCCGGGATGAAGTTCGCATAGAGCTGCTGCGCGTACTCGAGCGCCTTCACCGTCTCGGGCGAGTTGATGATCACCTTGTCCTTGGCGTCGACGACGTTGCCGCCGAACGCCCACAGGCACCAATGCACCCACGCATTGCCGTCGCCCGAGGCGCGGCCGAGCGCGAAGCCGCCGGGCGTGTTCTTGCCCTTGAGCGCCTTCATGAGGTCGAGGAAGCCCGCCGTGTCTTTCGGCACTTCCTTGTGGCCTGCGGCCGCGATCAGGCTCTGGCGGTAGTTGATGACGTTGCCATTGTAGCCGATCGGCAGCGCGATCCATTTCCCGCCCGACCTGCCGTAGGTCTCGGCGCTCGGCACCCATCCGCCGTACTTCTTGCCGAGGTATGTGGCGACGTCGGTCACGTCGACGACCTTGGTCGGGAACAGATGCGGCAGCGAATAGAGGCCCCAGAAGAGGTCCGGGCCCTGGCCGGTGTTCGCGGCGACCGAGGCCTTGGGCTGCACGTCGTCGAGCGATTCGTTCAGCACCGTCATCGCCACGCCTGTGGCCTTCGAGAACGCGGCGACGAGCGCCATGAACGCGTCCTCCTCCGATTGCACGAAGCGCTTCCAGCGCAGGATCGTGAGCTTGGCGCCCTTCTCGGGCTTCCAGGGCGCGGCCTGCGCCCAGGCCTTGGCGAATTCCAAGAGCCCCGCCTGCGACATCGCTCCGACGGCGCCGGCCGCGGCGGCTCCCTTCAGCAGTGAACGGCGATTGACGTGCTTCATAGGCCTTCCTCCTTGTTGTGCGGAAAGCCGCTGACCGGCTCTCCTGTTCTGGTCCGCTTCGTCCTCGTCCTCCGGAGGCTTCAGGCCCCCGCTCCAGGGGCGATCCCGCCCCTCGATTCAGTTCAGGCGTTGCCCGCTGGTCTCGTCGAACAGATGCACGAGCTGCGGGTTCGGCCGGATGCGCAGGGTCTCGCCCGGCTGCGCCGCGATGCGCTCGCGGAACACGCACACGATCTCCTGGCCGCCGCTCTCGACGACGACCTGCGTCTCGGAGCCGGTCGGTTCGACGACGACGACGCGCGTCTCGATGCCGTCGTCGGCCACGGCGATGTGCTCGGGGCGGAAGCCGAGCGTGGCGCGGCCGCTCTTGGCCGCGGCGCCGTTGGCGACCGGCACGGCGGCGCCGCCGTCGGCCACGAAGCGCCCGCTCTCGAGGCGCCCCTTCATGAAATTCATCGCCGGCGAGCCGATGAAGCCGGCCACGAACAGGTTGGCGGGCCGGTCGTAGAGATCGAGCGGCTCGCCGATCTGCTCGACGATGCCGTCGTGCATGACCACGATCTTGTCGGCCATCGTCATGGCCTCGATCTGGTCGTGCGTCACGTAGACGGTCGTGGTCTTGAGCCGCTGGTGCAGGGCCTTGATCTCGGTGCGCATGGCCACGCGCAGCTTCGCGTCGAGATTCGAGAGCGGCTCGTCGAACAGGAACACCTGCGGGTCGCGCACGATCGCCCGGCCCATCGCCACGCGCTGCCGCTGCCCGCCCGATAGCTGGCGCGGGAAGCGCTCGAGCAGCGGCGCGAGACCCAGGATCTCCGCCGCGCGCGCGACGCGCTTCTCGATCTCGGCCTTGGGGGTGCCGCGCAGCTGCATCGAGAAGCCCATGTTCGCGGCCACCGTCATGTGCGGATAGAGCGCGTAGTTCTGGAACACCATCGCCACGTCGCGCGCCTTGGGCGGCAGCTGGTTCACGACGCGGTCGCCGATGCGGATCTCGCCGGCGGTGATGTTCTCGAGCCCGGCGATCATGCGCAGCAGCGTGGACTTGCCGCAGCCCGACGGGCCGACAAGCACCACGAACTCGCCGTCGTCGATGCCGACGCTGACGCCGTGGATCACCGCGTGCGAGCCGAAGGCCTTCTTCACGTCGCGGATGTCGACCGAGGCCATGGCGTCAGCTCCGTCCCGCGCGGCGGCGCTTGGCGGGGCGCGCGGGCTTCGGGGCGGCGCGGCCGTTCGCGCCGCCGTTCAGTTCGGACGCGACCAGCGGCCAGTCGCGCTCGTATTCGCGCGCCACGCGGTCGATGTGCTTCTGCATCGCGAGCCGCGCCGCCGCCGGATCGCGCGCGGCCAGCGCTCGGGCGATGCGCTCGTGGTCGGCGATCGAGCGGGCGCGCACGCCGTCGGTCACCGCGTGGCGCATGAGGCCCGCATACACGGGCGATTCGCGGAGATCCCACAGCATGCTGACGACCGAGACGAGTACGGAATTGCGCGTCGCCTCGGCGATGCGCACGTGGAACTGGCGGTCGTTGGTTTCGTAGACGTCGCCGCCGTGAATGTCGGTCTTCATCAGGCGAACGGCCTCGCCGATGCCGGCGATGTCGCTGTCGCGCGCGCTGCGCGCGGCGAGCTCGGCCACTTCGCTCTCGATCAGCCGGCGCGCGCGGATCAGCTCGAACGGGCCGGGGCCGTCGCCGAAAACGTCGGCCGCCGCCGCGCCGGCCCGCGCCCGGCGCACGTAGATGCCGGAGCCGACGCGCACGTCGACCAGGCCCTCCACCTCGAGCGCGATGAGGCCCTCGCGCACCGATGGGCGCGAGACGCCGAGCAGCTGCGCCAGCTCGCGCTCGGCCGGCAGGCGCGAGCCCGGCGGAAACTCGCCGCGCGCGATCAGGCCGGCCACTTGGTCGGCGATGTGGCGATACAGCCGCCGCGTCTCGATCGGCTGAAGGGGCAAGCGCCCGTCCTCCCTCGTGCAAGATTTTTCTGTCGTCTTGCTTGCGGGAAGCTTAGCGTCCTAATCTACCGTGGTCAAATGGTCTGACCAATATCCGCCCGCGCCGGATCGCGCGCACGGGCGAGAATGCGCATCGAGGGGGAGGAACTCATGGCCGGCCGGCTTGCGGGCAAATCCGCGTTCGTCACCGCGGCGGGGCAGGGCATCGGGCGCGCCGCGGCGCTCGCCTTTGCGCGCGAAGGCGCGACGGTGCTCGCGACCGACATCAACGAAACCGCGCTCGCGTCGCTGTCCGGCGGCGGGATCGCGACGCGCGTCCTCGACGTCACCGACGCGGCGGCGGTCGAGCGCGCCATCGGTGAGGCCGGCGCCGGCGGGCTCGACGTGCTGCTGAATTGCGCCGGTTTCGTGCACCACGGCACGATCCTCGAATGCTCGGACAAGGATTGGGATTTCAGCATGAATCTCAATCTGCGCTCGATGTATCTCACGATCCGCGCGGCGCTGCCGGCGATGCTCGCGCGCAAGCGCGGCTCGATCGTCAACGTGGCGTCGGTCGCAGGCAGCCTCAAGGGCATCCCCAACCGCTTCGTCTACGGCACGACCAAAGCCGGCGTGATCGGGCTCACCAAGGCGATCGCCGCCGACTACGTGAAGCACGGCATCCGCTGCAATGCGATCGCGCCGGGCACGGTCGACACGCCCTCGCTGCAGGGCCGCATCGACGCGTTCGCCGATCCGGTGCAGGCGCGCAAAGACTTCGTCGCGCGGCAGCCGATGGGCCGGCTCGGAACCGTGGACGACATCGCGCCGCTTCTCGTCTATCTCGCCTCCGACGAATCCGTGTTCGCGACGGGCCAGGCCTTCGTCGTCGACGGCGGCATCATGATCTGACCTCACAAGAAGGAAACGCCATGAACAAGATCGATCTCGCCGGCCGCGTCGGCGTCGTCACCGGCGGCGCGCGCGGCATCGGCTACGCCATCGCCGAGCGCTTTCTCGAATCGGGCGCCAAGGTGACGCTGCTCGACCGCGACAAGGCGGCGCTCGGCGAAGCCGCCGCGGCGCTCGCCGAGAAGGGCGCGGTGGCCGTGCAGGTCGCCGACGTGACCGACGAGGCCTCGATGCGGCGCGCGTTCGATGCCGCCGCGCAGCAGTTCGGCAAGGTCGACATCATGGTCAACAATGCCGGCATCGCGGGGCGGAACTTCAAGGTGTGGGAATGCCCGGCCGAGGAGTTCCGCCAGGTGGTCGAGATCGACCTGATCGGCGTCTTCATCGGCTGCAAGATCGCGTCGGCCCACATGCTCAAGAACAAGTACGGGCGCATCGTCAACGTGGCCTCGATCGCCGGCAAGGAAGGCAACCCCAACGCCTCGCACTACAGCGCCGCCAAGGCCGGCGTGATCGCGCTCACGAAATCGCTCGGCAAGGAGCTGGCCACGAGCGGCGTGCTCGTCAACTGCATCACGCCCGCGGCGGCGCGCACCGATATCTTCAAGCAGATCACGCAGCAGCACATCGACTACATGCTGTCGAAGATCCCGATGAACCGCTTCGTCGAGGTGCAGGAGATCGCGGCGATGGTCGCGTGGCTCTCGAGCGAGGACTGCTCGTTCACCACCGGCTCCACCTTCGACATCTCGGGCGGCCGCGCGACCTATTGAGGGAGCCGCCCGCTGCGCCGGCCTCTCTTTGCCGGGTTGCCGGGCGCGCCGCTCAGAGCACCTCGAACACGCGCTCGGGCGGGCGCGCCAGCACGGCGCGGCGCCCGGCGAGGACCACGGGGCGCTCGATCAGCACCGGGTTCTCCGTCATCGCGCGGATCGCCGCGGCGTCCGTGACCTTGTCGTCGTCGAGCCCCCGCTTGCGGTAGTCGGGCTCCTTCTTCCGCAGCAGGTCGCGCGCGCCGATCCCGAGCTTCGCGAGCACGGCCTTGAGCTCGGCGGCCGAGGGCGGCGTTTTCAGGTATTCGACGACGTGCGGCTCGATGCCCTTGTTGCGGATCATCTCGAGCACGCGGCGCGAAGTGCTGCAGCGCGGATTGTGCCAAATGGTGACGGGCATGGTTCCCTCGTCTCGGGCCGCGGGCCGAAGCGGCGTCAATCGATGCGGCGCCGTCCCCAGAGATAGACGATCGCGCCGAGCAGGATAAAGAGCGCGGCGATCACCCAGAAGGCGTAGGGGCTGTCTTTGCCGGGGATACCCCCGACATTCATGCCCATGAGGCCGGCGACGAGGTTGAGCGGCACGAGCACGCTCGCCGCCATCGTGATGACGTAGGTGCTGCGGGTCAGACGGCGATTGTAATAGAGGCCGATCTCCTCCTGGATCACCTGCGCGCGCTCGCGGAACTCGTCGAGATCCTCGATGCTGCGGGTGAGCTGGTTGGCGGTCTCGGCGAGGCGCGCGCGCTCCTCGGGCGAGACCCAGGACAGCTTCTCGTGGCTGAGCCGCATCAGCGCCTCGCGCTGCGGGGCGAGATAGCGGCGCAGCTTGATGATCCGCCCGCGCACGCCCACGAGCGTCGATTCGACATGGCTCAGCTTGCCGCCGACGAGGTCGTCCTCCTCCTCGTCGATCGCGTCCTCGAGCTGCGCCAGCACGGGCGCCACCCGGCCCACGATCTTCTCGACCAGCGTGGCCATGAAATCGCCCATCGACTCCGGGCCCTGGCCGCCGTCGATGTCCTGCTTCATCTCCGCGATCGAGCGCAGCGCGCGGCGGGTGAGGGTGATGACGCGCCGCTCGTTCACGAGCATGCGCAGCGAGATCATGTCCTCCGGCTCGGCGCCGGGGGTGAGGTTGACGCCCCGCAGGATCACCATCTCGTCGGCGCCGGCGGCGAGGCTGCGCGGGCGGGTATCCTCCTCGACGAGGGCTTCGGCCACGACCGGATCGACGCCGAAGGTCTCGACCAGCAGCTGATGCGCCAGCGGCGTGTCCCAGTCGAGATGCAGCCAGAACATGCCGTCCGGCAGCCGCTCGCACACCGCCTTGTCCCAGGCCAGGAGGCCGCCCCCGCCCTTGCCGTCGAGCGCCCGGATTTCGGGCGGCTGATCCTCCTCGTGCGTCATCGACGCTTCCCCGCGGCGCTTGGCCGCCGTTGTAGACCGCGCCCCCGGCAGCGTCCACCGCGCCCGCGAAGGGCGTTCGTCCGTGTACGAATTTATGCGACAGTCCGTCGCAAGTGGTCGCGCTGGCGTGGGCAGGGGCCATGACGATAATCCACGCCGGAACCGGAAAACGGCGCAGCGTCTCCGGAAAAATTCAAGCTTTTTCAGGCGCTGCCGCGGCCGCCGTCGAGGGCGAGGCGCGGCGCGTTTTCCGCGTCACGAGCCGGGCAGGGTAGCGGGAATGGCGATCAGGAAAGCGGCGGCGATCACGGCCGCCTTTGTTCTCTTCTTGGGAATGTGGGCCGGCCAGGTGCTGGCCGATCAGCCCCGCGAGTGGCAGCTCAATTTCCAGGAAGCGGCGTCGCCGCTGATGGATCGCGTCCACAGCTTCCACAATCTGCTCCTCTACATCATCTTCGGCGTCTCGGCCTTCGTGCTGGCGCTGCTGCTGTGGGTGATGGTGCGCTACAACGCGCGCGCCAATCCCACGCCCTCGAAGACGACGCACAACACGCTGATCGAGGTGGTGTGGACCGTCGTCCCGATCCTGATCCTGGTCGTGATCGCGGTGCCGTCGTTCCGCCTGCTGTACTACTCGGACAAGGCCACCGAGGCGACCGTGACGATCAAGGCGCGCGGGCACCAGTGGTACTGGTCCTACATCTACGAGGCGTCCTACGAGGTCGACGCGCAGGGCAAGCCGGTGACGAAAGACGGCAAGCCGGTCGACAAGATGGCCGGCGCGCGCTTCGTGTTCGAGAGCCGCATCGCCTGCCGCGGCGCCAACAACGATCAAGACAAGAAGAACTGCGCCGACTTCGAGCGGGCCAACGGCCGCAAGCCGGTCCGCCTGCTCGACGTCGACAACCCCATCGTCATCCCGGCCGGCACGCAGATTCGCGTCCTGGTGCAGGGCATGGACGTGATCCACTCCTTCGCCGTGCCTTCGATGGGCGCCAAGATGGACGCCAATCCGTTCCGCACCAACGAAACCTGGATCTACGCGAAGAAGCCGGGCTGGTACTACGGCCAGTGCTCCGAACTTTGCGGCGCGGATCACGGCTTCATGCCGATCGCCGTCAAGGCCGTGCCGCGCGACGAATACGAGAAGTGGCTCGAAGACGCGAAGAAGAAGTTCGACAAGGTCGAGGAGCCGAAGCGCGCCGAAGCGCCGGCCAAGCGCTAGCGCCCCTCGGACATCCTGACGGAAAGGTACCGGCGATGAGCCCGACGCCCACCCCCACGCAAGCCCCGCCCGCCGATCACGGCCACGCCCGCACGGCGCACGAGGCGCACGCCCACGATCACGGGCATCACGCCAACCCCACCGGCTGGCGGCGCTTCGCCTATTCGACGAACCACAAGGACATCGGCACGATGTACCTTATCTTCTCGGTGATCGCGGGCATCATCGGGCTGGGGATGTCGATCTGGTTCCGCCTCGAGCTGCAGGCGCCCGGCACGCAGTACATCCAGGATCACCATTTCTTCAACGTGCTGGTCACGGCGCACGGCCTGATCATGGTGTTCTTCATGGTCATGCCGGCGATGATCGGCGGCTTCGGCAACTGGATCGTGCCGATCATGATCGGGGCGCCCGACATGGCGTTCCCGCGCATGAACAACATCAGCTTCTGGCTGCTGATTCCGGCCATTGCGCTGCTGGTGCTCTCCGCCGTCATCGGCGGCGGCGCCGGAACGGGCTGGACCGTCTACCCGCCGCTTTCGTCCACCGGCGCGAATCTCGGCTTCACCGGGCACGAGGGCGCGGCCGTCGACATGGCGATCTTCGCGCTGCACGTCGCCGGCGCCTCGTCGATCCTGGGCGCCATCAACTTCATCACCACGATCTTCAACATGCGCGCGCCGGGCATGACGCTGCACCGGATGCCGCTGTTCGTCTGGTCGATCCTGGTCACCGCGTTCCTGCTGCTGCTGTCGCTGCCGGTGCTCGCCGGCGCGATCACCATGCTGCTGACGGACCGCAACTTCGGCACGACGTTCTTCGTGGCCCAGGGCGGCGGCGACCCGATCCTCTATCAGCACCTCTTCTGGTTCTTCGGCCATCCCGAGGTGTACATCCTCATCCTCCCGGGCTTCGGCATCGTCAGCCAGGTCGTGTCGACCTTCTCGCGCAAGCCGGTGTTCGGCTATCTCGGCATGGCCTACGCCATGGTTGCGATCGGCTTCGTCGGCTTCATCGTCTGGGCCCACCACATGTACACGGTCGGGATGGGCGTGAACACGCGGGCCTATTTCGTCGCCGCGACGATGGTCATCGCCGTGCCGACCGGCGTGAAGATCTTTTCCTGGATCGCGACGATGTGGGGCGGCTCGATCCGCTTCACGACGCCGATGATATGGGCGATCGGCTTCATCTTCCTGTTCACCGTCGGCGGCGTCACCGGCGTCGTGCTGGCGAACGCCGGCGTCGACAACGTTCTGCACGACACCTACTACGTCGTCGCCCACTTCCACTACACGATGTCGCTCGGCGCGACGTTCGCGATCTTCTGCGGCTTCTATTACTGGCTGCCGAAAATCAGCGGCCGCATGTACCCGGAATGGATGGGCAAGCTGCACTTCTGGATGATGTTCATCGCGGCGAACCTCACCTTCTTCCCGCAGCATTTCGCCGGCCTGGCGGGAATGCCGCGGCGGATCCCCGACTATCCGGACGCGCTCGCGGGATGGAACCACATCTCGTCGATGGGCTCCTATGTCGGCGGCGCGGCCACGATCTTCTTCCTGTTCGTCGTGTACTACACGCTCACGAAGGGCGCCAAAGCGGCCGACAATCCGTGGGGCGAGGGCGCGACGACGCTCGAGTGGAAGGTCTCCTCGCCGCCGCCGTTCCACACCTTCGAAGAGCTGCCGAAGATCGAAGCCGCCGCGCACCACTAGGCGAAGACCGACGCCAGGAACCGACAGACCGCATGAGCCCACCGGCCATCAGCAGCGCGATCGAGCGCCAAGCCGCGGCGTTGCCGCCGGCCTCCGGCCGCGCCGCCGCGACGCGCGATGCCGGCGCCACCGCCGGCGACTACATCGCGCTGCTGAAGCCGCGCGTGATGTCGCTCGTGGTGTTCACCGGTCTCGTCGGCCTCTACCTCGCGCCCGGCTCGCTGCACCCGTTCCTGGCATTCATTGCGGTGCTGTGCATCGCCGTGGGGGCCGGCGCCTCGGGCGCGATCAACATGTGGTACGACCGCGACATCGACGCGGTGATGGCGCGGACGCGCGGCCGCCCGATCCCGGCGGGGCGCATCGCGCCCGGCAACGCGCTGGGCTTCGGCGCGATCCTGGCGGTGGCCGCGATCGTGCTGATGGGCATCGCCGTCAACTGGGTGGCCGCCGGCCTGCTCGCGCTCACGATCGGCTTCTACGTGTTCGTGTACACGGCGTGGCTGAAGCGCCGCACGCCGCAGAACATCGTGATCGGCGGCGCCGCCGGCGCGTTTCCGCCGATGATCGGCTGGGCGGCCGTGACCGGCGACGTGACGCTGGCGCCGGTCGTCCTGTTCCTGCTCGTCTTCATGTGGACGCCGCCGCATTTCTGGGCGCTGGCGCTCTATCGCGCGGGCGACTACGCCAAGGCCGGCGTGCCGATGCTGCCGGTCGTGGCCGGCGAGCGCGAAACGCGGCGGCAGATCCTGATCTACACGATCCTGCTCGCGCCGGTGGCCCTGGCGCCGGCCTATATCGGCCTTTCCGGCCCGGTCTACGGCGCGGCGGCGGCGGCGCTCTCGGCCGGCTTCCTCGCCCATGCGTGGCGCGTCGTCGTCGACCGGCGCGATCTTGCCGCCAAGCGCATGTTCGGCTTTTCGATCGCCTATCTCTTCGGCCTGTTCGCGATGCTCGTCGTCGATCGCGCGCTGGGCCTCGGATGGTAGCCATGTCGGGCAACGAAGAGCGCAAGCAGTATCAGCGCCGCCTGCGCGGGCGGAACCTGGCGCTGCTGGCCGTGCTGGCGGCCACCGTCGTGCTGCTCTACATCCTCCCGTTCGTCCGGATGGGCGTCCAATGAGCGGCCGGGAGTTCTCCGCCCGCGGCAAGCGGCGCACGGTATTCGCCGCGTTCGGCGCGATCGCCGCCATGACGGCGCTCACGGCGTATTCGCCCACGCTCTATCGCATGTTCTGCGAAGTCACCGGCTTCAACGGAACGACGCAGCGCAGCGCGGCGGCGCCGGCCCGGGCGGCCGAGCGCGTCGTCACGATCCGCTTCGTCGCGGAAACGCAGCCCGGCCTGCCCTGGCGCTTCGCGCCCGCCGAGCGCGAAATCAGGGTCAGGGTCGGCGAGCAGCGCCTCGCCCATTACGTCGCCGAGAACACGAGCGGCGAGACGATCACCGGCGTGGCCATCTTCAACGTCACGCCGCTCAAGGCCGGGCCGTATTTCGACAAGATCGCGTGCTTCTGCTTCGACGAGCAGACGCTCGGGCCGCGTCAGCGCGCCGACTTGCCGGTCTCGTTCTTCGTCGATCCGAAGATTCTCGCGGACCGCAGTCTCGACGACGTGCACACGATCACGCTGTCCTACACTTTCGCGCGCGCGGTCAGGCAGAAGCCGGCCGAGCGGCCGGGCGCCGAGCCCGCCGCGCGCATCAACACGCCGAACTAGGCGGGCACTCCAAGGGGACCAGAAGGCGAAGCATCATGGCGGGCAACCAGAAGCATCCCTACCACCTCGTCGATCCGAGCCCCTGGCCGATCGTCGGCTCGTTCGCCGCCTTCGTGCTGGCGATGGGCGCGGTGCTCTACATGCATCCGTCGATGATCGGGCTGAAGTCCCCGGCGTTCTGGCTGTTCCTGCCGGGCGTCGCGCTCGTGCTCTACACGATGTTCATGTGGTGGCGCGACGTGGTGCGCGAGGCCGAGGCCGGCGGCCACCACACCAAGGTCGTGCAGCTCGGCCTGCGCTACGGCATGATCCTGTTCATCGCGTCGGAGGTGATGTTCTTCGCCGCGTTCTTCTGGGCGTTCTTCGACAACTTCCTCTACGGCACGGAAGCGCAGCAGTTCGGCCGCGTCCACGCCAACCAGGGCCAGTGGCCGCCCGCGCACATCGAGGTGTTCGATGCGTGGGATTTGCCGTTCATGAACACGCTGATCCTGCTGCTCTCGGGCGTCACCGTCACCTGGGCGCATCACGCGCTCAAGGAAGGCAACCGGCGCGATCTCGTGCGCGGGCTCACGCTCACCGTCATCCTCGGCCTGTGCTTCACCGCGCTGCAGGTGGTCGAATACGTGGGCGCGCCGTTCTCGTTCCAGCGCGCGTTCTCGCAGGGCTGCGACTGGAGCCGGTTCGTCGAAACCTGCACGCTCACCAAGGGCGGCTCCTATCCGTCGGCCTTCTTCATGGCCACGGGCTTCCACGGCTTCCACGTGATCGTCGGCACGATCTTCCTGCTCGTGTGCCTGTTCCGCGCGCGCGCCGGGCACTTCAAGCCGGATCAGCATTTCGGCTTCGAGGCGGCGGCCTGGTATTGGCACTTCGTCGACGTGGTGTGGCTGTTCCTGTTCTTCTGCATCTACGTCTTCGGCAGCGCCGGCGCGCCGATCGCGGTGCATTGACCGGCCAGGCGCGGCGTTGACCGACGACTGGTATCCGCCGGTCTCGCCGCTCGCCGCCGGGCTCGGGTGCAAGTGTCCGCGCTGCGGGCGCGGGCGCCTGTTCAAGGGCTTTCTCGCGGTGGCGCCGGCCTGCGAGGCCTGCGGCCTCGACTTGGCCAAGCACGACAGCGGCGACGGGCCGGCGGTCTTCGTGATCCTGATCCTCGGCTTCGTCGTCGTGGGGCTGGCGCTCTGGGTGGAGCTCCGCTACGAGCCGCCGTTCTGGGTTCATGCGGCGCTCTGGGTTCCGCTCATCGTGATCGGCGCGCTCTTGATGCTGCGCCGGTTCAAGGCCACGTTGATTGCGCTGCAATACAAGCACCGGCGCGAAGACTACGACGCCGGCTGAAGCCCACGGGTTCCGCATGGCGCTCCGCCTCTTCGGCATCAGGCCGCTGCTGTGGCCCACGCTCGTCACCGCGCCCGCCGTGCTCGGCGCGCTGGCGCTGGGCACGTGGCAGGTGCAGCGCCTGCAATGGAAGAACGAAATCATCGCCGAGCGCCAGGCGCGGCGCGAAGCGCCGCCGCTCGCGGCGCTGCCGGAGAAGTTCGATCCGGCGCAGCACGAGTTCCGCAAGGTCCGCGTCGGCGGCCGGTTCCTGCACGCGAAGGAAATGCACCTCGCCGCGCTCACGCCGCGCGGCAATCATGCGTTTCACGTCGTCACGCCGATGCGGCTCGAGGGCGGCGGCGTGGTGCTCGTCAATCGGGGCTGGGTGCCGCGCGACCGGAAAGACCCGGAATCGCGCAGGGTCGGCCAGGTCGAGGGCACGGTTTCCGTGGAAGGCTATCTCCGCGTGCCGGCGCCGCTCACCTGGGCGCAGCGCCTCGCGGGCGTCAAGAACGACCCGGTGAAGAACGTCTGGCTCCATGCCGACCTCGCGGAGATGGAGCGCTTCGCCGGGCAGGGCGAAATCAAGCCCTACATCCTCGAAGCCGGGCCCGGCGAGGCGCCGGGCGGCTTTCCGGTCGGCGGCATCACGCGCTTCGAGGTGCCCAACGAGCACCTGCAATACGTGATCACCTGGTACGCGATGGCGCTGATCGGGATCGTCATCTACCTGCTCTATCATCGCCGCCGCGCGCGCGAGCTGGCCGGTGCCGGCGCGGCGAAAGCGCCATGACCCCCTATCGGCAGCTCGAAGCCGCGTTCCGCAAGGCCGCGCTCGTCGACGAAGCGGCGGCGTTCCTGTCGTGGGACGCCTCGGTCAACATGCCCGACCGGAGCGCCGAATCGCGCGCCGAGCAGCTCGCCACGCTGCGCGTGCTCTCGCACGAGATGCTGATCGCGCCCGAAATCGCCGACTGGATCGCCGCTGCCGAGGGTTCTAACGCGGCGCTCGGCGAGTGGCAGCGCGCCAATCTCCGCGAAATGCGCCGCGCCTGGGTGCATCGCGCCGCGGTGGCGCCCGATCTCGTGGCGGCGCTCACCCGCGCCTGCTCGGCCTGCGAAATGGTCTGGCGCGAGGCCAAGCCCAAGGGCGATTTCGCCGCCGTGCTGCCCAAG
>JAEULD010000095.1 GCA_016792765.1 Candidatus Odyssella sp.
TGGGCATGGCGCCCGTTTCCGTCACGCATGCGGCCAGTCGAAAGACTTGACGGCCTTGACGAAAGCGGCGAGCGCCGGGCTGTGGCGGCGGCCCGACACGCTGACCAGCGAGACCGTGCGCCGGATCTCGGGATCGACATAGGGGCGGGTCATCAGCCCGGGCAGGACCGGCGAATACTCCGGCAGGCTCGACACGCCGAGGCCGGCGACGATCATCGTCTGCACCCAATCCTCGCGCTCGCTCTGGTATACGATGTTGATCTTGCTACCCTTTTCCTTGAGCCGGTCGGCGATGTAGGCGCGGTACTCGCACGACAGCCGCCGCACATAGGCCTGGCCGTCCATGTCGGTCAGCCGGACTCCCTCCAGCTTCGCGAATTCGTGGCCGGGCGGAAACGCCACCATGAAGCGCTCCTCGTAGAGCGGCTCGACGTCGAAGCGTTCCGGGAATTCGACCGGCTGCGCCATGATCGCGACCTCGAGCTCGCCCTGCTGCAGCATCTCGACCAGCCGTTGCGGCGAGCCTTCGGTGATGACCAGGCGGACGCCGGGATGGCGGTGGTGGAAGCCGCCGAGGAAGCTCGTGAAATTGAGCGGCCCGATGCTGTTGAGCACCCCCAGCCGCAGCTCGGCCTGGTCGAGCTTCAGGAAGCCCTTGGCCTGCTGCTTGGCTTCCTCCGCCTGGCGCAGGATCTGCTCGAGATAGGGCCGCATCAGCCGGCCGAGATCGGTGAGGTGCGTCAGCGTGCGCTCGCGGCGCAGCAGCAGCCCGCCCACCTCCTGCTCGAGCTGCTGGATCGCCCGCGACAGCGCCGGCTGCGTGACGTTGCAGTGCTCGGCCGCCTTCGTGAAGTTCAGCGTCTCCGCCACCGCCAGGAAGTAGCGGATCTGATGCATTTCCATGACGAGCCCCCTGCCCGCACCGCGCCGCTTCGCTGCTAGCCTAGTCGACCCTTCGCCGCCAAATCACCTTCGCGTGTCGCCCGAGGATTACAACGCCCAATCATACGCCTTGATCGCCTTCGCGAAGGTCTGCGCCGCCGGCGAGAGTGGCCGGCCGGCCGGCGAGACCAGCGCGATTTCGCGCACCACGTCCGGCTCGGTCATCGGACGGACGACGAGGCCGGGCAGCATCGGCGAATGCTCGGGCATGCAGGCGATGCCGGCGCCCGAGACGATCATCGTCTGCACCCACTCCTCGCGCTCGCTCTCGAACACGACGTTGAGATCGATGCCGCGCTCGGCCAGCAGCGCGTCGATGTGGGGCGCGAACTCGCAGCTCGCGCGCGAGACGTAGTCGAGCCCGTCCATGTCGCGCAGGCGCACCGCGCGGCGCGCGGCGAGCCGGTGGCCGGGCGGCAGCGCCACGACGAAGCGCTCGCCGTAGAGCGGCGCCGCGGTCCAGCGCGCCGGGAACCCGCCGGGCTGCGCGATCACCGCGAGGTCGAGCGCGCCGGCATCGAGCTGCGCGCCGAGGCGCGCCGGCGTGCCTTCGGCGACGGCGAGCCTGAGGCCGGGAAAATCCATCCGCAGCTTCGCGAGGAACGGCATGAAGCGCAGCGGGCCGATCGTGCACATGATGCCGATCCGCAACGGCGAGCGGCCGATGTAGTCCTCGACGGTTCGCGACAAGTCTAGGCCGGGCACGGCGGCGTCGGGCGGCGGGAGCATGTGAGCGTGATTCCTTGCATGAGCGGCCCCCCTGTCGTCTGGAGACGCAACGCTATTGCCCGCGCGTGCCCCGCGCTCATGCCGTTTGGGTATCGAATCAATTCCCGCTCGCGCCCGGGCGAAGCGGCGGAATATCGAAACGATAATCACACGGCATTAGAGGCGGCGCGTCCTTCCCGGCAATGTCCGCGCAACGCAACGACATGCCCGAGGAAAAACCATGGACACCCACGTCGCCGCCGCCGCGCGATCCCGCGCCGCTCTCGCAGGCAAGACCGCGATCGTCACCGGCTCGACCAGCGGCATCGGCCTCGGCGTCGCCAAGGCGCTCGCCGCCGCCGGCGCCAACGTGATGCTGAACGGCCTCGCCGCCGCCGCCGACGCGGAGAGAGCGCGCGCCGAGCTCGCCGCGACGTTCGGGATCGGGGCCGGCTACGACGCCGCCGACATGACCCGGCCCGAGGCGATCCGCGCGCTGGTCGCGCGCACCGAGCGCGAATTCGGCGCGGTCGACATCCTCGTCAACAACGCCGGCATCCAGCACGTGGCGCCGGTCGAGGATTTCCCCGACGAGAAATGGGACGCGATCCTCGCGATCAACCTCTCCGCCGCGTTCCACGCGATCAAGGCCGCGCTGCCCGGCATGAAGGCGCGCGGCTTCGGCCGCATCGTCAACATCGCGTCGGCGCACGGCCTCGTCGCCTCTCCGTTCAAGGCCGCCTACGTGGCCGCGAAGCACGGCGTCGTGGGCCTGACCAAGGTCGTGGCACTCGAGGTCGCCGAAATCGGCGGCGCCGAGGGCGGCATCACGGCCAACGCGATCTGTCCCGGCTACGTGTGGACGCCGCTGGTCGAGAAGCAGATCGAGGATCAGGCGAAATCGCACGGTCTGCCGCGCGAGCGCGTCGTCCGCGAGGTGCTGCTGGCCAGGCAGCCGAACAAGCGCTTCGCCACCGTCGAGGAGATCGGCGCCTTGACCGTGTTCCTGTGCGGCGAGGCCGCCGCCTCGATCACCGGCGCCGCGCTGCCCGTCGAGGGCGGCTGGACGGCGCAGTAGCGCGCAATGAACCGACAGCAAGGGGGTAACGCCATGGACGCCATGAACACGCACGCGCATGCCGGCGACGACGCGCACAAGCACCACGATCACGCGAAGATCGCGGGCCTGAAGCAGATCAACCTCGCGCTCCAGGGCGGCGGCGCGCACGGCGCGTTCACCTGGGGCGTGCTCGATCGCCTCGCCGAGGAGCCGCGCATCGGCTTCGACGGCATCAGCGCCACCAGCGCCGGCGCCATGAACGCCGCCGTCTTCGCCTACGGCCTGTCGCAGGGCGGGCGCGAGGGCGCCAAGAAGGCGCTGGCGAATTTCTGGCGCCGCGTGAGCCACGCGGCGGCGTTCGGCCCGCTCCAGCCGACCGCGCTCGACCGCCTGTTCGGCAACAAATCGCTCGAGAACTCGCCGGCTTTCATCTTCTTCGACATGCTGAGCCGCGTGCTCTCGCCCTACCAGTTCAATCCGCTCAACTACAATCCGCTGCGCGACGTGCTCGCCGAATGCGTCGATTTCGAGAAGCTGCGCAAGACCTGCTGCCCGGTGAGGCTGTTCCTCTCGGCCACCAACGTGCGCACCGGCAAGGTGCGCGTGTTCGGCAACGACGAGATCAACGTCGACGCGGTGCTCGCCTCGGCCTGCCTGCCGTTCCTGTTCCAGGCGGTGGAGATCGACGGCGATCCCTATTGGGACGGCGGATACATGGGCAATCCCTGCATCTATCCGCTGATCTACGAGTGCCAGAGCACCGACGTGCTGATCGTCCACATCAATCCGCTCGAGCGCAAGCACATGCCGCACACGGCGGCCGAGATCCTGAATCGCATCAACGAGATCAGCTTCAACTCCTCGCTGATGCGCGAGATGCGCGCGATCAGCTTCGTCACCCGCCTCATCGACTCGGGCGAGATCAAGTCGAACATGAAGCGGATGCTCATCCACAGCATCGCCGCCAACGAGGTGATGAACGAGCTCGGCCATACGAGCAAGCTCAACGCCGACTGGGAGTTCCTCGTGAACCTGCGCGACAGCGGCCGCGCCCATGCCGACGCCTGGATCCGGGAGAACTTCGACCGGCTCGGCAAGGAATCGACCGTCGACATCCGCGGCACCTACCTCTGAGCGAGGCATCCCATGCTGATCGGCGCCCTCCTCCTGTTCGCGGTCACCGCCGCCTTCCTCGCCGGCTTCGCGATCGCCGCGCGCGTCGCGCGGCGCCGGCTCCACGCGCATGCGCGGCGCGCGGCCGCGGCCAACGACGCGCTCGAGCGCCAGCTCATCAAGCTCGGCGCCGGTCTCGGCATCGGCGCCTAGCGCGTTGATCGCCGCGGGCTGCCGTACCATGTTCTCGGGAAACGCACCGCCCCTCGCCATGCGCGACGCCGCCTCCACGATCCCGGCCGCAGGGCCGGACGCGCCCGCCCGGCGGGATGCGCCGGCTGCGCCGCGCCGGCCGCGCGTCGTCATCGTCGGCGCCGGATTCGGCGGGCTCGCGGCCGCGCTCGCGCTGCGCCGCGCGCCGGTGGACGTCGCCGTCGTCGACCGGCGCAACTACCCTCTGTTCCAGCCGCTGCTCTATCAGGTCGCCACGGCCGGCCTCTCGCCGGCGCAGATCGCCGGCCCCATCCGCGGCATCCTGCGCCACCAGCGCAACGCCACCGTGCTGATGGGGCGGGTGACGGCGATCGACACGGCGGCCAAGACCGTGATCGCCGGCGATCAGCGCGTGCCCTACGACTACCTCGTCGTCGCCACCGGCGCGCGCCACGCCTATTTCGGCCGCGACGAATGGGAGCCGTTCGCGCCCGGCCTCAAGAAGATCGACGACGCGACCGACATTCGCCGGCGCATCCTGATCGCGTTCGAGAAGGCCGAGACCGAGACCGACCCCGCCGAACGCGAGCGGCTGCTGACCTTCGTCGTGATCGGCGGCGGGCCGACCGGCGTCGAGATCGCCGGCGCCGTCGCCGAGCTCGCCAAGACCGCGCTGGCGCGCGACTTCCGCAACATCGACCCGCGCCAGGCGCGCATCGTCCTCGTCGAGTCCGGCCCGCGCATTCTCGCGGCGTTCCGCCATTCGCTTTCCGCCGCCGCCGCGCGCGCGCTGATGCGGCTCGGCGCCGAGGTGCGCACGGGCACGCCGGTCTCGTCCGTCGCCGCGGACCACGTGATGGTGGGCGCGGAGCGGATCGAGACGCGCACGGTGGTCTGGGCCGCCGGCGTCGCCGCCTCGCCGGCCGCCAGATGGCTCGGCGCGGAGAGAGACCGCGCCGGCCGCGTGATCGTCAACGCCGACCTCACGCTGCCCGGCCATCCCGAGATCTTCGTGATCGGCGACACCGCCGCGATGAAGGACGCGCGCGGCCGGCCCGTGCCCGGCATCGCGCCCGCGGCCAAGCAGGCCGGCGCGTTCGCCGCGCGCGCGATCCTCGCGCGCATCAAGGGCCGCGATTTCCCCGGC
>JAEULD010000110.1 GCA_016792765.1 Candidatus Odyssella sp.
CGCCGCCGTCGCGCTGCTGCTGGCCGCGCCCGCCTCCGCGCACGAGTTCCACCGGCTCGGCGACGTCGTCGTCGAGCAGCCCTGGGCGCGCGCGACGACGGCGGCGACCGGCGGCGCCTACATGACGCTGCGCAACAACGGCGCGGCGGCCGACCGGTTGATCGGCGTGTCGTCGCCGGCGGCCGAGCGGGCGGAGATCCACGAGACCAGGATCGAAGACGGCACGGCGACGATGCGGCCCGCCCCCGGCCTCGAGCTCGAGCGGCGCGCGTCGGTTCAGCTCAGGCCCGGCGGCCTGCACGTGATGCTGATCGGCCTCCGGCGCCCGCTCCGGGAGGGCGAGCGCATCGCGCTCGCGCTCACCTTCGAGCGCGCCGGCACGATCGAGATCGAAGCGCGCGTCGAGAAGGCCGGCGCCCTGTCTCCCGGCGATCACCGGCACTGAGCGCCGCGCGTTCCGGCTACAGCACGTGCTCGAGGAATTCGCGCGTGCGCGGGTCGCGCGGCGATCCGAACAGCTCCTTGGGCGGGCCGTGCTCGACGATGACGCCTCGATCGGTGAAATAGACCCGATCGGCGATCTCGCGCGCGAAGCCCATCTCGTGCGTGACGAGCATGCACGTCATGCCGTCCTCGGCGAGCTCGCGGATCGTCGTCAGCACCTCTTTCACGGTCTCGGGATCGAGCGCGGCCGTCACTTCGTCGAACATCATCACCTCGGGCTTCATCGCCAGCGAGCGCGCGATGGCCACGCGCTGCTGCTGCCCGCCCGAGAGCTCGCCCGGATAGCAGGCCTCCTTGCCGCTCAGCCGCACCTTGCGCATCAGCTGGCGCGCGAGTTCCTCCACCTCGCGCCGATCGCGCTTCAGCACGTGGATCGGCGCCATCATGACGTTCTGCAGGGCCGTCTTGTGCGGGAACAGGTTGTATTGCTGGAAAACGATGCCGACCTTGCGCCGGAGCGCGAGCTTGTCGAGCGTCGGCGACGTCACCGTCATTCCCGCCACCACGATCTCGCCGCGATCCACCGGCACGAGCGCGTTGATGCAGCGCAGCAGGGTGGACTTGCCCGACCCGGACGGACCGATGATGCAGACGACGTCGCCGCGGCCGACGTCCATCGATATCCCGCCCAGGACCTCGGTGGCGCCGAACGACTTGTGCACGTCGCGAAGGCTGACGACGGCATCGCCCGAAATCCCGCTCATCGTGCCGCCCGCCGCCATCTAGTGCGCGACCGCCCAGCGCCGCTCGAGGAAAACCGTGGCGCGCGCGATCGGGTAGCAATAGGCGAAGAACCACAGCAGCACATACGCGTAGACCGGCAGGAGCAGCTCGACGCGCTGCTCCGCCGCCAGCATCTCGCGCGCGGCCGTCAGCCCCTCGCTGACGCCGACGACGTTGGCCAGGACGCTGGCCATCGTGACGATCGCGTAGAGATTCATCCACGCCGGGAGCATGCGCTTCAGGCATTGCGGGATGACGATCATCCAGATCGTCTGGCTGCGGGTGAACGACAGCGCCTCGGCCGATTCCCACTGTCCGGCCGGAATCGACCGGATCGCGCCGCGCACGATCTCGGACACGTAGGCCATCACCGGCAGCGCGAAGCCGAACGCCGCCTTGAGCCAATCCGGAATCCCGATCCGCGTGCCGAACACGTGCAGCTGAAACGGCAGCAGATACATGCAGTAGAACAGCAGCACGAGCCAGGGCGCGTTGCGCAGCAGCTGCGTCGCGAACCACGACGGCGCGCGCACCGCGCGAACCTGCGAGATCTGCGCGATCCCGAGCAGGAATCCGAGCGCCGTGCCGACGGCCATCGCGAGCGCGCTGATCACGATGTTCCAGACGAAGCCGCCGAGCAGGAACGGCGTCCAGCGCCACAGCGTCTCGAGGACCGCGGGCTTGGCGCCGGCGGTCGCGGCATGGGCCGCCGCGTGGACGAGGATCAGCCCCGCGGCCAGCGCCAGCCCGGCCGCCGCGCGCCGGTCGGCCCGATGCCCAGCAATCCCGGCGAGGCCGTCGCCGGGGCGGAACGGCAGCAGGACGGCGAACGGGCGGCTCATCGGTTGTAGCCCGGGATGTGCAGCGCGCGCTCGATGCGGTGCATCGCGACGACGAGAATTCCGACCAGCGCGAGGAACGTGATCATCAGCACGTTCATCATCTCGGGAATGTTCGTCGACGCGTTCCAGATCGTCGCCGAGGCCGTCAGCAGCTCGGGCACGCCGATCGCGTAGGCGATGGTCGTGCCCTTGACCATGGTGACGAGGTTATTGTTGAGCGCCGGAAGGCTGATGCGGAACGCGAGCGGCAGCACGATGTGGATGTAGGCCCCGAACCGCGAATAGCCGAGCGCCTCGGCCGCGTCGGTCGTCGCCTTCGGCACGGCCTCGATGCCGGCGCGGAAGATCTCGACGTTGAACGCGCCGGCGAACAGCGACATCGAGATCACCGCCCACTGGAAATTGTCGAACAGGCGATGCGTGCCGCCGGCGCCGTCGGGGATCAGCGGCATGATCGAGCCGACGCCGAAATAGAAGAAATAGAGCTGGGCCAGCGGCGGCGTGTTGCGGAAGAACGCCACGTAGCCGTTCACGAGCCAGCGCAGCGGCGCCCAGCCCGAACGCTGCAGCCAGGCGCCGCCGATGCCGAACACGACCGAGAGCGCCAGGCACGCCGCCGACAGCTTGACGGTGGTCGCCAAGCCGTTCAGGTAGGTCAATCCGTCGAAACGATCGTAGAAGATCGTGAGATTGACGTTCGCGCTCTCCTTGAGCTGCCTGAACCACTCGGCGACCATCCGGCCCTCGCGCGCGGCCTACTGGCTCTTGTGCTTCTCTTGCATCGTCTGCACCCACTTCGTGGGCTTGATGCCCCACTTCTTCTCGAGCGCGGCGATCGTGCCCTTGCGGTGCCACTCCGCGGTGGCCTTCGAGAGCATGTCCTTCAGTTCGGGATTCTGGAAGCGGATCGCCATGCCCCACGGCGCCTCGGCCTGAGTCTCGAGCGGAACCTCGAACTCGGCCCAGGGGCCGCCGCCCAGCAGCAGCGAGGCGGCATGCGCGTCGTCGTCGAGGAAGCCGATGCAACGATTGTCGAGCGTCGCCTGCGCCGCTTCGTTCGGGCCGGCATAGGGCTGGGCCGTGAAGCCGTACTTCTCGGTCAGCATCTTGTTGTACCAGGCGCCCTGCAGGGTGCACACCGTCTTGCCCTTCAGGTTCTCCCACGTCTTGATCCCGTTGGATTTGCGCGTGAGCAGGTTGACGCCGGACGCGTAGTAGTTCGGCTCGATGATGTCGACGATCTTGCGCCGCTCGGGCGTGTCGTTCATCGTCGCGATCATGAAGTCGATGCGGCCCTGCTGCAGGAACTGCATGCGGTTCTGCGCGGTGACGACGACCTTCTCCACCTCGATCTTCTTGCCGAGCCTGGCGGAGAGCCGCTCGGCGATGTCGGCGACGAGGTCGTGCTCGAGGCCGAGCATTTCGCCCTTCTCGTTGCGGTATCCGAACGGCCGGTAGTCGACCTTGATGCCGACGACGAACTTGCCCGACTGCTTGATCTTGTCGAGCGTCTCCTCGGCCTGGACGGCGGCGCCGCCCAAAGCCGCCATCGCGATTGCCAGCGCGGCGCTGCGTAAGAGTTTCTGCACGGCTTTCCTCCCTTGCGTCTTGCTACTTCGGCGCGTTCGCGGCGGCGGCACGGCACCTTGCGCGCCGCCGCCGTCTCGTCTCATCGCGGCGCCGTCGCGATGATGTCTCTCATGGCCGCCAAGACCGCATCGGTATCGTCGGCCCGCCCGACGGTGATGCGGAGTTCGTTCGGATGCTCCGGGTCTCGCCAGTCGCGCACCAGGATGCCGCGCTCCTGCAGCAGCGCCATCGCCTCCGCCGCCGCCATCGGCGCCTTGACCGAGACGAAATTCGCCGCGCTCGGCAGCGGCTCCAGGCCGAGCGCCGAGAGCCCGCGCGCGAGCCGCGTCCGCTCGCGCGCGATCGCGTCGAGCGTCCCGGCGAGATGCGCTTCGTCCTCCAGCGACGCGAGCGCCGCGGCCTGCGCGAGCGCCGAAGCGCCGTAGTAGAGCTTCAGCCGGCGCAGCGCGTCGGCCACGTCGAGATCGCTGCACAGCGCATAGCCGATGCGCGCGCCGGCCAGCCCGTAGGCCTTCGAGAACGTGCGCAGCGCCGCCCACGGGCCGCGCCGGCCCGCCAGGATCGCGAGCGCGTCGGGCGCGCCGGCGTGGCGGCCGAATTCGTAATACGCCTCGTCGACCGCCAGCAGGACCCGATCCGGCACGCCCGCCACGACCTGCTCGAGCGCCGACTTGGACATCATCCCGCCGCTCGGCGGATTCGGCGTGCAGCAGAACACCAGCCGCGTGCGTTCGCTCAGAGCCCGCAAGATCGCGGCCGCGTCGTTCGCGCCGCCGCGATCGAGTTTGGCGCGCACCGGCGCCGCGCCCTGCAGCGCGACGCTCAGCGCGAAGCTCGGAAAGGACGGCGCCGGCACCACGACCTCGTCGCCGGGGCCGGCCGTCAGCGCGCACAGCACCTGGATCAGCTCCTCGCTGCCGCAGGCGACGACGATGCGCTCGGGATCGATCCCCGTACGCCGCGACAGCGCCGAGGCCAACGCGCCCGCGTTCGCGTCCGCATACCGATTGAGGTTCGGTGCCGCCGCCCGCACCGCCTCGATGGCCTTCGGCGAGGGCGGGTACGGCGATTCGTTGAGATGCAGGCCGCGGACCGGCTGCGCGCCGGCGCGCGGCTTCGGCGCGGCGCGCCGGTCGGCCGGGAACGCCCGCAAGACCGGCTTCAGCCACGCGCGCGCGGCCGCAGGCACCTTCGTCGCCGATTCGATCATGCGCACGGATCCCCATCGTTTTGCGCACTTACATTCGCTACCGTATGTAAGATGGCGAATTCTGTCAAACCGGCGTACGATCGTGGCCGCCGCCGCTGGCCTGCCGCTCTTGACTTACATTCGCGGCGGAATGTAATCGCCACGCGTCCGGAGCGATGGGAGGCGACATGACCCAGGATCTCAAGGCGGCCGATCGCGTCGATCCGGCAACGCCGACCGCCGAGCGCTGCGTCACCTCCTATCCGGCGCGGCGCAAATATCGGCCGGGCGTGGTCCATCCGCCGAACATTCCCGGCGTCGAGGGCGTGATCGACATCCACTGCCACGCGCACGAAGGCCAGCAGGACCCGCTTTCGCTCGCGAAGCTGGCTTCCGAGAACCGCATGGGCGGCCTGCTCTACAAGACGGTGGGCCCGATCTCGAGCGGCGACTACCGGCCCGGGCTGGTCGTCAAGAAGATCGTCGAGGATCTGCACCGCTGGAGCGATGCCGCCGGCGTCAAGCCGACGCAGTGCTGGGCCGGCTACGGCATCACGATGGACAACCGCCCGCCGTCGCTGGAGCGGCTCCGGCAGAACATCGCCGACGGCGTCGTCGGCGTCTGGCTTCCCGTGTTCAATCACGCCAACACGCTGTTCAAGGTCGGCGGCCGGCGCGTGTGGTGGGACCGCAACGCCGATCCGTCCGACCACAGCGCGCCGCTGCCGTGGGAAGAGGCGCTGCGCTGCGGATACTATCTCGTCGACGACCGGGGCCGCTTGAAGCCCGAGATCGAGGAGATCCTGCGCGTCGTGGTGGACAGCGGCGTCAGCCTCTTCTACGGCCACGCGACGCATCGCGAGATTTTCGCCGTGGCCGAGTTCCTCGGCCGGTTCGCGTTCAAGCGCGGGGTGATCGACCATCCGTTCAGCCCGTTCGTCGATCTCAGCCTCGCGCAGATGAAGCAGCTGGCCGAGGCCGGCATCTATCTGAACTTCACCTACGACGAGCTTTCGCCGCTGCTCGGCGTCGACCCCGCCCGCATGTACGCGGCGATCCGTCATGTCGGCGTCGAGCAGGTGACGCTGTCGAGCGACGCCGGCGAGCCGCTGTTCCCGAATTCGGCCGAATGCATGCGGCTGATCCGTTCCTACATGGCCGCCTTCGGCCTCAACGAGCAGGAACTGGCGATCACCTGCCGCCGCAATCCGGCGCGGATCGTCGGCCTCTCCGGCTAGGCTGCGCGCGGCGCCCGCTTCGGCCTTGCAAGACCGCCCGGCAACGGCATGATCGCCGGACGATGGCGGCAAAGCAGACGAAAACGCGGCCCCCGCGGACGGCATCGCGCCCGCCGCGCCGGAGCCAGGAAGAACGGCGCGAAACCACGCGGCGGCAGCTGCTCGATGCGGCGATCCTCCGCATTTCGCGGCGCGGCCTCACCGAGGCGTCGCTCGATGCGATCGCCGACGCGGCGCGGGTGACGCGCGGCGCCGTGCAGCACCACTTCGGCACGCGCAACGACCTGCTGCTCGCCGTCGTCGACGAGTTCGGCCGCGAGCTGTTCGCGCTGGTCTCCGACCCGGCGATGGCGTCGCGCACGCTCGCCGAGCGCATCGAATACGTCTGCGGCCGCTACTGGGCGACGTTCAGCGGCGACCACTTCCGGGCCGTGATCCAGATCTGGCTCGGCACGCAGGCGCAGCCGCGCGCCTATCGCAAGATCCTCGACCGCATCCGCTGGTTCGAGCGCGAGCTGGACCGGCATTGGCTGACGCTGTTCGGGGAGTCGGGGCTGGACGCGCCGCAGCTCGCCGCGGTCCGCCACGTGGCCCTGGCCACGATGCGCGGGCTCGCGCTGCGCGCGATCTATTCGAACGGCAAGGAAGACGCGCGGAACGAGATCGCCGTGCTGAAGGCGATGCTGAGCGGCTTCCTGGCGACCGAGCGCGGCGCGGCGGCGCGGCGCTGAGCCGGCGGCGCTACGCCCTCACCAGCCCCTCCGCCGCCATGCGGATCGCCTGGCGGCTGCGCCATAGGACGGCTTCGCGCCAGCCGTCGGTGTCGGGATAGAACGCCTTGCGGAGCGCGGCCTTGATCTTGCGCGTCTGCGGCGCGGTCCAGCGCACCGGGCCTTGCGCGTGCAGCCAATGGTCTCCGATCAGCGCCGGCCGCACGACGTCGTGCCCGTGATAGGTGCCGTATTCGAGCCCGATGAAGCTCACCTTCCCGCCGAGCGCGAGCTCCCACAGCGCGCTCGCGAAGCCGTGGCGCGCGCCGGGCGCCGGCTGGCCGGCGTTGGTCTTGCCCCCGAACGGCTCGCTGAGATTGTCGCCGTAGAGCTTGCGCGACAGCGCGGCCGATTTCGTCTCGGGCATGTGCGCGCACAGCAGGTCGCCGTAGCCGTGCGGGCCGAGCCCGGTGTGATAGTCGAGCACCGCCACGCGGCGC
>JAEULD010000123.1 GCA_016792765.1 Candidatus Odyssella sp.
GCTGGCAGACGCGGAAGGCGCGCATCAAGCAGCGCATCCGCGAGATCGCCGACAAGCTCATCGCGATCGCCGCGCAGCGCCAGCTCAAGACCGCCGACGCGGTGCAGTCGCCGCCCGGCGCCTACGACGAGTTCGCGGCGCAGTTCCCGTATCAGGAGACCGAGGACCAGCAGAAGGCGATCGAGGACGTGCTCGCCGATCTCGCCTCGGGCAAGCCGATGGACCGGCTGGTCTGCGGCGACGTCGGCTTCGGCAAGACCGAAGTGGCGCTGCGCGCCGCGTTCATCGCCGCGATGGCCGGCCTCCAGGTGGCCGTCGTCGTTCCCACCACGCTGCTTGCGCGCCAGCACACCGCGAATTTCCGCGCGCGCTTCCGCGGCCTGCCGCTCAAGATCGGCCACCTCTCGCGGCTCGCGAGCCCGCGCGAGGTGGCGGACACCAAGCGCGGCCTCGCCGAGGGCGCCATCGACATCGTGGTCGGCACGCACGCGCTGCTCGGCAAGACGGTGACCTTCAAGCGCCTCGGCCTGGTCATCGTCGACGAGGAGCAGCATTTCGGCGTGGTGCAGAAGGAGCGGCTCAAGGAACTGCGCGCCGACGTGCACGTGCTGACGCTGACCGCGACGCCGATCCCGCGCACGCTACAGATGGCGCTGGCCGGCGTGCGCGATCTTTCGCTGATCACGACCCCGCCGGTCGACCGGCTCGCGGTGCGCACCTTCGTGCTGCCCTACGATCCGGTCGTCATCCGCGAGGCGATCCAGCGCGAGCTGTTCCGCGGCGGGCAGATCTACTACGTCTGTCCGCGCATCGAGGACCTGCCCCATGTCAGCGGCGAGGTGCGCGAACTGGCGCCCGACGCCAAGATCGCGACCGCGCACGGCCAGATGGCGGCGAGCGAGCTCGAAGACACGATGGTGAAGTTCGTCGACGGGCAGATCCAGATCCTGATCTCGACGAACATCATCGAATCCGGCCTCGACATCCCGAACGTCAACACGATCATCGTGCACCGCTCCGACCGCTTCGGCCTCGCGCAGCTCTATCAGCTGCGCGGGCGGGTGGGGCGCTCCAAGGTGCGCGCCTACGCCTATCTCACGGTGCCGCCGAACCAGGCGCTGAGCGAGGACGCGCAGCGGCGCCTCGAAGTGATGCAGATGCTCGACACGCTGGGCGCCGGTTTCCAGCTCGCCAGCCACGACATGGACATCCGCGGCGCCGGCAACCTGCTCGGCGAGGAGCAGTCCGGCCACATCCGCGAGGTCGGCATCGAGCTTTATCAGCAGATGCTCGAGGAGGCGGTGGCGACCGCGCGCGAAGGCGGCGCGGCCGGGATCGCGCCGGTCGAGCACGAGCATTGGACGCCGCAGATCTCGATCGGCATGCCGGTGCTGATCCCGGAGGGCTACGTGCCCGATCTCAGCGTCCGGCTCGGCCTTTACCGGCGCATCGCCGACCTCATCGAGGCGCGCGACATCGACGCGTTCGCGGCCGAACTCGTCGACCGCTTCGGGCCGCTGCCGGACGAGGTCCGCAACCTGCTCGACCTCGTCGCGATCAAGCGCTTCTGCGTGACGGCGGGAATCGAGAAGATCGACGCCGGCCCCAAGGGCGCGGTCATCGCGTTCCGCGGCAACAAATTCGCGAAGCCCGAAAAGCTCGTGCTGTTCATCAAGCAGCAGGCCGGCACCATGAAGGTCCGGCCCGATCAGCGCATCGTCTATCGCCGCGACTGGCGCGACGAGCGCGCGCGGCTGCGCGGGGTCAACGCGCTCGTGAGGGCGGTGGCGGCGCTCGCCGCTTGATTCCGCAAGGTCGGTATATGTAACTAGGCGGCGTGTGCCGCGCGGCGTGCCGCGCGGCTTGGCGAACAGGGGGAAGGCCCATGGCGGAGCGAAAAGCGGAGATTCACGAAGAGCTGCAGGAGGCGCACGAGAAGGGCGGCAGCAAGTGGGTCGCGGTCTACATCGCGATGCTCGCCGTGGCGCTTGCGATCACCGGCATGGGCGCCTCGAACGCGATGAAGGACATGCTGGCCAACAACATCGAGGCGTCCAACCTCTGGGCGTTCTTCCAGGCCAAGACGATCCGCAAGACCAACGTCGATGCCGCCGCCGACAACATGGGTCTTATCCTCGCGGCCAACCCCAACATGCCCGACGCGGCCAAGAAGCAGATCGAGGACACGATCAAGCGCTACAGGGCGGCGTCGGCGCGATACGAAAGCGAGCCCGAGACCGGGGAGGGCCGCAAGGAGCTTGCCGCGCGGGCGACGGAAAAAGCCAAGGCGCGCGACATCGCCCAGCGCAAGGACCCCTATTTCGACTTCGCCGAGGCGCTCATCCAGATCGCGATCGTCCTGGCTTCGGTCTCGCTGATCACGCGCACGTCGCTGCTGCTGGTCGTGAGCTTCGCGATGTCGGGCATCGGGATCTTCCTGTCGGCGAACGGATTCCTGCTGTTCGCGAAGATCGGGTTCCTCGAGCACTGATCGCGAGGCGCAGGGCGCTCGCTATGAATTCGCCGGCGCCGGAACCGCTTCGCCGGCGCCCTCGCGCTTCAGCATCTCGATCGCCTCGAGGAACACCGCCGGCTCCTGGGCCCCCGAGATCGCGTATTTGCGGTTCAGGATGAAGCAGGGCACGCCCTGGATACCCATGCGGCGCGCCATCGCGTCTTCGTTCTCGACGCGGTCCACGTCTTCGCGGCCGGCGAGATAGTCGAGGACCGTTTTCTCGTCGAGGCCGCCCGCTTTGGCGATCGCGGCGAGCACGTCGCGATCGCCGATGTCGCGGCCGTCGAGGAAATAGGCGCGGAACAGGCCTTCCACGACGGCGTCCTGGCGGCCGGCCCGGCCGGCGATGCCGATCAGGCGATGCGCGTCGATCGTGTTCGGCGTCCGCGGGATGCCCTTGAAATTGAAGTCGATGCCGACCGACTGCCCGGCCTCGCGCACGCGCTCGTAGATCTGGTCCGCGCGCGCGTCGCCGCCGAATTTCGTCGCGAGGTAGGTCTTGCGGTCCATGCCCTCGGGCGGCATCTCGGGATTGAGCTGGAACGGCCGCCAGGCCACCAGCACCTCCACGTCGCCGGGCGCCTGGGCCAGCGCCTGCTCGAAGCGGCGCTTGCCGATGAAGCACCAGGGACAGACCGCGTCGGAAACGATGTCGACGGTGATGCGCATTGTCATGGGAAGATTCCGGTTTCGCCCTGCCCGTTGCGAGGCGGAACAATCGGCCCAAACGCGGCCGAGATCAACCGGGCCCGCGGTAGCCTTTCCGCGGCGCGTTGTGCTTGAGTGGCGCGTTGTCCGGAGACCGCCCGTGCGCTCGCGCATCGCCTTCCTCTCGCGCCTCGTGGCGCTGAAGCTCGCCGCATTGTTCGCGTTCGTCCTGCTGTCGCTCTACACGCCGAGCACGACCAACGCGCTTCTCGACGGCGCCGGCGAGGCCGCCAAGCTCGTCGCATCGGGAACCGAGGCCTCGCTCCAGTCGCTCGGCACCCTGCTCGGCGACGCCGCGCTGCTCATGCCGAAGAAGGGCGCGGTGGAACTGACCATGCGCTATGTGGGCATGGACAAGGTGCTGCTGTTCGTCGGGATCACGATCGCGCTCTACCTCGCCTGGCTGGCGGCGGTCGCCGGGGCGCGCGGCGCCTGGCGAAGCCTCGATGCCGCGGGCTCGCCGCGCGCGCGGCGCGACGCCCGCCTGCAATCGGGCCCGCCGCGCTGAGCGGAGCGCCGCCCGGCCGCTCAGAGCCGGTCGCGCTTGTAGATGTCCTTGCGGAACTGCACGCGGCCCTTGAGGTCGGTCCAGGCGGTGAAATAGGTGATGTGCACGTTCACCGGCTGCTTGAACGCGATCTTGTAGGGCTCGTTCGCGGCGATGATCGAGTTGATCTTCTCCTCGGTCCACGAGCCGTCGTCCTGGTTCCGCAGCAGCAGCATCGCCATGTAGACCGCCGAATCGACGCGGATGCAGCCGCTGCTGAAATAGCGGACGTCGTCCTCGAACAGCTCCGGCGCGGCGGTGTCGTGGATGAACACGTTGTGCTTCGAGGGGAACCAGAACACCACGCGCCCGAGCACGTTCTTGGGGCCGGGCTTCTGGCGGACCTGCCAGCGGAAATTGGCCGCGGTGATGCGGTCCCAGTCGATGCGGTCGGCGTCGACCGCGCTCTTGTTGTCGCCGGCGCGCGCCAGCAGCAGGTAGTCGTTGGCGGCGATGTATTTCGGCTCGGACTTGAATTTCGGGATCAGGATGCGCTTGACGATACTGGTAGGCGCGTTCCACCACGGATTCATCTCGATATGCGTGATCGTGCTGCTCAGCTCCGGCGTCGCATGGGCGATTTCGCCGAGCACGACGCGCGCCGAGTGCAGCGTGCGGCCGCTTTCGACCACCTTGAGGTGGGCGTCCGGGATGTTGACGTGGATGTAGCGCAGGCCGAGATCGCGCGGCACGCGCCGGGCGCGGGCGAGATTGTGCGCGAGCTGGGCGATGCGCCACTGCACCGGTACTTTCAGCTCTTCGGCCGTTTCCGCGTTGATCCAGCCGGTGGCTTCGAGGCCGTGCCGCGCCTGGAAGCGCCGCACCGCCGCGATGAGCGCATGGCCGTACGCGTCGGCGTCGCCGCCGGCCTCGACGTGATCGTCCTCGCCGTCGTAGTCGCCGGTGATCGCGAGCCGGCGCTTCAATTCGGCGACGCGCGGATCGCGCATGCCGGGGCGAAGCGACGTCGCGCCGGCGACGAGCGGCCAGCCGCCCCGGCGCTCGATCTCGCGATACTTGGCGAGGGCGACTTCGAGGCCTTCGGCCACCTGCCCGAGCGGCGTCCGGTCGTCGGCGCGCTCGTCGGCGCGCGCCGGCGGGGCCGCGGCGAGCAGCGTCGCGGCGGCGAGGAATCCGAGCAGTCGGCGGAAAGGCACGGTCATGGACATGGTCGGCAATACGATACGGTGGCGGACGGCACGCCTATATCTACGCGCGGCCGAGCGCGGCTGTTCCAAGAAATCACGAAGGAACGCAGCACATTGCCGGCACGGATGCAATCCACCCATTGCCGCAAGCGCGCCGCCGGCGGGCGCCGCCTCAGCCCGGCGCGGCCTCGGCGCCGCCGATCCACGTCGCCGTCGCTCGGAGCCGGTCGTCGAGCAGCACGAAATCCGCGCGCAAGCCGGGCGCGATGCGTCCGCGCTCGCCGTCGAGCCGCAGGAACGCGGCCGGCGCGCGCGAGGCCATGCGCAGCGCGTCTTCGAGCGGCACGCCGAGCCGGTCCACGGCGTTGCGGACCGCGGTTGCCATGTCGAGGTCGGAGCCGGCCAGCGTGCCGTCCGGCGCGGTGAGCATTCCGCCGTCGCGGCGGATCGTCTGCCCCAGCAGGTCGAATTGCGCGAGGCTCGTGCCGACGGTCGGCATGGCGTCGGTGACGAGCATCGTGCGCTCGGCGCCGCGCGCGGCCAGCGCCACGCGCAGCAGGGCGGGCGAGACGTGATGCAGGTCGGCGATGATGCCGCACCAGCAGTCGCGATCCTCGAGCGCCGCTCCGGCCGGCCCGGGCTCGCGCGCCGCTGGCGGCGGCATCGCGTTGAAGAGGTGGGTGAAGCCGGTCAGCCCCTCGCGGCGCGCGGCACGGATCGCCGCGTAGGAGGCCGCGGTATGGCCCGCCGCGACGACGACGCCGGCGGCCGCGAGGCGCGCGATCGTGCCCGGCGGCACGCATTCGGGCGCGAGCGTGACCAGCGTCCGCCCGCGGCCGAGCGCGGTGAGCAGCGCGAAGTCCTCTTCGGCGAAGGGGCGGAACTGCGCTGCGTCGTGCACGCCCTTGCGCGACGGATTGAGGAACGGGCCTTCGAGATGGATGCCGAGCACGCCCGGCACGCCGGCCTCGAGCGCCGCGCGCACGGCATCGATCGCGGCGCGCATCTTCTCGCGGCGGTCGGTGATGAAGGTCGGCAGGAAGCCGGTGGTACCGAAGCCGCGGTGCGCCGCGCCGATGGCGCGGATCGCGTCCACCGTGGGGTCGGCGTTGAACAGCACGCCGCCGCCGCCGTTGACCTGCACGTCGACGAAGCCGGGTGCGAGCAGGCCCGCGACTTGGCGCCGCTCGATCCCGGCCGGAAGCTCCCGCTCGGGACGGAGCGCGGCGATCAGGCCGCGTTCGACGATCACGGCGGCGCCGTCGCGGATGCGATCGCCGTCGAACACGCGGGCGCCGGTGAGCGCGAGCGCCACTACATCGCCTCCGTGCGCCGCGCGCCGCATCGGCGATTCGCCCGCGCGGCCCGCAGCCGCCGGCTGCGCGAAGCCCGCCGCCGACCGGAACCGGGGCGGGCCTTCGTCACGAAAGGGTCATTCATCGGGCTGATTCCCTGCGTATATGGGGAATACGGAAGGGGCGGGCGCCGGCGGTCCTGCGGCCAGTATCGGATATCTCCATGAAAAAAGGCACGGAAACGATCAGCCCCCGCTATCGCGGGCTCGATGTCTGGAAAGACGACGACATCCTCGAAGCGATGTGGGAAGGCCAGGCGCGGGCCATCGCCGCGGTGCGCCGGGCGCTGCCGTCGATCGGCTGGGCCGCGCGCTCGATGGCCGAGCGGCTCGGCGATGCCGGCCGCATCATCTATGTCGGCGCCGGCACCTCGGGCCGGCTGGCGGCGCTCGACGGCGCCGAATTGGCGCCGACCTTCGGCTGGCCGGAAACCCGCACGGTTTTCCTGCTCGCGCAGGGGCCGGTGCTGTCGGCCGCCGCCTCGAGCGCCAACGAAGACGACGCGCCGCGCGGCCGCAGCGAAATGCTGGCGCTGGAGCCCGGGCCCGAGGACGCCGTCGTCGCCGTCGCCGCGAGCGGCACCACGCGCTACACGCGCGCCGCGGCGCTGGCGGCGGCGGAACAGGGCGCGCTCGTGATCGCGATCGCGAACAACGCGGATGCGCCGCTGTTCCAGCAGGCCGACGTGCCGATCCTGCTCGACACCGGCGCCGAGATCATCGGCGGCTCCACGCGCATGAACGCCGGCACGGCGCAGAAATCCGCGCTCAACCTGCTGTCGAGCCTGTTGATGGTCCGCCTCGGCCACGTCTACGACGGGCTCATGGTCAACCTGAACGTCAGCAACGAGAAGCTCCGCCAGCGCGCGCTGGCGATCCTGATGCGCATCACCGGCTGCGAGCGCGAGGCCGCGGCGGCGGCGCTCGACGCCTGCGGCGGCCGGGTGAAGCCGGCCGTGCTGGTGCTCGCGGGGCTCGACGCCGGCGATGCCGAGCAGGCGCTGCGCGACAGCGGCGGCAACCTCCGCACAGCTCTCGCCAAGCTCGGCCGCGCGCCCAAAGCAGAAGGGCGGGCGCGGCGTTCGAAGGCGAAGCTGGGCTGAGAGCCGCGCCTGCGCATGCAGGCCGCGCGAGGCCGAAACTCGGCCGTCAGCCGGTCGGGCGGACGCCTACTTGGCCTTTTCGATCTTGATGATCGTGAACTGGCCGTTCACGCGGTCGGCCTCGAATTTCACCTTGTCGCCCGGCTTGAGGCCTTGCAGTTGCGAGGGATCCTGGATGCGGAACACCATCGTCATCGAGTCCATGTCGAATTTCTTGATCGGGCCGTGCCGAAGCGTCACCTTGCCCTGCGCGGTGTCGATCTTCTGAACCTGGCCGTCGACGAGCGCACCCTGAGCCGACGCCGGCATGGAGAAAAACGATACGGCGAGAACGGCGGCGATCGTACCGGTCTTCATGTGCATGCTCCGATTGCTTCCGATGTTGGAGTTCACTTGACGATGACGGTGCCGAACATTCCGGCCTCGTAGTGGCCAGGGATGAGGCAGCCGAATTCGAAGGTGCCGCGCTTCGTGAAGCGCCAGACGATCTCTCCGGCCTTCTTGGACGCGACCCGTGCCATATTGGGGTCGTCGTGCTCCATGTCGGGATTCTTGCGCATTTCCTCGGCGTGTTTTTGGTTTTCCTCCTTCGTCGCGAGCACGAACTCGTGCTCCAGCTCTCCCGCGTTGCGGATGACGAAGCGAATCTGCTCTCCGCGCCGCACCTCGATGCGGTTCGGAACGAACACCATCTTTCCGTCGGCCTCGCGCATCTCGATTTCCACCGTGCGCGCGGGCTTCTTGGGATCGCCCGGCTGACCGGCAGAGGTATGGGAGTGGGGCGGGCCCGCCTTGTCCGCCAAGGCCGCCCCCGTGGGGATCAGAGCCGCAGTCACCATCGACACGAAAATCTTCCGGACGCGCATGTTCTGGATTCCCTCGTCAATGGTGCTTGTGATTGGTCTTGGCGCCGGGCTTGACGACCTTCACCTCGACGCCCTTGCCCGGCTGCCGCGGCATTTCGGTCTGCCGCTTCGGCGGCTCGACGGCGCCCTTGTACTCGAACGCCACCGTGCCCGGCGGATGCTTGAACCAGCCCGGATCCTTGTAGTCGTTGGCGGCGAGGCCCTCGCGCACCTTCACCACCGAGAACATGCCGCCCATCTCGACGGGGCCGAACTGCGCGAAGCCGGTCATCATCGGCAGCGTGTTGTCGGGCATCGGCATTTCCATATCGCCCATTTCGGCCATGCCGGCCGATCCCATCGGCATGTAGTCGGGCACCATGCGCTTGATCGCTCTGGCGAGATCGCGTTTCTGCACGCCGATATAGGTTTTCACGTCGTGGCCCATCGCGTTCATCGTGTGGTGGGACTTGTGGCAGTGAATGGCCCAGTCGCCCGGTTCGTCGGCCTTGAATTCGAACGCGCGCATCGCGCCGACGGGAACATCGATCGTCACCTCCGGCCAGCGCGCGCTCTCCGGCACCCACCCGCCGTCGGTACAGGTCACGGCGAAATCGTAGCCGTGCATGTGAATCGGATGATTGGTCATGGTGAGGTTGCCGATCCGTACGCGCACGCGGTCGCCCTTGGCCACGACCAGCGGGTCGATTCCGGGAAAGACGCGGGTGTTCCAGGTCCAGAGATTGAAGTCGGTCATCGTGTTGACCTTCGGCACGTAGCTGCCGGGATCGATGTCGTAGGAGCTCATCAGGAACACGAAGTCGCGATCGACGCGATGCAGCTTCGGATCGCGCGGGTGGACGACGAGGAATCCCATCATGCCCATCGCCATCTGCACCATTTCGTCGGCGTGCGGGTGATACATGAAGGTCCCGCTCTTCTTCATCTCGAACTCGTAGACGAAGGTCTTGCCGGGCTTGATGTGCGGCTGCGTGAGCCCGCCGACGCCGTCCATGCCCGAAGGCAGCAGGATGCCGTGCCAATGCACGGTCGTGTGCTCGGGCAGCTTGTTGGTGACGAAGATGCGGACCTTGTCGCCCTCGACGCATTCGATCGTTGGGCCCGGCGATTGGCCGTTGTAGCCCCAGAGATGCGCTTTCATCCCGGGCGCCATTTCCCGTTCGACCGGCTCGGCGACAAGGTGAAATTCCTTCCAGTCTCCGTTCTGCCGCCACGGCAGCGTCCATCCGTTGAGCGTGACCACCGGCTGGTAATTGGGGCCGCTCTTCGGGAACAGCGGCGGCTGCATCGTGGACTTGTCCATCGTCGGGGCGTCGGGGATGCCGGCGGCCACGACTCGGTTGGCGACCGCGGCGGCGCCGACCAGGGCGCCGGCGGCGATGAAGTTCCTGCGCGAGAATTTCATGCGCGTTCTCCTGTTCAATGTCCCTTGCTTCCGTTCTCGGCCGGCGCGCCAGTCCGTTCCGCCGCGCCAGACGAGGGCGATCCGCCGCCGACGATCGCGGCGCCGAGATCGGCCTCCGCCAGCCAGAATTCGCGCAGCGCCTCGATCGCCGCCACATGCGCGGCTATGCGCTGGCGCGTCTCGCTCAGCAACTCGAAGACGTCGATCTGCATCGCGTTGTAGCGAAGCAGGGTTTCGTCGGAGATGACCTTTCTGAGCGGCAGCACCTCGCCGTAATAGTGGCGCGCGATCTCGTGCGTGGCGCGGTAGCTGCGATAGGCCTCGCGCGCCTCCGAGCGTATCGACACCGCCTTGTCGGCGAGGCGATTGAGCGCCGCGAGGTAGGTCTGCTCCGCCTGGCGCGTGCGGGCCTCGCCGAAATCCCAGATCGGGATCGTGAACTCGATCTCGAAGCCGCTGCGCGAGAAGCGCTCTCCATGATCCCGCTCGCGGATCGAATCGTAGCGGCCGTTGATCTCGAGCAGGCTGAGGAACCTCGTCGCGCGGCTCAGCCCGAGCGATTTGGCGAGCGCAAGCAGCTCGATCCGCGCCATCTGCAGATCGACCCGCCGCCGGAGCGCCTCCTGTTCCACCAGCGGCAAGGCGCGTGCCTGCTGCGGCAGCGCCGGCAGAGTGCCCGGCAGGCGAAAGTCGACATCGCCGCCCCAGAGCCCGAGCAGCCGGACGAGGCGCTCGCGCTCGGTGCGGGCGCGTTGGCGCGCCGTCGCCAGCTGGCCGGTAAGCTCGGCGTAGAACACTTGCTCGCGCGCCTGATCGAGCTTGTTGAGCGCGCCGGTTTCGCCGAGTCGTCGTGCAAGCTGAGTGGCGGTCAGCGCGGCCGATTGCGCTTGCGTCAACAGGTTGACGCTCTGCTGGGTCGCGACTGCGCGGTAATAGGCGCGACGCGTGTCCGCGGCGATGCGCGCAACCGCTTCGGCGGCCCGGAGCTGGGCGGCGCGGAATTTCTCGCGCGCGATTTCCGACCTGGCCGGCAGCGTGGCCAGCGCCAGCAGATTGATCGCGATTTGCCGCTCGATCTCGATCTCGGGCCGGCTCACGAGCCGGGCGATCGAAAAGGTCGGGTTTGGCGGCAGGCTGGCTTCCACCGCGAGGGCTTCGGCGAAGAACAGGTCGTTGAACGCCGCCTGGAGGCCGCGATTGTTGAGCAGCGCCACTTGAACGGCGCCGTCCGCGTTCAACGGCCGTCCGAGCAGTTCCTCCACTTTCGCTCGCGCGGCCTTGGCTTCGGCCTCCGTGCGAAGCGCCGGAGCTTCTTTCTGGAGTTCCGCGTTCGCGAATTGCTGAACCGCGCCCATCCCTCCGTCCTGCGAGAATGTCTGGCAGGCTGCGAGCGCGAAGGGCAGCGCGATGACGCCGGCGATGCGCGCGATCATGGCCGCGCCTGCGGGGCGACCCGCTCGTTCTGCTCGCGCCAGGAGCGGGGCGCGACCGGGCGGAAACTCTGATAGTCGCCTCGTACCGAGACGTCGGTAACCGGGCGGACGGGAGCGGCCGCATTGGCCGGATCCGGTCCGGCCTGCGGCGCGGAGGGAAGTTCCCACGTGCAGCCGGACGCCAGGAGTACGATTGCAGCCGGCAACAAGGCCGGTGCTCGAAAGAACGAGTTCATGGAGACGGATACCCTGAGACTGAGCGAAACTTCCGCGCGAGTGCGCGATTGCGCGTTCCCGGGCGGCGCCACGGCGCCCTAAGGGGCCATAACCGACGCGAAGGCCGGATCGGTCAGCGACAGGGCGGTCTGAACTGCGCCTCCAGGGCGAGGTCGGGCGGCGCCCGGTCGTTCTGCGCGTTCACGCCCTCGGGCGGAAAAATCGGAGAGGTGAAAGAAGGTTCGATCTTCAATGCGAGCGACGTACAGCAGTGGCTGGAGCAACAGCCATTAACGTCCGCCGGGCACGACTGCTTCCCGTCGTGCGAGTGGGCGCGCTCTCCCTCCGATTCATCGGCGGTAACGCGACTTGCGCCCGTATCAACACCGAGCGCCGCAGCAGCGACCGCTTGAGCATGACCGTGCCCGCCATGCGCGGCGGCGGGCGTCGCCACGAGCAGCGTTGCAAGGAACGCAATGAAGAGGGACAGGAGAATCGATCCGCGCATTCTCGAAAGTCTGCTTCTTCAATCGCGTGGAAAATTGTCTACGAGACAAAAGAATGTCAATTCGGCATGTCCGGGGCGGGATCACATTCCCGTCAGGTCTCCTGCCGTCAACTCGGCGCGACAGAGTAAACGAGTGGCGCTCCGCGAAACGACAAGGACGGTTGGCGGAGGGGAGGGATTCGAACCCCCGAGCGCTTGCGCGCCCTCCGGTTTTCAAGACCGGTGCCATAAACCGCTCGGCGACCTATCCGGTGCGCATCAGATCGCGTGCGCGGGCTCAAGACGCAAGGCGATGCGTGCGCTCGACGCCTGCGGCGGCCGGGTGAAGCCGGCCGTGCTGGTGCTCAAGGGCCTTCGCGCATCGGAGGCGGCCGAAGTGCTGGCGCGCAGCGGCGGCAACCTGCGGACGGCGCTCGCCGGGCTCGGCCTCGAGGCAGGGGGCGAAGGGCGCGTTCGGTCCGTGCGTTCCCGGGCGAAGCAAAGCTAGGTCGGGCAATGCGGCCGGCGGCTGCCCGGGACAGGGTCTCGCCGGCGGCCGAGTCTAGCTGCGCTCCCACCACGACTGCGCGCGCGTCCGCCCCATGTCGCGCATGCGCCTGTCGAGCCAGAGCGCGAGGCGCCGGGCGCGGGTGCCGGCGAGCCAGCGCCACAATCTGTCCCGGCGTCGCTTGAAGATGCGATTGTAGGGGCAGACGCGGAT
>JAEULD010000198.1 GCA_016792765.1 Candidatus Odyssella sp.
CGGCCGCACCTGGGTCAAGCTCTCGGCGCCCTACGAAACCTCCAAGAAAGGCCCGCCGCTCTATGCCGACGTCGGCGCGCTGGCGAAGGCGCTGGTCGAGGCCGCGCCGGACCGCTGCGTGTGGGCATCCAACTGGCCGCATCCCTCGGTGCCGCGCGAGCAGCGCCCCGACGACGCCGACCTGCTCGACCTGCTGCTCGACTGGGCGCCCGACGAAACGACGCGCAATCGCATCCTGGTCGACAACCCGGCGAAACTGTACGGTTTCTGAATGCGAAGCCTTCGATCCGTAGGGGCGCACGGCTGTGCGCCCCTGTCGCCGCATGCGCGATGGCACCAAGGGCGCACAGCCGTGCGCCCCTACGGTTGATGCATCCGTGGCCAGGCACCGCATCGCGATCGTCGGGCTCGGCATGGCGGTCACGCCGCACGCCAAGAGCCTCGCCGATCTCGAAGATCGCGTAGAGGTCGCCGCGGCGTTCAGCCCGAGCGAGGCGCGGCGGCGCGACTTCGCGGCGAAGTTCCCGTTCCCGATCGCGACCGATCTCGATGCGATCCTCGCCGACCGCGGCATCGGCGCGGTGCTGTTGCTGACGCCGCCC
Source organism: Candidatus Odyssella sp. (assembly GCA_016792765.1). GTDB lineage: Bacteria > Pseudomonadota > Alphaproteobacteria > Bin65 > Bin65 > SBBV01. The sequence goes on from JAEULD010000198.1 coordinate 603, forward strand.
GGCACGCATCGCGATCTCGTGCGCCGCGCGGCGGCGGCGGGCAAGCACATCCTGCTCGAAAAGCCGCTCGAGCTCTCGACGCCGCGCGCGCTCGAATTGGTGGCTGCGGCCGAAGAGGCGGGCGTGACGCTCGGCGTCGTGCTCCAGCACCGCTTCCGGCCGGCCGGCATGAAGCTCGCGCAGATTCTCGAAAGCGGCGCGCTCGGGCCGATCGTCAACTGCTCGACGACGATCCGCCTCTGGCGCCCGCAGAGCTACTACGACCAGCCCGGACGCGGCACGAAGGCGCGCGACGGCGGCGGCGTGCTGCTCACGCAGGGCATCCACACGCTCGACCTCATGCTGAGCCTCGCCGGCCACATCGAGGAGGTGTGCGGCTTCGCGGCGACGACGCGCGTGCACCGCATGGAGACCGAAGACTTGGTGTGCGCCGCGGCGCGGTTCACGAGCGGCGCCATCGGCACGATCGAGGCGACGACGGCGGCCTATCCCGGCTTTCCCGAGCGCATCGAGCTCGCCGGCACGCGCGGCACCGCATCGCTCGCCGGCACCGAGCTCAAGGTGCAGTTCCACGACGGCAGCAGCGTCGAGATGGCGCCGGACAAAACGGCGGGCGGCACCGGCGCCGATCCGATGGCGTTCCCGCACGACTATCATCGGGCCGTGCTCGCCGACTTCCTCGACGCGATCGACGAGAAGCGCCCGCCGCGCGCGAGCGGCGAGGAAGCGCTGCGCGTCCACCGCCTGATCGACGCGCTGCTCGAAGCGGGTGCATCCGGCAAGAGAGTGACGGTCGAACGCGATTAGGCGGCGCGCCCCTCACTTCCCATCCGCCGCCAGAGCGGCGGACGGGCCCCTTCTCTCCCACTTCGTGGGAGAGAGAAGAAATCTCGCATCAAGATCGTTCCTTACTTCTCTCTCCCGCGTGCGGGAGAGAAGGGGCCCATTCGCGCCTTCGCGAATGGGAAGTGAGGGCCGGCCATCAAACGGGAGTATCGCCCTTCACCACGGTGCGGTGAATCACGCGGCGCTCGCGGGCGGCGTCGTATTCGGTCGCGCGGTGCATCGTCAGCCGGTTGTCCCACATCACGACGTCGCCGCTCCGCCAGCGATTCGCATAGACGAAGCGCTCGCCGGTCGCATGCGCCATCAATTCGCCGAGCAGCGCGCGCGATTCCGCCTCCGGCAGCCCCTCGATGCGCGCGATGTGGTGGCTGATGTAGAGGCCCTTGCGCCCCGTCTCGGGATGCGTGCGCACGAGCGGGTGATCGACCGGCGGCGCCTCGGCGCGCTGGGCGGCGGTCATCGGCGGCGCGCCGGCGCGCTGGCGCGAATGGTCGAGATCGTGGATCGCGCGCAGGCCGGCGATGCGCCGCTTCAGGGCGCCGTCGAGCGCGTCGTAGGCGGCCGCGAGATCGGCGAACAGCGTCTCGCCGCCCGCCTTCGGCACCGCGATGCCGTAGAGGATCGTGGCGAGCGCGGGCCGGCGCTGGAACGAAAGGTCGGAATGCCACACGAGCGTGCCGAGGTCGGGATGGCGGCCGGTGGTCTCGCCGGTCGCGCGGTCCACGTTCGAGAGCACGTAGATCTCGGGAAAGCGCGGATGCCGGTACTCGTCGAGCACGTGGATCTGCAGCTCGCCGAAGCGCCGGCTGAAGGCGACGAGCGCGGCCTCGTCCAGCGTCTGCGCCGGGAAGCGCAGCAGCCCGTGGCGGTTGAACGCGGCGCGGATCGCGGCGAAGGCCGGCGCGTCCATCGGCGCGGCGAGGTCGACGCCCTGCACCTCGGCGCCCATCACCGGCGAGATCGGCGAAAGATCGAGGGCGAGTCCCATCGCGGCTTCTCCCGAACGCCTAGGCCGGCCGGCGTCCTCGGCCGAACAGGCCACGCACGCCGGCCTTGATCTTGCGCTGCGCCGGCGGGATCGACCACAGGATCGCGAAGATCGTGATCGCCGCCAGCACGCCGCTGACCGGCCGCGTGAAGAACGGCGCGACGCTGCCGGACGAGATCACGAGGCCGCGAGTCAGATTCTGCTCCAGCAATTCGCCGAGCACCAGCCCGAGGATCAAGGGCGCCATCGGGAACTTGAGCTCGCGCATCACGAAGCCGACGAGGCCGAAGAACAGCATCACGTAGATGTCGAACACGCGCTGCGTGATCGCGAACGCGCCCACCGTGCACAGCACGAAGATGATCGGCATCAGCCGCTCGCGCGGCACGAGCAGTATCCACAGCAGCGGCCGCACCAGCGTGAGCCCGAACGCGAGCTTCGCCATGTCGGCGATCACGAGCATGGCCACGATCTGATAGAAAAGCTGCGGCGTCTCGATCATCAGCATCGGGCCGGGCTTGAAGTCGTGGATCATGATCGCGGCCATCAGCGCCGCGGCCGGCGCCGAGCCCGGCACGGCCAGCGTCAGCACCGGGATGATGGCGCCCGGCACGCAGGCGCTCTCGCCGGTCTCGGCCGCCATCAGGCCCTCGACCGAGCCCTTGCCGAACTTCTCCTTCTCCTGGCTCGCGCGCCGCGCGGCCGCGTAGGACGACCATGCGGCCGTGTCTTCGCCGAGGCCGGGCAGCACGCCGATGAACGTGCCGATGGCGCCCGAGCGGAAGATCGTGCGCTTGTACTTCCACACGTCGGCCAGCCGCGGCAGAATCGAATCCACCGCCTTGCTCGTCACGCGATAGGCCGGCCCGCGCATCGCGGTCAGCACTTCGGCCACGCCGAACACGCCCACCAGCGCGGGCAAGAGGCCGATGCCGCCCGAAAGATCGGCCCATCCGTAGGCGAAGCGGTGATAGTTGTAGTGCGGCTCCTGGCCGATCGTCGCGATCCAGAGGCCGAGGAAGCCGGCGATGTATCCCTTGAGCGGATCGCCGCCCGCGAGCGTGCCGGCGATGACGATGCCGAACACGCCGATCCAGAAGAACTCATAGCTCTGGAACGACAGCGCGGCCTCGGCCAGCAGCGGCGTGAACAGCGCCACGCAGACGATGCCGAACAAGGTGCCGAGCCACGATCCGCTGGTCGAGATGCCCATCGCGCGGCCGGCGAGGCCCTGGCGCGCGAGCGGGAAGCCGTCGAGCGTCGAGCAGGCCGAGGCCGGCGTGCCCGGGATGTTGAGCAGGATCGCGCTGCGGCTGCCGCCGTAGATCGCACCCACGTAGACGCATACCAGCACGAGGATCGCCTGATCGCGCCCCATCGTGAAGGTGAGCGTCGTCATCAGCGCCACGCCCATCGTGGCGGTGAGGCCCGGCAGCGCGCCGATCACGATGCCGAGGAACGTCGCCCACAGCACGTTGAACAGCGTGCCCGGCGTCATGAAGCCGGCGAAAGCGGAGCCGAACTGCGACAGGCCTTCGAGCATCAGGGCAGACGCACGAGGAAAAGACGCGTGAAGACGAGCACCACCGCGGCTCCCGTACCGCCGCCGATCAGCGCCGCAGAGGCGATACGGATCGCGCGCTCGCGCCAAGGCTGATCCTTGCGCCACTCGAACAGCAGGATGAACAGGAACACGAAGATCGCGGTGGCGAGCCAGAAGGTCAGGCGCCCCACCATGCCGACGGCGAAGGCGAGACACAGCGCCGTCGCAAGCGCGAGGCGCAGATTGCTGTAGCCCTCGCGCGGCGCACGCGTCCGCTCGTCGCCGCGCCGCAGCGCGCCGCGGCCGATCGCGCGCGCGGCGAGCCAGATCGCGAGAAGGACGATGACGATGCCATAGAGCGCCGGCACCAGGCCGGGCGCCGTGTAGGTCTGCTGGAGCTGCTCGTAGAACGTCGGCATCCGCCACGACGCGTAGACGATGGCGATGCCGACCGCGAAGAACACCGCGGCGGTGACGAGATCGACGCGCGGCGGCAGCGGCGCTTCGTGCGGAAGGACGCTCTGGGCCTCAGGCTCGGACATGGCGCGGCGCGAAGCCCCCGACGGAATGCGGGCGGCGGCCGGTTCGCTCCGGCCGCCGCCCGCTCCTCTGCGGCACTACTGCAGGCGCTGGATGCCGACCGTCTCGGGCGAGACCTTCGACTTCCCGGCGTCGTGATAGAGCCACGCCGTGTAGCGCACCATCTTCATCGATTCGTTGAACGCCTCCTGGCCCATGATCGGCGCGAACAGCGCGGCGCGGTCGTCGGCGTATTTCTTGAGGCGCTCCGAGGTCGCGATCTTGTTCTTCCAGACCGCGTCCATCGTCTCGAGCACGTTCTTGGGCGCGTCCTTGTGCACCCAGATGCCGAAGTAGTTGAGCGGCGCCGGCATTTTCGGCAGCCACTTCGTCACCGGCGGAATCTCGCCGTAGCCGGTGAGGTTCACCGGCTTCTCGGACTGCGCCGCGAGCGGGATCAGCCGCTTGGCCTTGATGTGCTCCGACATCTCGACCAGCAGCTGCGCCACCGCCTGCGTCTCGCCGGCGACCGTCGCCAGCACGGCGGGCGCGCCGCCGTTGTAGGTGACGTGCTTGTACTTGATCGGCGCGTTGGCGCGGATGCTTTCCATCATGTTGTGGCCGGCCGAGGAGAGGCCCGCGGTGGCCACCGGGATGTTGTCGCCGCGGGTCTTCAGCGCTTCCATGAAGGCCGCGAAATCCTTGAACGGCGCGCTCGGGTTGACGGCGACGACGTTCACGTTGGCGACGGCGAAGTAGAGCTTCCAGTCGGCCAGCATCGTGTCGAGCAGGCCGAGCACCTTGTAGGTGCCGACGTCCACCGCCGCGCCGGCCGCCCAGGTGTAGCCGTCCTTGGCCGCTTCGAGCGCGTTCTTGGTGCCGATCGAGCCCGAGGCGCCCGGCTGGTTGACGACGACGAATTTCTGCTTGAGCTCGGCCTCCAGCTCGGCGGCGACGATGCGCGCCATCTGGTCGGTCGAGCCCCCGGCCGCCCACGGCACGATGATCGTCACCGGCCGGTCGGGCTTCCAGGAATAGTTCTGCGCCGCCGCCGGCGCGGCGGCCACCAGCACGGCTGCGAGCGCCGTCGTCACGATTCGCTTCATCGAGCCCTCCCTTTGCCTGGACTTTGAAGTACCCAATTGGTTACTTATTCGCCACAGATTGACCTTGCGCCGCGGAAGCCGTCAAGGGCAACCGGAACCCGGCGGATCTCGAATCTGGACGCGTTGCCGGAATTGATCACGCGGAGACGCGGAGGCGCGGAGCCTATGGACGTTGCGGCCAAGCCTCTCGACGACATCACGGGCGAAATCGTCGATGCCGCCTACAAGCTGCACGCCGGGCTGGGGCCCGGCTTGCTGGAGTCCGTCTATGAGGTCGTGTTGTCGCGTGATCTCGAACGCCGAGGGTTGCGAATTGAGCGGCAGAAGTCGCTGTCCTTCGAATATGACGGCCTGCGTTTCAACGACGCTTTCCGAATCGACCTGCTGGTCGAATCCTCGGTCGTGGTCGAGATCAAGTCGGTCGAGAGACTCTCTCCGGTCCATCCCAAGCAACTGCTGACCTATCTGCGGCTGATGAAGCTCAAAGTCGGCCTGCTGATAAACTTCGGCGCGCCAATCATCAAAGAAGGCATCCACCGGGTTGTGAACGGGCTGGTGCCCTCCGCGTCTCCGCGCCTCCGCGTGAACCGACTGCCGGGCGATCGATAGGCGTGTCCATGAAGCTTTCTCTCTGCAACGAGGTGCTGCGCGAGTTCGAGTTCGCGCGGCAATGCGCCTTCGCCGCCGAGCTCGGCTATGCCGGGCTCGAAGTGGCGCCGTTCACGCTCGGCGAGAATGCGTATCGCATGCCGGACTCCGAGCGCGCCGCGCTGCGCCGCGCGACGCAAGAGGCGGGCGTGGCGGTGAGCGGCCTGCACTGGCTGCTGGTGGCGCCGGCCGGGCTTTCGATCACCAGCGCCGATCGCGCGGTGTGGGAGCGCACCGTGGACGTGATGCGCCGCCTCATCGAGCTTTGCGCGGAGCTGGGCGGGGCCTATCTCGTCCACGGCTCGCCGGCGCAGCGGCGCATCGGCGCCGGGCCCGACCGCGCCGAGGCCGCGAAGCGCGGCGAGGCGGCCTGGGCCGCGGTCGCCGACGACGCGGCGAAATCCGGCGTCGCCTATTGCGTCGAGCCGCTCGCCGCGCCGGATGCGGACTTCGTCAACACGCTCGACGAGGCGGCGGCGCTGGTGCGGCGGATCGGCAAGCCCGCGCTCAAGACGATGCTCGATACGTCGTCGGCGGGTCTTACGGAGAAGATGCCGGTCGCCGATCTCGTGCGGCAATGGATGCCGACCGGCCTCGTCGCGCACGTGCAGTTCAACGACCGCAACCGCCGCGGCCCGGGCGAGGGCGAGGACAGGTTCGCGCCGGTCGTGCGCGCGCTGCGCGAAACCGGCTATCGGGGCTGGATCGCCATGGAGCCGTTCCAATACAGGCCCGACGGCGCGGCCTGCGCGGCGCGCGCGATCGGCTACGTGCAGGGATTGATGGAGGCCACGGCATGAGAACCGGCGATCCGCGCAAGGTGAAGATCGAGACCGTGGAGCGCTTCGAGCGCGACGTGAGATTGCGCCTGCCGTTCCGCTTCGGCGTCGTCACGGTCACCGAGGCGAAGCAGGCCGTGCTGCGCGTGACGGTCTCGACGCCCAACGGACGCAGCGCCACCGGCGTCGCCGCCGAGACGCTGGCGGCCAAGTGGTTCGACAAGAACCTCGCGCTCACCGACGAGCAGAACGTCGTGCAGCTGCGCCAGGCGATCGAAATCGCGGTCGATCTCTACCGCGCGCGCGGCACGGCCACGCCCTATGCGTTCTATGCCGACACCTATCGCGACCAGCTCGCGCGCGGCGCGGCGCTCGAGCTCAACCCGCTGGTGGCGAGCTTCGGCCCGGCCTTGCTCGACCGCGCGATCGCCGACGCGCTCGGGCGCATTCTCGGCCTGGGTTTCGCCGACATCATGCGCGCCAACCTCGCGGGCATCGAGCCGGCGGGCCTCGCGCCCGATCTCGCCGGCTTCGATTTCATGCGCTTCCTCGTGGGCCTCAAGATGGCGCCCAGGATCGACGTGCGCCACACGGTGGGCCTCGTCGATCCGATCGTGGCGGCCGATCAGCCGGCCGAGCATCGCGTCGACGACGGGCTGCCCGAGACGCTCGAAGAGGTCGCGCGCCATTACGGCTGCCGCTATTACAAGCTGAAGGTCGGCGGCAAGGTCGATGCCGATCTCGACCGCCTCGCGCGCATCGCCGCGGTGCTGGATAAAGAGGCCGGCGACTACAAGGCGACGCTCGACGGCAACGAGCAGTACGACAGCGTCGAAGGCATCGCGGAACTGTGGCGGCGGATGGCGGAGACGCCGCGGCTGAAGCGCCTCGTCGATTCGATCCTGTTCATCGAGCAGCCGATCAAGCGCGCGGTGGCGCTCGCGAAATCCGTGGCGCCGCTGGCGCGGCACCGCCCGCTCGAGATCGACGAATCGGACGGCGATCTCGGCGCGTTCCCGGCCGCGCTGAAGCTCGGCTATGCCGGCGTCTCGAGCAAGAACTGCAAGGGCTTCTACAAGTCGATCATCAACGCCGCGCGCGTGGCCAAGCTCAACGCCGAGGCGGGCGAGGCGCGCTATTTCATGTCGGCCGAAGACCTCACCACCTGGGCCGGAGTCAGCGTGCAGCAGGATCTCTGCCTCGTCGCGATGCTCGGCCTCACCCATGTCGAGCGCAACGGCCATCACTTCATCGACGGCATGGGCTTCGCGCCCGAGGGCGAGCAGCGCTCGTTCGTCGCGGCCCATCCCGATCTCTACCACAAGGGCAAGGACACGCCGGCGCGGCTCAAGATCGAGAAGGGCCAGCTGCGGATCGGCTCGCTCGATTGCGACGGCTTCGCGGTGGCCGGCGCCCTGGATTTCGCCTCGATGCGCCCGATGCCGGCGGCGCCGACGGCGGCGCTCCGCCCGGCCGGCCAGACGGTGTCCGCATGAGCCCCCGCGCGCTGCCCGCGCGCTTCGAGAACGTCGAAGCGCTCGAAGACTTCATGACCGCGCCCGATGCGGCGCTCGTCGCCGATCTCGCCGCGGTGCCGGGCGACATCATGCTGCTCGGCGTCGGCGGCAAGATGGGGCCGACGCTCGCGCGCCTCGCCAAGCGCGCGGCACCCGACCGGCGCATCGTCGGCGTCGCGCGCTTCAGCGAAGCGGGCCTGCGCGAGAGCCTCGCCGCGGCGGGCATCGAGACGATCGCCTGCGATCTCCTCGACCGCGCGGCGATCGAGAAACTGCCGAAGGCGCCGAACGTGCTGTTCATGGCCGGGCGCAAGTTCGGCGCCAGCGGCGACACGCCGCTCACCTGGGCGATGAACGTGCTCGTGCCCGGCTATGTCGCCGAGGCGTTCCGGCGCTCGCGCATCGTCGCGTTCTCCACCGGCAACGTCTATCCGTTCGTGCCGGTGACCGGGCAGGGCGCCACCGAGGAGACCGAGCCGCTGCCGCCGCCCAACGACTATTCCTACACCTGCCTCGGCCGCGAGCGCGTGTTCCAGTATTTCTCCAAGCTGCACGGCACGCCGGGCCGCATCTACCGCCTCAATTACGCGATCGACATGCGCTACGGCGTGATCCACGACATCTGCCGCAAGGTGCGCGACGGCGTCGAGATCGACCTCGCCATGGGCCACGTCAACGTGATCTGGCAGGGCGACGCGAACTCGGTCGCCTTGCGCTGCCTGCGCCACGTCACGACGCCGACGACGCCGATCAACGTGAGCGGCCCCGAGACGATCAGCGTGCGCTGGGTCGCCGAGCAGTGCGGGCGCCTGCTCGGCAAGAAGCCGCTGTTCGCCGGGCAGGAGAGCGCCGCGGGCTGGCTCACCAACACCGCGCGCATGTGCGCCGAGTTCGGCTATCCCTCGGTGCCGCTGATGCGCATGGTCGAGTGGACCGCCGACTGGCTCGGCCGCGACATGCCGACGCTCAACAAGCCCACCCGCTACGAGCTGCGCGATGGACGATTTTAGGGGTGCCGTCGAGCGGGGCCTGGCGCCCGAGCACGCCGAGAGCCTGGTGGCGCTCTCGACGGAGGCGGGCTGGAACCAGGTCGCCGCCGACTGGCGCTTCATGCTGCGCCTCGGCAGCGGCATCGGCATGGCCGACGAAGCGGGGCGGTGGATCGCGAGCGCGCTCGCGCTGCCGATGGCGCCGCGGCTCTGGTGGCTCAGCATGGTGCTGACGACGAAGGCATGGCGCGGCCGCGGCATCGGCACGCACCTGCTGCGCCGCTGCATCGAGACGGTTCGCGCGCGGGGCGCCACGCCGGGCCTCGATGCCACCGAGCTCGGCCGGCCGGTCTATCTGCCGATCGGCTTCGCCGACGTCTACGCGCTGAGGCGCTGGCACATCGAGCGCGCGCCCGAAGCGGCCGCGCCGCCGGCCGGCATCCGCATCCGCCGCGCGGCGGCCGCCGACATGGCCGCCGTCGCGGCCTACGACGCGCCGCGCAGCGCGATGCGGCGCGGCGACATCCTCGCGCATCTGCAAGGCCGCGCGCCCTATCTCGCCTTCGTGGCGGAACGCGGCGACGCGCTGGCCGGCTTCGTGCTCGGCCGCGAGGGCCGGATCGCGCATTCGCTCGGGCCGATCGTGGCGGAGAGCGAGGCGATCGCGCTGGCGCTCGCGGCGCAGGCCGGCCTCGCCGCCCGCCCGCCCTTCGTCGCCGACGTGCCGGTCCGCCACGATGGCATGCGCCGGTGGCTCGAGGCGTCGGGCGCGGTGTCGCCGCGCGGCTTCACGCGCATGGTGCTCGGCGCGGCGCCCGGCCTCGCCGCGAACGAGCGCGTGTTCGCGATCTCCGGACCGGAGCTGGCCTGATGCGCGACGGGCGCGCCCGCAAGGCGGATGCGAACGGCGGCGGTCGTCCGCCGCGCGCGGCGTCCAAGGCCAGCGTGCGCGCGCGCGATCCCGGGCGCACGCGCGTCCAGATTCTCGATGCCGCGACCGACGAATTCTCGGCGCGCGGCCTCGGCGGCGCGCGCGTCGATTCGATCGCGCGCGCGGCCGGCGTCAACAAGCGCATGCTCTATCACTACTTCGGGAACAAGGAGGCTCTGTTCCTCGCCGTGCTCGAGCGCGCCTACGAGAAGATCCGCGGGCAGGAAAGCGCGCTTCGGCTCGAGAACCTGCCGCCGGAAGAGGCGATGCGCCGGCTCGTGCGCTTCACGTTCAAGTATTTCGTCGAGAACCAGTATTTCGTGGCGCTGCTCAACAGCGAGAACCTGCACAAGGCGCGCCACATCCGCCGCTCGGGCCGCGCCACGGCGATCAACAGCCCGGTCATCGGCATCCTCGACAGGCTCCTGAAGCGCGGGCGCAAGGCGGGCGTGTTCCGCGGCGGGGTCGATCCGGTGCATCTCTACATCTCGATCGCCGGCGTCGCCTATTTCTACTTCTCGAACATCCACACGCTGTCGACGATCTTCGCGCGCGACCTGAACGCGCCCGCGGCCCTGGCCGAGCGCGAGCGGCACGTCACCGAGGTGATCATGGGATATCTCCGGCCATGAGCGGCCTGCGCTTCACCGACATACCCGCGCCGGCGCTCTCGCTGCTGCGCCGCGGCACGGTCATTCCCGCGCATCCGCTCGCGCTCGACGCAGAGCGGCGCTTCGATCGCGAATCGCAGAAGGCGCTCACGCGCTACTACATCGACGCCGGCTCCGGCGGCCTCGCGGTCGGCGTCCACGCGACTCAGTTCCGGATCCGCGAGGCGCAGCTCTACCGCCCGGTGCTGGAGCTCGCCGCCGAAACGGCGAAAGCCTGGACCGAGGCGCCGCTGTTCCTGATCGCCGGCGCCATCGGCAAGACGGCGCAGGCCGTGGCCGAGGCCGAAACCGCGCGCGCGCTCGGCTATCATGCGGTGCTGCTGGGCCTCGGCGCGATGAAGGGCGCCAGCGAAGACGAGCTGATCGCGCATTGCGAGGCGGTGGCGGCCGCCATGCCGCTGGTCGGCTTCTATCTGCAGACGGCGGTGGGCGGAATCCCGCTCTCGCGCGCATTCTGGACGCGCTTCGCCGGAATCGAGAACGTGATCGCGATCAAGGTGGCGCCGTTCGACCGCTACCGGACGCTCGACGTGGCGCACGGCATCGTCGCCGCCAAGGCCGAGCAGCGCGTCACGCTCTACACCGGCAACGACGATCACATCCTGCTCGATCTCGTGGCGCCGCTCGGCGTGCGCGCGAACGGGCGCGAGGCGCTCTTGCGCTTCAAGGGCGGCCTGCTCGGGCATTGGAGCGTGTGGACCGCCGCGGCCGTGCAGGTGCTGCACCAGGCGCAGAAGGCGATCGCGGCCGACGCGATCCCGCCCGGCCTGCTGGCGCTCGACGGCTTCGTCACCGACTGCAACAGCGTGATCTTCGACGTGGCCAACGATTTCGCCGGCTGCATCCCCGGCTGCCACGAGGTGCTGCGGCGCCAGGGCCTGCTGCGCAGCAATCTCTGCCTCGATCCCAACGAAGTGCTGAGCCCCGGCCAGAGCGAAGGCATCGACCGTCTCTACGCCACCTATCCCGAGCTGACGGACGACGCGTTCGTGTCCGCCAACCTCGCGCGCTGGCGGAGCTGAGCGGCGAGCGTCTGCTGCGTAGGGGCGCGCTGCGCGCGCCCTCTCTCCACGCGCGAAACGCTGGCGGCGTAGGAGCGCACGGCTGTGCGCCCTGCCTACGCGTGCTCGGCATCGGCAAGGGCGCACAGCCGTGCGCCCCTACGACGTTCGCGAATTTTCGCGTCGACAGGGCGCGCGCAGCGCGCCCCTACGTTGGATAACCCGAGTTCAAGCGGCGACGATCTTCGGCCGGCCTTCGTAAAGATCGCGGCCCAGCACGAGCGCGCGGATCTTGGCGTCGGCGATCGGGCGCTTCAGCATCCAGAAGCCGCAATCGGGGTGGATGTAGCGCACGCGGCCGCGGCCCAGCACGGTGTCGGCGCGCTCGATCGCGCGCGCGATCGCGTCGGCGCTCTCGACGTCGGTGCGCTTGATGTCGACGACGCCGAGGCCCATGCCGATCTCGGGGCGCAGGTCGCGGAACGCCGCCAGCTCCTCGGCCGGGCGGTGCGCGTTCTCCATCACGATATGGTCGACGTGCAGCGCGTTGAGATAGTCGACCAGCGAATTCCACGTGCCCTTCTGGATCGTCTGGCCGCCGTAATTGCCGAAGCACAGGTGCACGGCCGGCACGGTCTTCACGGCCTTCAGCACGCGGTTGATCGCCTCGGCCGCCCAGCGCCACTCCGAGGGCGCGCCCGGCAGGTTCGCCTCGTCCACCTGGATCACCTCGGCGTCGCAATGCGACACCTGCTCGGCGAGCACGTCGGCGATCGCCATCGCGAGCTTCGAGACGTCGCCGTAATGCTTGTCGAGCAGCATCTTGGCCAGCATGTGCGGCCCGGTGAGCGTGAATTTCAGCGGGCGCCGCGTCATCGCCTTCGCGCGCGCGCAGGCGGCCGGCAGGTCGAGCGTGCCGGCCCCGACCGGGCCGACGACGGCGCCGGGCGGGCGGCTGCGGAATCGCGTCGCCGCGCGCTTGCGGTAGTCGACGATCTCCGAGAAGTGGATGCCGGTGCGCACGCCGTCGAGCGGGCGCACGAAATACTCGATCATCCCGTTGGTCTCGGGGTGGTTCACGTCGAAGCGATACAGTTCGCCGTCGCAGACCAGGTCGATGCCGGCCTGCTCCTGCGTGTGGATCACGACGCGCGTCGCGTCGGCCAGCGCCTGCTCGCTCGGCAGCGCCGCGAGCCAGTCGGGCAGGGGATAGGACCCGACGACCGTGGTCTGGATTCTCGCTGGCGTCGCCATCTTCGTCTCGCTCCCGGTTGTGCTTGCCCGCCGCCGTGCAGGACCGTATAAGTATCCAACTGGTTACTTCTTGCAAGACGTAACCGGCATTGCCACGCGATCGAGAAACGAGAGACGGATGGGGAGGATCGTGCGCGTCGACGTCGGGCGTCTCGACTACGCGCTCGTCGGCGAATTCAAGTTCTTCAAGACGGCGGCGCGGCCGACCGTGCTGGTGCGCCTCGCCGACGAGTCCGGCGCCGAGGGCTGGGGCCAGTCCGTCCCGGTCGAGACCTGGACCTACGAGACGGTCGAGACGGTCGAGACGACGCTGCGGAATTACCTCGCGCCCGCCGTGCTGGGGGCGGATCCCGCCGACCTCGCCGACGTGCATGCGCGCATGGAGCGCGCGATCAAGCCTTCGTTCTCGGTCGGCCAGCCGCTCGCGAAGGCGGCGATCGATCTCGCCTGCTACGATCTCTGGGGCCGCGGCGTCGGCAAGAGCGCGGCCGCGCTGCTCGGCGGCGCGAAGCGCGCCGAGATCAAGCTCTCGTGGACGGTGAACGCGACGAGCCTCGACAAGGCCGAGGCGCAGCTCGCGGCCGGGCGCGCCGCCGGCTATGCCAGTTTCAACGTCAAGGTCGGCCCGCCGCAGACCCCGGATTACGATCTCGACCTGATCCGCCTCGTGACGCGGTTCGCGCCGGGCGGCTTCCACTGGTGCGACGCGAACACGAGCTACGATCTCGAGACCGCGCGCGGCATGGCGAGGCGCTTCGCCGACGCCGGCCTTCGGGCGCTCGAATCGCCGCTGCCGCCCGCCCGCATCCGCGACTATCGTGCGCTGCGCCAGGACGGCGCGCTGCCGATCCTCATGGACGAAGGCATCGTCTCGCCGGTCGAGGCCGAGGAGTTCATGGCGCTCGGCATGATGGACGGCATCGCGATGAAGGTCGCGCGCTGCGGCGGCCTCTGGCACGCCGCCCGCATCGTGACGCTGCTCGAAGAATACGGATTGAAGCTGTTCGCCTCCGGCCTCACCGACGCCGAGCTGTCGATGGCCGCCTCGGCGCATCTGTTCGCCTGGGCCGGGCTCGCGGCGCCGGCGGCGCTCAACGGCCCGCAATATCTCGCCGGGCGCGGCACGGAGGACGACGCGTTCCGCGCGACGGGCGATGTCATGCGCGTGCCGGGCGGGCCGGGGCTCGGCGTCGCGATGGGCGCGCGCGCGCGGCAGGCGATGACGGTGGCGGCACGCGCATGAAGACCGCAAGCTCGACGAACGCCGCGTTCCTGGCGAAGCTGGTTCCGCTGTCGGGAATCCTGGCCTTCCTCGCCGTGTGGGAGGCGGCCGTGTGGCTCTTCAAGGCGCCGGCCTATCTCATCCCGCCGCCGACGCGCATCGCCGAGGTGATCGTCGCCGAGTTCGGCAAGCTCGCCTTTCACGGATGGATCACGACGTTCGAGATGCTGCTCGGATTCGCGCTCGCGGTCTTCGTCGCGGTCCCGCTGGCGATCGGCATCACGGCGTCGTCCCGGTTCGACCGGTTCATCACGCCGCAACTGCTGTTCTTCCAGGTGGTGCCGAAGGTCGCGATCGCGCCGCTGTTCCTCGTCTGGTTCGGCGTCGGCACGACGCCCAAGGTGCTGGTCGCGTTCCTGATCGCGTTCTTCCCGATCGTCATCGACGCGGCGGTGGGCCTGCGCTCGATGTCGTCGGAGATGCGCGACCTCGCGCGCTCGATGGGCGCCAGCAAGTGGCAGGTCTTCGCGCGCTTCCAGCTGCCGACGAGCCTGCCCTATCTCTTCAGCGGGCTGAAGGTGGCGGCGACGCTGGCCGTGGCCGGGGCCGTGGTGGGCGAATTCGTCGGCGCCGACAAGGGCCTCGGCTATCTGCTGCTCGTCACCAACTCGAACGGCGAGACGGCCATGATGTTCGCCACGATCGTGGCGCTGACGCTGATCGGCCTCGTTTTCTTCTACGTGGTGGAATTCTTCGAATCGATCCTGATCCCGTGGCACGTGAGCCATCGCGTGCGCGAGGATTCCGGTACGATGTAGTGCCTCGCAACCGAACACATCCTGGGAGGAAGCCATGAAACGTGCCCTGATGCAGTCGCTGCTGCTGGCGGCGGGACTCTTCGCCGCGGCGGCGCCGGCGCTGGCGCAGCAGAAAGACAAATTCCCGTTCCGCCTCAACTGGACGCTCTACGGCGAGCACGCGCCGTTCTTCGTCGCGCGCGACAAGGGCTTCTACGCGGCCGAGGGCCTCGACGTGGAGATCCAGGAAGGATCGGGCTCCACGACCGTGTCGCAGCTCGTCGCCGCCGGCCGGAGCCCGGTCGCCTACGTCGACGCGGCCACGATGATGCGCGGCGTCATCAACGGCATGCCGATCAAGGCGGTGGGCGTCACGCTGCAGCAGAGCCCGATGGCGTTCATCTACCGCGCCGACGCGCCGCGCCCGACCAAGGTGTCCGAGATCAAGGGCAGCCGCATCGCGATCACCGCCGGCGACGCGAGCCTCACGATCTTCACCGCCTTCATGGGCAAGCTCGGCATGAAGATGGAAGACGTGCAGATGATCGTCGTCGCCAACCCGGCGGCGAAGGAGCAGGCCGTGCTCAACAAGCAGGCCGATGCGCTGATGGGCTACTTCATGGACCAGGGCCCGCGCATGCAGCTCCAGACCGGGGTAAAGATGGGCTGGACGCGGCTCTACGACATGGCCGGCGTCACGACGCTCTCGAGCGCCATCATCGCGAACAACGACTGGCTCAAGGACCCGAAGAACCAGGACCAGCTCCGCCGCTTCCTGCGCGCCTCGCAGCGCGGCTGGCAGTATTCGTTCGACAACCGCGCCGAGGCGGCCGAGATCTTCCGCAAGGCCGCGCCGGTGTTCACGCAGGAGATCGCGCTGCTCGAAGTCGAGGGCACGATGACGATCATCCGCACCGACCGCACCAAGGGCAAGCCGATCGGCGTCTCCGACGCCGGCGACTGGCAGGACACGCAGGACCTGCTGGCCAAGTTCGCGAACATGAAGCCGCAGCCCGACGTGAACGTCTATTTCACGAACGAGTATCTGTCCCAGCCGCCCTACATGCCGAAGAAGTAGGAGCGGCGCCGACGTGCCGGAGACTCCCTACATAAGGCTGGAGAACGTCGGCAAGGTCTACGACACCCGCAACGGGACCGTCGAAGCCTGCGCCGACGTTTCTCTCGACATCCGCGAGCACGAGTTCGTCGCCTTCGTCGGCCCGAGCGGCTGCGGCAAGACGACGATCATGAAGATGGTGGCGGGGCTGCAGTCCCACACCTCGGGAACGATCACCGTCGGCGGCCGGAAGGTGGACCGGCCGCAGACCGACGTCGGCATCGTGTTCCAGGAAGCGATCCTGCTCGATTGGCGCGACGTGCTCGCGAACGTGATGCTCCAGGTCGAGATCCGCAAGCTCGACCGCGCCAAGTTCGAGCCGGTCGCGCGCCACCTGATCGAGGCCACCGGCCTCAAAGGCTTCGAGCACAAGAAGCCCTACGAGCTTTCGGGCGGCATGCGCCAGCGCGTGTCGATCTGCCGCGCGCTGGTGCACGATCCGCCGATGCTGCTGATGGACGAGCCGTTCGGGGCGCTCGACGCGCTGACGCGCGAGCAGATCTCGATGGACATCCAGCGCGTGTGGATGGAGAAGCGCAAGACGGCGCTCCACATCACGCACAGCATTCCCGAGGCCGTGCTGCTGGCCGACCGCGTCGTGGTGATGAGCCCGCGCCCGGGCCGCATCGTCGAGATCATCGACATCGACCTGCCGCGCCCGCGGCGGCTCGACCAGCTGCCGCCGCGCTTCAACGACTACGCCCAGCACATTCGCGGCATCTTCAAGGCCAAGGGCGTCCTGGCGATGGACTGAGCCGGGAAGCTCCCCAACATCGAGGCACGCATGAGCGTCAAGCGTCTTGGAATCATCATGTACGGCGTCACCGGGCGCATGGG
>JAEULD010000206.1 GCA_016792765.1 Candidatus Odyssella sp.
GTGCCAGTAGAGCACGTCGCCGCCCTTGGGCGCGCCTTCGCGCGTGTGCCAGTCCCACTCCACCTCGCTCCACAGGCCGTCGATGCGGTCGCGCAATTCGCGCTCGGCGGGGGCGTCGAAATACTGGCGCGCCGCGAGCAGACCCATCATCAGGAACGAGGTTTCGACGATGTCGCCGCCGTCGTCCTTGCGCGAGAACGGAATCGTGCGCCCGGTCTCGCCGTCGAGGAAGTGCGGGAACACGCCGTGATAGGCGCCGGCCTTGGCCAGGA
This sequence comes from Candidatus Odyssella sp., assembly GCA_016792765.1. Classification (GTDB taxonomy): domain Bacteria; phylum Pseudomonadota; class Alphaproteobacteria; order Bin65; family Bin65; genus SBBV01. Next base: position 273 of record JAEULD010000206.1, read on the forward strand.
AGCGCACGGCGCGCAGCAGCCGCTCGGCCGCCTCCGCGCGCTTGATCCATCCGCGCTCGACGCCGGCGACGATGGCCATGGCGCCGAAGCCCGAGCCGCCGCTCGTCACCGTCTCGAGCCCGTAGTCGAACGCCACGTTGCTGCGCTCGCGCGCGAGGCCCGAGACGGGGTGCGCGAAATCCCAGAAATAGCGCAGCGTCTGGCGCTGCACGGCGTCGAGGAGCTGGTCGTCGGTGGGCGCGCGGAGCCGGTCGATCATGGCTGGGACTTAGGAGTTTCTTGCATGGGCATGCAAGAGGGCGGCCTTCCCTGCAGATCGCATTCCGATCCCATTCCATGGTGGTTGTCGTCCCGCGCGCGGCGCAGCATGGCGCCTTCGCCATGGTGCGCCGCAGACCCGGGACCCAGCCGCGCTGTCGACGCCAAACTGGCCGCCGCACGACGTGTCGGTGCATCGTCTAGGTCCCGGGTCTGCGCAGCACCACGCCGCAAGGGCGGCGTGCTGCGGCGCGCCCGGGACGACAATCGAATGATTCGTTCGGTCGGAGATGCCTCTAGACCGCCGCCACCTTGCGCAGCGGGATCACCGTCACCGGCTCGGCCTCGTCCGCTTCGAAGTCGGCGCCATGGCGGCGCAGGTTGATGGTCCGGGTATAGAAGCCGGCGAGGTCCGGGCTCGTGGCGCAGCCGAGCACCGTCGCATGCGCCAGCTCCTCGGCGAAGATCCGGCGCACGAGAAGCTGATGCTCGCGGCTCAGCGAGGAGGTGTCTTCGAGGAACACCCAGCGCGGCTCGTGCAGCAGCAGCCGCGCCAGCGCGATGCCGTGCTGCTCCTCGGGCGCCAGGATCTTGTCCCAGCGCTCCTGCTCGCCGAGGCGCGGGATCAGGTGCCCGAGTCCCACGCGATCGAGCGCCGCGTGCAGCAACGCATCGTCGAACGCAGCCGCGTCGTCGGGATACGAGACGGCGGCGCGCAAGGTCGCGAGCGGCAGGTAGGGCCGCGCCGGCACGAACATCACCTGATGCGGCGGCGGCACCCGGATCGTGCCTTGGCCGGACGTGAAGAGGCCGGCGATCGCGCGCAGCAGCACGGCCTTGTCGGCGCAGGGCCGGCTGGCGATCAGCACGCGCTCGCCGCGCCCGATCTCGACCACCGGCGTGTCGAACTCGGCGCGGCCGTCGCGCAGCGCCAGCGAAAGAGCCTTGAACGCCAGCTTGCCTTCGGGATGCGTCTCCACCGTGACGCGCGCGCCGGCCTCGACCGCGGGTGCGCCGTCGCCCACGCGGTCGAGTCCGTCGCGGAACGCCATCACGCGCAGCAAGGTCGCGCGCCAAGTGGCGATCGCGGCGAAATTGTCGACGAACCAGCGCAGCGACTGCTGCACCTGGTTGAACGCGCCCACCACCATCATCAGCCCGCCGAGCGACATCGCGCCGCCGAAATAGCCGGGCGAGGCGACGACGACGGGCACGACGAGCGCCAGCCATCCATAGCCCGACGTGACCCAGGTGAGCCGCGCGATGCCGTTCGCGATCTCGCGGCCGATGTTCACGACGCCGTTCACGCGCCCGTTCAGGATCGCGCGCTCGTCGCGCTCGCCCTTCTGCAGCGCGATCACCTCGGCCGATTCGTGCGCGCGCACCAGCGAGAAGCGCAGGTCGGCCTCGCGCGCGCATTTCTCGGCGTTGAGGCGGATCAGCGGCCGCCCGACGAGCCAGGTGAGCCACGAGCCGGCGGCGGCATAGAGCAGCGCGCACCACACCATGTAGCCGGGAACGGTGAAGCTCTGCTTGTCGAGCTGGAACACGACCTGGCTCGACAGCACCCACAGCACGCCGACGAACGAGAGCAGCAGCAGGGTCGATTGCAGCAGGCCGAACGCGAAGGAGGCGGTGAGGTCGGCCAGCGCGCGCGCGTCTTCCTCCATGCGCTGGTCGGGGTTCACGCCGAGCTCGCCGGCATGCGAGATCAGATAGGCGCGGCGCGGCGCCATCCAGCGGTCGAGCAGATCGTGCGTCAGCCACTCGCGCAGCCTGAGCTTGATCATCTCCTGCAGCCAGGTCTGCGAGACGACGAGCGCGAGCAATCCGCCGACGATGACGAGGAACGCGATCAGCTCGTTGCCGAGCGCCCAGAACGAGCGCTGCGCGAGCGTGTCGTAGAACGAGCCGCTCCACGCGTTGAGGCGAACCTGGCCGTAGGTGTTGGCGCCGACGACGGCGAGGAGGATCAGCGCCAGCCAGCCGACGCGGCCGCGGTAGCGCGAGCGGCAGAGCGCGCGCAACAGGCAGAGAAGTTGCGCCCCGACGCCGCGGCTTGCCCCGTTCGATTCGCGCCGCGCCTGCCGTGGCGCCGCGCCTCGTCCGTCTACCCCATTCTTCGATCGTCCTTCACGTCAGACGACGCCCGGGCGGAAGGCCCGAAGCTGCGATCCCGACCCCTGTCTCGGTCTTTATTTGCCGAGTACGACGCCGTTCGGGTTTTCATTACCCGAATTCTAGCGCCTCTCTTTCGCGTATAATCGACGCCACGGCGTAAGTAAACCGTTTACGGCGCAGCGGCGCGCAGGGATTATTACCGAGCGCGAATCGGCGCGCGCCGCCGCCGCGCGATTTTGCGTCGGCGCGGCCGGCGGCACTAGTATGCGCCGGCCGCCGCAGCGGAGCGGCGCTCACCGCCGGGGCGGCGCATGACACGGACAGACCACGCGGCACGCATCGAGAGCCTGCTCGGCGCGATGACGCTCGACGAGAAGATCGGCCAGCTCAACATGCTCACGGCCGACCTCGCCGTGACCGGGCCGGGCATGCCGGCCGACTACATGGCCGAGTTGAAGAAGGGCCGGCTCGGCAGCATGCTCAACCTGTTCGGCGCGCCGCTGATGCGCCAGGTGCAGAAGGCGGCGGTGGAGGAGACGCGGCTCGGCATCCCGCTGTTCTTCGGCTTCGACGTCGTGCACGGGCACCGCACCGTTTTCCCGATCCCGCTGGCCGAGGCGGGCGCGTTCGACCCCGCGCTGTGGGAGAAGACGGCGCGCATCGCCGCGGTCGAGGCGGCGGCGGACGGGCTCACGCTCACCTTCGCGCCGATGCTCGACGTCTCGCGCGATCCGCGCTGGGGCCGCATCTCGGAAAGCGCCGGCGAAGACCCCTGGCTCACCGCGCGCCTCGCCGAGGCCAAGGTGCGCGGCTTCCAGGGCGCCGATCTCGCGGCGGCCGACGCGGTCGCGGCCACGGCCAAGCACTTCGCCGGCTACGGCGCGGTGATGGCCGGGCGCGAATACGCGCAGGTCGACGTGTCCGAGCGCACGTTCCACGAGGTGTACCTGCCGCCGTTCCGCGCGGCGGTGGGCGCGGGCACCGCGGCGATCATGCCGGCCTTCAACGATCTCGCCGGCATCCCGCTCACCGCGCATCGCGGCCTGCTGCGCGACCTGCTGCGCCAGCGCTGGGGCTTCGAGGGCGTGCTGATCAGCGACTACAACGCGATCGCCGAGCTGATCGCGCACGGCGTCGCGGCCGATCTCGTCGAGGCGGCGGCGTTGGCGCTCAAGGCCGGCGTCGACATCGACATGATGGCGACGGCGTATACGTGCGGCCTGCCGGCGGCGCTCGAACGCGGCCTCGTCGCGATGGCCGACATCGACGCCTGCGTGCGCCGCGTGCTTGCGCTGAAGGCGGCGCTCGGCCTGTTCGACGACCCCTATCGCATGAAGGCGCCGGCGATGACGCCCGAGCGCATGGCCGAGCACCGCGCCGTCGCGCGCGAGGCCGCGCGCCGGTCGATCGTGCTGCTCCAGAACCGCAACGATCGGCTGCCGGTGGCCGCGCCGCCGCCGCGCGTGGCCGTGCTGGGGCCGCTCGCCGACGTCGCCGACGAGATGCTCGGCCCCTGGTCGGGCGCCGGGCGCGGCGAGGAGATGGTGTCGTATGCGGCCGGCCTGCGCGCCGCGTGGCCGGCGAGCCGCATCGACGTGGCCAAAGGCGTCGAAGCCGAAGGCGGCGACGCCGGCGGAATCGCGCCCGCGCTCGATCTCGCGCGCGCCGCGGATCTCGTCGTGCTGTGCCTCGGCGAGCTGCGCTTCATGAGCGGCGAGGCGGGCTCGCGCGCGAAGCCCGGCCTGCCGGGCCTTCAGCCCGAGTTGGCGCGCGCCGTGCTCGATCTCGGCAAGCCCGCGGTCGTGCTGCTCTCGTCGGGCCGGCCGCTGATGGCCCCGTGGCTGTTCGAGCGCGCCGAGGCCGTGCTGGCCTGCTGGTATCTCGGCAGCGAGGCCGGGCACGCGGTCGCCGACGTCGTCACCGGACGCTGGAATCCGAGCGCGCGCCTGGCGGTCACGTGGCCGGTCGACGCCGGCCAGATCCCGATCTTCTACGCGCGCCTGCCGACCGGGCGCCCGCTCGATCCGGCGTTCCGCTATTCGAGCAAGTATCTCGACATGCCGAACGAGCCGCTGTTTCCGTTCGGACACGGCCTGTCCTACACGCGTTTCGCCTATTCCAACCTGCGGGTCTCGCCCGCGACGCTGCGGGCCGGCGGCGCGCTCGCGATCGAGGTCGACGTGGCGAACGCGGGCGCGATGGCGGGCGAGGAAACCGTGCTGCTGTTCGTGCGCGATCCCGTGGCCAGCGTGTCGCGGCCGGTGCTCGAATTGAAGGGCGTGGCCAAGGCGTTCCTGCGGCCCGGCGAGACGCGCACCGTCCGCCTGTCTCTCGCCTGCGACGCGCTGGCCGTCCTCGACGGCGCGCTCGCGCCGCGCCTCGAGCCCGGCACGATCGAGATTTTCGTCGGCCCCGCGGCGCGCGCCGACGCGCTGCTCGAGGCCGCGGTCGCGATCGCCGCCTGACCGGAGCCCGCGCCGCCGCGCCTACGCGCGCTCGAAGTTGGCGAGGAAATCCTCCGGCGGCGGCATCGTCGCCCACTGGTAGAGCGATTCCGGCCCGGCCTCGGCGTTCTCGACCTCCCAGTGCGCGTTGCCCGGGATGAAGTCGATGTCCCAGAAGAACTCGACGAGGCTGTTCCACGGGTCGCGGATGTAGTGGAAGTAGTTCGAGCCGTAGATGTGCCGCCCCACGCCCCAGCCGTCGCGGTAGCCCTTGTCGATCATGCGCTGCGCGCAGAACTGGATCTGGTCGAGATTCCCCATCTCGAAGCTCATGTGGTGCAGGCCGGTGCCCTGGCTCTGCGCCAGCGCGAGCGTGTGGTGGTCGCTGTCGCCGCCGAAGCGCAGGAACGCCGCCAGGTTGCCGATGCGGTCCGACAGCTTCATGCCCAGCTTGCCGGTGTAGAAGTCGATCGCGCGCTGCAGGTCGAGCGAGAACTTCAGCACGTGGCCGAGCCGCCGCGGCGTGGCCTCGATGTCGCGATTGGGCGCGCCGCGCCGGCCGAGCCGCTTGAAGTCGCCGGCGTTGTTGAGCGCGACCGGCGGCCGGCTCTGCGGCTGGTCGGGCGCCGCCACGACGTTGACGAGATCGCCGTCGGGATCGCGGAACCAGATGCCGTCGCCGCCGGCCTTGTAGGGCGAATCGATCAGCTTGGTGCCGCCGGCTTCGAGCGCGCGCACGACGCCCGGCAGTTCCGCCGCGGTCGTCCCGAAGCTGACATGGGCGAGGCGCTTCTTCTTGCCTTCGACGAGGCGCACCTGGTTCTGCGCGCGGCCCGGGCAGCGGAAGACGAGGCTGTCGCCGAGCTGCGCGGTTTCGAGGCCCATGCCCTCGTAGAACGCGCGCCCAACCTCGAGATCGGGCACCGTCAGCGCGGCGTGTTGCAGCGATCGAAGCATGGTGGTCCTCCCGGCCGCGCCTGGCGGCGCGCGCTTGGAATTTTTCCAGGCTCAAGCTATTCGGCGCGGCGTCGAGAGACTTTGACTCAGATCAAAATCGGCGCGCGATGGGCCGCCTCCCATTGCCATTGGGGCCGGGATTGGTGGCGGGTCCCGGGGCGGGGTGATAGCGTCGCCGGCACGACGCCTGAGCGGGGGGATTGATGAAACGCAGCACCGAGCGCTTCCTGACGACGCATACCGGCAGCCTGCCGCGCCCGGCCGACCTCATCCGCATGATGTATGCGAAGGAAGAGGGCGTGCCGGTCGATCGCGCGGCGCTGGCGGCGCGCATCCGGTCGGCCGTGGCCGAGGTCGTGAAGAAGCAGGCCGACGCCGGCGTCGACATCGTCAACGACGGCGAGCTCTCGAAGCCGTCCTACGCCACCTACATCAAGGACCGGCTCGCCGGCTTCGGCGGCAGCTCCTATCCGGTCACGTCCTACAAGGATCTCGCGGATTTCCCCGAGCTGCAGAAGAAGGTGTTCGGCGATCCCGGCCGCTCGCGGCGCAAGACGCCGGCGTGCAACGCCGCGATCGCGGTCGCCGATCCCGCCGCCGCGCGCACCGACGCCGAGAACCTCAAGGCCGCCCTCGGCGCCGTCGCGGCCAGCGAGGGCTTCATGAGCGCCGCCTCGCCCGGCGTGATTGCGCTGTTCTTCAGGAACGAGCACTACCCGACCCACGAGAAGTATCTGCTCGCGATCGCCGAGGCGATGAAGCAGGAATACGAAACCGTCGCCAAGGCGGGCTTCGTGCTGCAGATCGATTGCCCCGATCTCGCGATGGGCCGCCACATCCAGTACGGCGATCTCTCGACCGCGGAATTCAAGAAGCGCGCGCGGCTGAACGTCGAGGCGCTCAACCACGCGCTCGCCGGCATTCCGCCCGACCGGCTCCGCCTGCATCTCTGCTGGGGCAATTACGAGGGCCCGCACCATTGCGACGTGCCGCTGGCCGACATCGTCGACGTGGTGTTCGCGGCGCGGCCGGCGGCGATCTCGTTCGAGGCGGCCAATCCGCGCCACGCGCACGAATGGAAGGTGTTCGAAACCGTGAAGCTGCCGGAGGGCAAGGTGCTGATCCCCGGCGTGCTCGAATCGAAGACGAACTTCATCGAGCACCCGGAGCTGGTGGCGCAGCGCATCGCGAACTACGCGAGGCTGGTGGGCCGCGAGAACGTCATCGCCGGCACGGATTGCGGCTACGGCACCTGGGTCGGCCAGGCCGCCGTCGATGCCGACGTGGTGTGGGCCAAGCTCGCC
>JAEULD010000203.1 GCA_016792765.1 Candidatus Odyssella sp.
CCCTCCGGCGGCTCGATCCAGCTCTTCTACGCGTCGTCGGTCGCGCGCAACCGGCCGACGGTGGAGCGCGCCGAGGGCATCTACATGTGGGACACGGAGGGGCGGCGCTACATCGACGCCTGTTCGGGGCCGGTGGTCAGCAACATCGGCCACGGCAATCCGCGCGTGCTCGAGGCGATGATCGCGCAGGCGAAGAAGGTCGCCTTTGCCAGCCGCGCCCATTTCGAGAACAAGCCGAACATCGATCTCGCCGATCTCGTCGCGTCGCTGGCCGGCCCCGGCCTCGAGCGCGCGTTCTTCGTCTCGGGCGGCTCGGAGGCCACCGAGGCGGCGATCAAGCTCGCGCGGCAGTATGCCGTCGTGCGCGGCGAGGACTCGCGCTGGAAGGTGATCGCGCGCGACCCCGGCTATCACGGCGCCACGCTGGGCGCGCTCGCCGTCACCGGCGATCCCGACAGCCGGCGGATGCACGGCGCCGAGGCCAGGCTGATGCCGCTGGTGCCGGCGCCGTTTTCCTACCGCCTGCCGCCGAACCACGACGTCGACAGCTACGCGCGCCACTGCGCCGCCGAACTCGAGGCCGCGATCCGCCGCGAAGGCCCGGAGACGGTGCTCGCCTTCATCATGGAGCCGGTCGGCGGCCTCGCCACCGGCGCGCTGGTGGCGCCCGCGCACTATTACGAGGCGGTGCGCGCGATCTGCACGAGACATGGCGTGCAGTTGATCTACGACGAGGTGATGAGCGGCGCCGGGCGCACCGGCACGTTCCTCGCCGCCGAGCATTGGCCCGCCGCGCGGCCCGATCTCGTCACGCTCGCGAAAGGGCTGTCGGCCGGCTACACGCCGCTCGGCGCGGTGCTGGCCCCGGCGCGCATGGTCGAGGCCGTGGCCGGCGCCGGCGGTTTCCTGCACGGCCACACCTACTCGGCCAATCCGCTCTCCTGCGCGGTGGCGCTCGCGGTCGTGCGCGAGATGGTCGACCGCGACCTGATGGGCAACGCGCAGCGCATGGGCGCGGTGCTGCGCCGGAGGCTGGAGGCCATTCGGGCCGCCAGCGGCATCGTCGGCGACGTGCGCGGCATGGGGCTGCTGCAGGCGATCGAGATCGTCGCCGACAAGGAGACCAAGGCGATCTTCCCGGCGTCGCGCCAGGCCGTCTACCGCATCATCGAGCTCGGCATCGCGCGCGGCCTCCTGCTCTATTCGCGCCGCACCGCGAACGGCAAATACGGCGAGTGGCTGATGCTGTGCCCGCCGCTGATCGCGACCGAGGCCGAGATCGACGAGATCGCGCGCCTCTTGGCACTCACGCTCGCCGACTACGAAGCCGAGCTGCGCAACGAGGGCGCGCGGCGGTGAGAAGCACCACGGCTAACGAACAAAGTACAAGAAGCAGATCACGAACGGGAGCGTGAGCGTCCATCTGAGATAGTGAGTCTCGATAACCCGGACGGCGATCAATGCCGACACGCTGAAGGTGGCAAATGGTTAGCCTGACGGAGGGGGCGGCAGCTTCGTCGGAATGACGTTCCAAGCCCCAATCGTTTCCCACTTCCCTTCGACTTCTTGCTCAAGCCAAAATTGCTGCGGTTTCTTCGCGTGAATGAGGATCGGCCCGAAAGACGCAAGCTCTGTAAGGATCGGCGCGGCGGCGTTTGCGCTTAGTGTAAGCTCAACGGGTTTTGCATCCACATCCTCATCTCTAACGCGAAGCTTTGCCGAGTACTCTCCCGGTGCCGGAATTTCATTCATCAGCACAAAATGGAGAGCAAGTGAGACGGGAAACGCGCTGGAGTAGATCAGCGCACTATAAACGCCAATATATATTGCCTTTCCACTCTGTTCGTGGCGCACATCTTCACATACGAAGGCGGCCTTGATCTTGAGTACGTTCACTTTGGCGGCTCAAATCTGATTGTCGCAGTTAACTTGGTTTCGGTCTCGGTCACGGGGCGGGTTTTCGGTCCTCCGCGCACCTTCAGTTTGATGCCGCCTCCCGCAGAAAATTCGCGCCTGTCATGGCCCTCAAGCCATGGATGCACCTCGTTCACAGGAGGAATCTCATCCAGGAAGCGCATCTCAATGCGAGTAATGCGCGCCCTGGCAGCAGCGAGCAAAGACGCCAACGTATCAAGCGTCCAGTTCTGATCTTCGGGCGCCGACAGCAACTGACTAATATGTGCGCGACTGACTCCAAGACGCTCGGCGATCTGTGTCTGCGTCCACCCTGCTTCGGTGAGGCGATCTATGAGCTTTGTCAGCTCACCAATAATAGCCAAGCGCGTGTCAGTTCTCGCGCGGCTAAGTTCTGCCCTCGAAACTCGCTGAACTTTACTCATTGTCGAATCCTCGATAACGGCCTTGCAAAGGTCAGCGGCCCAATGTTGACCCTCAAGCTTGTTTCAGCGTCGGCGATCGCGTTTCTCCACGACCGTTTCGCAAGTCTCGTCTGTTCGGAATCGGCGCTGTAGGGCAATGCGTCTCGTCGCCAGAGATAGGCGCCAAGAAACACTGTGTTTGACAAGAAAGCACCGATGAGGCGGGCGCCTGGATTCGGCTTCAAGATTCTCATCTGTGCAATGCCCTTCTTTCCGCCTATCTCCTTGAAGAGAAGACGGAGCGGCGCGGCATCGGAGATGAATTGATCAAAGGTCGCCAAGATTTTTTGGCGCATCTCTTCAGCGTCACTTTCAGGATCTCCCCAAGGGGCCGAAAGCATGTTGTGAGTGGGCCGGAGCAGGGCGAGCAAGTTGACATTGCGATACCCCGTCGTCGGAATCCAAGGTATGAGAACTCCGCTCGCGACCGCAGAGCGAAATCCGGCTTCCTCTGTTGTTAAGATAGGACTTGACATACAGGTTGTAAAGGACTCGTTATCGACAAAGCAATATTCGGCAGAAGATGCAGCCCCTCGCTGCGACCACGCGTTGCGGAACGCTCTGAGTATGCCACCGAAGCCGCACAGAGAGTCGAGCAACAAGAAGGACGACGACCTGGGAAAGCGCCGGCATCCTCTGAATAGTTTGTTGTAGCGTCTCGCTTTACCGCTCGTGAACCGGCACACTTTGGTCAAGAATCAAGCGCACTTATGTTCTCTTTTTGTTCTTGACACGCAGCCAGCGCCGTGTTATCGGCGCGGGCTGGATTCGACCGCGAGGCCCGCATGGTTGCCGCCGCCATCCGCGACTACCTGAAGCGCCCGCCCGAGAAGGTGCGGCTGGCCGAGCTGTATCCGGAATTGCCGCGGCCGATCCCGTTCGCGGACGCCTCGCCGGAAGGCCCCTTCGACGACGAGGCGGACGACGCCGAGGCGCCGCCGCCGGACGAGCGCCATGTCTACTACATCGCCATGGCGATCCCCGACGGCGCCGGCACCGCCTCGACGAGCTTCGCCGTCACCGCGCAGCATCACCGCATCGTCTGCGAATACGGCGCGGCGCTGGAGCGACAGTCGGACGCCCGCGACGCGTGCGCCGCGGCGCGCTGGCGGAAAGCCGCCCCGCCGCCCGCGCCGGAGGCCGAGGACGTTCCGCGCGCCGGCCGGCTGACGGTGCGGCAGGAGGAGTTCTGCCGCCACTTCGTCGCCCAGCCGGTCGCGACCCGCGCGGCCATCCTGGCCGGCTATGCGGAGGAAAACGCGGCGCCGTACGGCTCGCGGCTGCTCAACAATCCGCTGGTGCTCGACCGCATCGCGAGGCTGCGCACGGAGCGGCACATCCGCTACGTCGTCGAGCGCGACACGGTGCACGACAAGCTCGAAGCGGTGTTCTTCGGCGCGCTCGACGAGCGCGATCACGCGGCGGCGGTCTCCGCGCTGCGCCTGCAGGCGGCGCTCGCCGGCATGCTCGGCCGCGCCGCGGCGAAACGCGAAGCCAAGAAAAGCCAAGGTGCGGCGAGCGAAAAGCCAAGAAAAGCCAAGGTGGGGCGCTCCGAAAAGCCAAGAAAAGCCAAGGCGCCGGCCCGCCAAAAGCCAAGGAAAGCCAAGAAAAGCCAATAGTGCGCGCGGCGCTCAGTTCCCGGTCTCGATGCGCACCACCTGCCACTGGCCGCCGCGCTTGGCGAAGCCGATGCGCATCGCGCCCACCCAGCGCACCCAGCGCTTCTGCATGTAGCCGAGCCGCTTGCTCGGCAACTGGATCTCGACCCAGGGCTCGGCCGCGCGATCGCCCTTGCCCGCGTCGGCATGCGCGTCGGCGACCCACCAGCGCTTCACCACCGCGGTTTCGTGGCTGTAGCGCGCCAGCACCTGGCCGCGCTCGGTGGGCGCGTCGTAGACCGGGATCTGGCGGCCGATGACGACGCCGAGCTCCTCGGGCGGAACGCCGCGCTCGCGCACGAACTGCGTGTAGGGCGCCTCGAACTGGCCGGGCGCCACCATGCGGCCGCCCAGCGCCAGCGTGCGCTCGAGCTCGTCCCAGAGCGCCGGATCGCGCCGCAGCCATGCGACCAGCGCCGGCATGCCGTTGCCCGTCCCCACCCTGGCGTCGGACGGGACGAGCTGCGCGATCGCGACATAGTCCTTGCGCGCGACGGCCTGCGCGAGCCGGTCGCGCGTTTCGGCGAGCGCGCGGTCGTGGCGCGCCTGGTCGATCGGGCGCACGGGTCGGGCCGACGCCGCCGACGCCGACAAAGCCTGCAGCGCCAGGAGCGCCGCCAGCGCTGCGCGCGATCGTCCGACGGACATGAACCGGATCCCCAATGACGGGCCGACTCTATCGCAGTTCCGCGCGCGTTGCAGCGCCGCCGGGAGCGCCGCGATGCCGCAACCGCCGCGGCGCCCGCCGCCCCGCCGCATGCGTTGCGCCGCGCGGCGCGTTTGGCTAGCGTGCGCGACAATCGTTCCGCGCCGGAAGGCGCGATAACAAGACCGGGAGGAATACCATGCGAAAGCTCGCCTACGGCCTCGTTGCGTCCGTGTTCGCCGCCGCCGCCGCCGGCGCGCAGACGACCGAGCTCAAGGCCTCGCACCAGTTTCCGGGCGGCAAGGGCGACGTGCGCGACGAGATGGTGCAGATCATCGCGCGCGAGGTCGAGAAGGCCAATGTCGGCCTCAAGATCCAGGTGTTTCCGGGCGAATCGCTGTTCAAGGCGACCGAGCAGTGGCAGGCGCTGACGCGCGGCCAGCTCGACATCTCCGCGTTTCCGCTCGACTACGCCTCCGGCCGCCACGGCGAGTTCAGCGCCACGCTGATGCCCGGCCTCGTGCAGAACCACGATCACGCGCGGCGCCTCAACGCCTCGCCGTTCATGAAAGAGATCAAGGCGATCATGGAGAAGGCCGGCGTCATCGTGCTGGCCGACGCGTGGCTGGCCGGCGCGTTCGGCTCGAAGAAGGGCTGCATCCGCGACCCCAAGGACGCGCAGGGCCTCAAGTTCCGCTCGGCCGGCCGCGCCTTCGCCGAGATGTGGCGCGGCGCCGGCGCGTCGATCGTCTCGATCGCGTCGTCCGAGGTCTACAACGCGATGCAGACCGGCGTGGTCGAGGCCACCGACACGTCGTCGGGCAGCTTCGTCTCGTTCCGCCTCTACGAGCAGATCAAGTGCCTGACCGCGCCCGGCGCCAACGCGCTCTGGTTCATGTACGAGCCCGTGGTCATGGCGAAGAAGAAGTACGACTCGCTCGACAAGAAGCAGCAGGACGCACTGATGGCGGCGAGCAAGAAGTCGGAGGACTATTTCGACAAGGAGACGCGCGGGCTCGACGCGAAGATGGTCGAGACGTTCAAGAAGAACGGCGTCGAGGTGACCGAGCTCTCGCCGGCGCAGTTCGAGGCCTGGCGCGAGGTCGCGAAGAAGACCTCCTACAAGATCTTCGCCGAGAAGGTGAAGGGCGGCGACGCGCTGATCGAGAAGGCGCTGGCGGTGAAGTGAATATCGCCCTTCTCTACTTGCGGGAGAAGGGCCGGGGATGAGGGGATGTCTCCGCTGTCCCAACGGCCGAACATGAGGATGAGCGCCGGCGCGGCGATGCCCGCAATCGCGGTGCGTTGCCGCTCGCGCCAACCTCGCTCGAGCGTTCCCCTCACCCCCTGCCCCTCTCCCCCAAGGGGAGAGGGGTGAACTTTGAACGGGCCCGCATGACCGCCTACGTCCGCATCGTCACGCTGCTGTCGCGCATCACCGGCGTGTTCGCGGCGCTGCTGTTCGCGTCGTGCATCGCCGTCACCGCGCACCTCGTCTTCGAGCGGTCGGTGATGGGCCGCGCGGTGATCTGGCAGATCGAATACATCACCTTCGCCGTGATCGCCGCGACCTTCATCGGCAGCCCCTACGTGCTGCTGACGCGCGGCCATGTCAGCGTCGACGTGATCCCGCACTATCTCGGCCCGCGCGGGCGGTACTGGCTCGCGCTCGCGGCCGCGGTCCTCGCGCTCGTCTTCTGCCTCATGATCCTCTGGTACAGCTTCGAATGGTGGTGGGACGTCTGGGACTCGGGCGAGGTCAAGAACTCGGTCTGGGCGCCGAAGCTCTGGGTTCCCTATCTCTCGCTTCCGGTGGGCTTCGGACTGCTCGTGCTGCAATACGTGGCCGACATCTGGTGCCTCGCCACCGGGCGCGCGATCCCGTTCGGCGCGGCGGCGGCCGAAGCCTCGATCGAGGCCAAGGCCAGCGGGCACGGTACGTAGCCGATGAGCCCGCTCACGCTCGGCCTCGTCATCAGCCTGGTCACGCTCGTCGTGCTGTTCTCGGGCATCCCGATCGCGTTCGGCCTCGGCCTCGTCGCGATGGGCGTGCTGTTCGTCTTCCGCGGCTTCGACGGAATCCTGTTCCTGCCGGAGAAGCTGTTCAAGGGCCTCGAGGATTTCACGCTCGTCTCGATCCCGATGTTCGTGCTGATGGGCGCCGCGGTCGCGTGCTCGCGCGCCGGCAGCGACCTCTACGAAGCGCTCTCGAAATGGCTGAACCGCCTGCCGGGATCGCTCGTCGTCTCGAACCTCGGGGCGTGCGCGCTGTTCGCGGCGCTCACCGGCTCCTCGCCCGCCACCTGCGCAGCGATCGGGAAGATGGGCATCCCCGAGATGCAGAAGCGCGGCTATGGCGACGATCTCGCCGCCGGCGCCATCGCCGCGGGCGGCACGCTCGGCATCCTGATCCCGCCCTCGCTGACGATGATCCTCTACGGCATCGCCAGCGAAACCTCGATCGGCCGGCTGTTCCTGGCCGGGGTGTTGCCGGGCCTGATGCTCACCGGCCTCTTCATAATCTGGGCGATGATCCTCTGCTACGTGCGCGGCGACGGGCGCGCCTACCGGCAGGCGATGGCCGTGCGCTGGCGCGACCGTTTCGGCGCGCTGCCGCGCATCCTGCCGTTCCTGCTCATCATCGCCGGCGTCGTCTACGCGATGTATGGCGGGCACGCGACCGCGTCGGAGGCCGCGGGCGTCGGCGGGCTGCTCTGCCTTTTCTTCGTCGTCGTGCTCTACCGCATGTGGCGCATCCACGATCTCTGGCGGATATTCCGCGACACGACGCGCGAATCGGTGATGATCCTGCTGATCATCGGCACGGCGATCCTGTTCGGCTACATGATGTCGGATCTCCGCATCACGCAGGCGATCGCCGAATGGATCGGCGGCCTGGAGATGGGCCGCTGGTGGCTGATGGTGTGGATCAACGTGTTCCTGCTGGTGCTCGGCTGCTTCCTGCCGCCGGCCGCGATCATCCTGATGACGACGCCGATCCTGATGCCGATCCTGCTGAAGCTCGGCTTCGACCCGGTGTGGTTCGGCGTGATCCTGACGATCAACATGGAGCTCGGCCTGATCACGCCGCCGGTCGGCCTCAACCTCTACGTCATCAACGGCATCGCGCCCAACATCCGCCTCGGCACGATTCTCTCGGGATCGTTCCCGTTCATGATCTGCATGGTCGTCGCGATGGTGCTGCTCTCGCTGTTTCCCGAAATCGCCACCTGGCTGCCCGACGCGGTGATGGGCAAGCAGAAATAGCGGCGCCGGAACCTTCGCGGCAGGCCGCGCTCGCGAGTCGAGAATGGGAGGATTGGCCGGGATGAAGACGATCGTCGCCGCCGCCGCGCTGCTCGCTTCGGCAACCGCCGCCGCGGCGCAGCAGGCCACGGCACTGAAATGCGTGGGCACCGAGCCGTTCTGGGGCCTCACGATCACCGCCAATGCCATGTGGTTCGCGGACATGGACGAAAAGCGGACCGATCTCGCCCCCGTGCGGCCGCGCAATGCGATCGGCCGGCCGCCGGATCTCGTGCGAGTCTATCAAACGCGGCGCACCAAGGACGGCGCAACCGTGACGCTCGTGGTCAAGCGAAACCACGAGCGCTGCACGGATAATATGTCGGACAAGGAATTCGCCTACGACGCCGTCTACATCACGCCCGATGGCGTCTATCAGGGCTGCTGCTCCTGGGAGAAGTAGCGCGCGGGCGCCGCCCTCGCCTTTTCCGTGCGGCCGTCTATCTTCCGGGGATGACCAACGCACCGGCACCCGTGCCGTCTCCGCCCGCCGCCGCACCCGCCCGCTCGGTGCTGGCGATGATCGGCAACACCCCGATGATCGAGGCGACGAAGCTCGACGCCGGGCCGTGCCGCCTGTTCCTGAAGCTCGAGAACCAGAACCCCGCCGGCTCGATCAAGGACCGCATCGGCCTCTCGATGATCGAAGCCGCCGAGCGCGACGGACGCCTCGAGCCCGGCGGGACGATCGTCGAGGCGACCGCGGGCAATACCGGGCTCGGGCTGGCGCTCGTCGCCGGCCAGAAGGGCTACCGCCTGGTGCTCGTCATCCCCGACAAGATGAGCCAGGAGAAGGTCCAGCACGTGCGCGCGCTCGGCGCCGAGGTGCGCATGACGCGCTCCGACGTCGGCAAGGGCCACCCCGACTACTATCAGGACGTGGCCGCCCGCCTCGCGCGCGAGATCCCCGGCGCCTGGTACGCCGATCAGTTCGGCAATCCGGCCAATCCGCGCGCCCACGAGACGACGACGGGCCCGGAAATCTTCGCGCAGATGGGCGGCGACGTCGACGCGATCGTCGCCGGCGTGGGCTCGGGCGGCACGATCACCGGCCTCGCGCGCTTCTTCAAGCGCGCCTCGCCCAAGACGAAGATCATCCTCGCCGATCCCGAAGGCTCGATCCTCGTCCACTACGTCAAGACCGGCGAAGTGAAGCGCGAGATCGGCAGCTGGGCCGTCGAGGGCATCGGCGAGGATTTCATACCGCCGGTGGCCGATCTCTCGCTCGTCCACGACGCCTACGCGATCCCGGACGCCGAGGCCTTCGCCACCGCGCGCACCGTGCTGCGCCGCGAGGGCATTCTCGCCGGATCGTCGAGCGGCACGCTGATCGCGGCGGCGCTGCGCTATTGCCGCTCGCGGACGAAGCCCGAGCGCGTGGCCACGCTCGTCGCCGACAGCGGCAACAAGTATCTCTCGAAGATGTACAACGACTTCTGGATGGTCGATCAGGGTTTCATCGAGCGTCCGAAGAAAGGCGATCTCTCCGACCTCATCGCGCGCCGCTACGCCGAGCGCGCGGTCGTCACGGTCGGGCCCGACGAGCCGCTCGCCACCGCGCTTGCGCGCATGAAGATGTACGACGTCTCGCAGCTGCCGGTGATCGAGAACGACCGCGTCGTCGGCATCCTCGACGAATCCGATCTGCTGCTCGCGGTCACGCGCGGCCAGCACCGCTTCCGCGAGCCGGTGCGCGGCAGCATGAACGCGCGCATCGAGACCCTCTCGCCCGCGGCGCCGATCGACGCACTGTTCCCGATCTTCGCCAAGGATCACGTCGCCATCGTCATGGACGGCGACCGGTTCCTCGGCCTGATCACCCGCATCGATCTCCTGAACCATCTGCGCCGGCAGATGAAGTAGGTCCTCACGATGGATTGGTGGGCGCTAGGGCTGTCCTTGGGCCTGTGCATTGCGATGGCGGTCGCCGAGGGCCTGCTGAGCGGCAAAGACCTGCATCGCTGGCTGGGATCGCTGAGACTTCCCCGGCTCTATGCGCCGTTGTGGGTCTGGATCGTCGTCGCACTCGCCACCTACGTCTTGCAGGGCGCCATCGCGTACCGCCTGCTGGCGGGCGGGCCGGGCGCGGCCGGAAGCATCGCGCTTGGGTTCCTGGTCTCGGTGATGGCCGCGAACGTCGCCTACAACGTCGCTCTCGACCGCCGCCGCAGGGCCAGCGTCGCGTATGTCGGGCTGCTATGGTTCCTGCCGCTGCTGGGTTCGCTTCAGGCGGCGCTCGTCTTCAGCGACGGCATCGCCGCCGCGATCAATCTGATCTATGTAGCGTGGGTGCTCGGCTACGACCTGCCGATCATGCGCGCACTTGCAAGGCTCAACCCCTGAACGGCACCGATGATCAAGAAAACCGACAACCTCGCCTTCGCCACGCGCGCCATTCACGGCGGGCAAGCGCCCGATCCCACGACCGGCGCGATCATGATGCCGATCTACGCAACCTCGACCTACGTCCAGGAATCGCCCGGCGTCCACAAAGGCTTCGAATATTCGCGCACGCAAAACCCGACGCGCTTCGCCTACGAGCGCTGCGTGGCGAGCCTCGAGAACGGCGCGCATGCGTTCGCGTTCGCCTCGGGCATGGCGGCGACGGCGACGCTGCTGGAGACGCTCGATTCCGGCAGCCACGTCGTGGCGATGGACGATCTCTACGGCGGCACGCGGCGCCTGTTCGAGCGTGTGCGGCGGCGCAGCGCCGGCCTCGATTTCGCCTATGCCGATCTCTCGAAGCCCGGCGCGCTCGAAGCCGCGCTCACGCCGAAGACCAAGCTGATCTGGGTGGAGACGCCGACCAATCCGCTGCTGCGCCTCGTCGACATCGCCGAGGTGGCCAGGATCGGCCGCGCGCGCGGCATCACGACCGTCGTCGACAACACCTTCGCTTCGCCCTACGTGCAGCGCCCGCTCGAGCTCGGCATCGACGTCGTCATGCATTCGGCCACCAAGTATCTCAACGGGCACTCCGACGTCGTGAACGGGGTGCTCGCGATCGGCCCGAACGAGGCGCTGCGCGAGAAGCTGGCGTTCCTCCAGAATTCGATCGGCGCCGTGGCCGGGCCGTTCGATTCGTTCTTGGCACTGCGCGGGCTCAAGACGCTGGCGATCCGCATGGAGCGGCATTGCCAGAGCGCGCTCAGGATCGCGACGTGGCTGGAGCAGCAGCCCAAGGTCGCGCGCGTGTTCTATCCCGGCCTGCCGAGCCATCCGCAGCACGCGCTCGCCAAGCGGCAGATGCCGGGCTTCGGCGGCATGATCTCGGCCGAGCTCGCGGGCGGCCTCGGCGCCGCCAAGCGCTTCCTCGAGCGCACGCGGCTGTTCGCGCTGGCCGAATCGCTGGGCGGCGTCGAGAGCCTGATCGAGCACCCGGCGATCATGACCCATGCCTCGGTGCCGCCCGAAGTGCGCGCGCAGCTCGGCATCGGCGACGGCCTCGTGCGGCTCTCGGTCGGCATCGAGGACGTCAACGACCTGATCGCCGATCTCGACGAGGCGCTGGCGGCCGCGTAGCGCGCCGCCGCGATTGCGCGGCCGCGCCGGCCGTCCTAAGACCGCAACGAGGCGCGCGCACGCGCCCGGGGAGGAAACGATGGCCGAGAACGCGACCGCCAAACCCAGCGCCCGCCCGCCGTTCCGGGCCGACCAGGTCGGCAGCCTGCTGCGCCCCGACGCGCTCAAGCAGGCGCGCGAGCGCTTCCTCGGGCCGCAAACGGCCGACCGGCATCTGGGCCCGCACGACAATGCCGAGCTGCGTGCGGTGGAAGATCGCTGCGTCTGCGACGCCGTCGCGATGCAGGAGAGCCTCGGCCTCCAGGCCGTGACCGACGGCGAATTCCGCCGGCGCAGCTGGTGGCTCGAGCTGCTGCTGAACTGGGACGGCATCGCGGCGCACCGCACCGGCACGGTGGCGTTCACCTGGCACACGCCCGAGGGCCAGGAGCAGCCGTTCTCCCGGCTCTGGGTGAACGGGCCGATCCGCTGGAAGCCGAGCCCGATCGTGCGCGCCTACCAGTTCCTGAAATCGCACACCAAGGCGGTGCCGAAGGTCACGATCCCGGCCCCGATCCTCGTGCACATCTACGGCGGCGGCGACAAGGGCATCCGCGAGGGCCACTACAAGGACGTCGACGCGTTCTGGCACGACCTCACCGCCGCCTATCGCCAGGAACTCGCGGCGCTGGTCGCGGCCGGCGCGCGCTACATCCAGCTCGACGATACGAGCATCGCGTTCCTCTGCGATCCCAAATACCGCGAGACCGTGAAATCGTTCGGCAACGATCCCGACGCGCTGCTCGTCGAATACGCGCGGCGCATCAACGACGTGCTGGTGGGCCTGCCCGCCGACGTCACGGTGACGCTGCATCAGTGCCGCGGCAACCGCGAAGGCGGCTGGTCGGCCGCGGGCGGCTACGATCCGGTCGCCGACGTGCTGTTCAACCGCGTCAACGTGCACGGCTTCTTCCTCGAATACGACACCGCGCGCGCCGGGTCTTTCGCGCCGCTGAAGCTGCTGCCGAAGGGCAAGCTCGCCGTGCTCGGCCTCGTCTCGACGAAGACCCCGCGCCTCGAAAGCGCCGGCGAGCTCATGCGCCGCATCGAAGAGGCCGCGCGCTACGCGCCGCTCGAGCAGCTTGCGCTGAGCCCGCAGTGCGGCTTCGCCAGCTCGATCAAGGGCAATCCGGTGACGCCGGCCGATCAGGAGGCCAAGCTCGCCCGCATCGTCGAGGTCGCGCGCCAGGTGTGGCGCGACTAGGACGCCTCGCGGCACTTGAATTGCCACGGCGTCGGCTGGCCATTGTGCTTGAAGATGCCGTTCTCGACCGTGACGTCGCCGCGGGAGCCGCGATTGTGCATCGCCCGCATGCGGTTGCCGTCGCGCATGAAGACGATCGTGCGCACCGAGCCGATCGACTTGAAATCCACCGTGATCGCGATGGTGCCGTCGGGCTTGATCTCGGCGGCGGTGACTTCGCTGCGGTCGTTCTGGCTCGGATTGCCGAGGTCGCGCTCGTGCCAGGCGCGCCCGCCCGCGTCGACGACGTAGCCATAGTAGAAATTGCTCTGCGACACCGGCAGATCGCAGCGCAGCGACCACCAGCCGAGCATGCCCCACTCGCGCAGCGCATTGCCGGTCTGGGTCTGGGCCGCCGCCGGCGCGCTCGGCAGGGCGAGCGCGGCCAGCGCCAGCAGCGCGAGGATTCGCAGTCTCATCTTTGGCCTCGTCGGGTTGACTTGCGCGGTGAGCCGCCGCCGTCTACTCCGCCGCCGCCGCGGCGCCGCTTTTCGGCAGGTAGGCGGGCATGCGCCGCAGCATCGCGTCGTGCAGCGGCCGGCGCAGGCCGAACGCGAACGCGATCTCGGCGACGAGGAACACCGGCGCGATCAGCACCTGCAGCAGGTTGTCGACCAGCGCGGGCTTGCGGCCCTCGAACGCGTGCCCGACGAGCTGGACGATCCAGCCGCCGACGAACAGGATGCCGAAGGCCGACCACGCGGTGGCTCCGCCGTGCTGCGCGATCCAATCCGCGAACCACACGGCGGGCACGAAGATGGCGGCGGTGACGACGCCGAACGGCGGATCGAGCACGATCCAGTAGATCATCACCGACACCGCGAACAGCGTGGCGAGCGACAGCGAGTAGCTGTCTATCCCGGCGAAGCGCACCATCGCCATCGGAATCAGCAGCGACAGCGCGATCGCCGGCACGCCGACGAAATGCGTGGCCTTGTTGCGCCCGTCGCGGTGATAGGCGGAATACATGGCCATCTGCTCGATGAAGAAGCGCTGCATGGGCGGCCCCCCTGGCATCCGGCCGCGAGGATATCATGCCCGCGCCGCGCGAGGCCACTGTCCGCCGGGGCCGCGTTCACCGGCCCTTGAGCAGCAGCACGAGCAGGATCACGAGGCTCATCAGCAGGACGAAGCCGATGCCGGCGCCGATCGCGAGATAGGCGGGCTTCATCTGTGCGAGTTTCGAGACAACCGTGGGCCCCGGCGCGCGCTGCACCGGCGCGCCGCGCTCCGACTGCGGGCGCGCAGCCGGCGCGCGCGCGGACGGGCTGCCGGAGACGAGCGTGGCCCCCGGCTCGACCGGCACCGGCACACCGGCGCCGAACCCGGCCACCAGCGTGGCCCCCGGCTCGACCGCGACCGGCGTGCCGCGCACCTCGCCGCGCGGCGGGCCGCCGCGCATCAGAGCGCGCAGTTCGCCGATGCTTTGCGGCCGCCGCTCGGCGCGCATCTCGAGCGCCGCATCGATCGCACGCAGCAGCGCGGCGTCGTAATCGGCCTGGCCCAACATGGCGGCCGGCTCCATCGCCGCCTTGCCGCCGACGCGGTCGAGTGCGGGCGGCGGCCGCTTGCCGGCGACGCAGCGATAGAGCGTGGCGCCGAGCGCGTAGATGTCGGTCCACGGGCCCTGCTCTCCGGCCGCCTTGCCGTATTGCTCGAACGGCGAGTAGCCGGGCGAGACGATCGAGGTGATCGCCTGCGTGCGCGCGCCGATCGCCTGGCGCGCCGAGCCGAAATCGAGCAGCACCGGCGAGCCGTCGCCGCGCAGGTAGACGTTGTCGGGCTTGATGTCGCGGTGCAGGTAGCGCGCGCGGTGCACGGCCTCGATGCCGGACATCAGCGGCTCGACGATCCGCTCGAGCTCCGGCGCGGGCAGCGTGGCGCCGTCGCGCAGCCGTTCGCCGAGGCTCGTGCCCCGCTCGTAGACCATGACGATGTAGGCCGTGCCGTTGGCCGCGAAATAGCGCAGCACGCGCACGATGTTCGGATGCTGGAGCTGCACCAGCGTCTCGGCCTCCTGGCGGAAGCGGTCGAGGCCCCAGCCGAACAGCTCCTGCTGCTTGGCGTCGCGCGGCTTGACGGTGACGCCGTCCTGCGAGCGGCGCGCGAACGTGTTCGGCAGGTATTCCTTGATCGCGACGGCGCGCGCGAGCGCGATCTCTTCGCCGCGATAGGTGATGCCGTAGCCGCCCGAGCCGAGCACCTCGCCGAAGCGATAGCCGGCCAGCTCGTAGCCCTGCGGCAGCGCGAAGAGATGATCCTGCGCCATCGCCGCTATCTCCAGCCCGAGCGGACGAGCTCGTAAAGGCCGATCGCGACGGCGCCGATCGCGATCGCCGCCGCCGCCAGCCCGAGCGCGCGCCGCCAGCCGGGCTTGGCCGGCGGACGCGCCGGCGCGGGCGGCGTGCCGGACGGACCGTCGAGCGGACGCGCCGGCGCGGGCGGCGCAACCGCCGCGATCTCGCCCACGAGCATCGCGCGCCATTCCTCGACCGATTGCGGGCGCTCCTCTGCCATCACCGCGAGCGCGCGGTCGATCGCGCGCAGCAGGGTTTCGCTGTAGCGCCCCTTGCCGGCCTCGGCCGCGCTCATCATGCGCGCGCCGGCGAGCCGGTCGGTCGCGTCGGTCGGACGATGGCCGGTGATGCAGGCATAGGCCGTGGCGCCGAGCGCGTAGATGTCGCTGTAGGCGCCCTGGCGGCTGGCGTTCGCGTATTGCTCGAACGGCGAATAGCCGGCCGAGACCACCGGCTGCGTGATCTCGTGCATGCCGCCGATCGCCTGGCGCGCCGCACCGAAATCGATCAGCACCGGCGAGCCGTCGGCGCGGCGGATCACGACGTTGTCGGGCTTGATGTCGCGGTGCAGGAAGCCCGACTTGTGGATCAGCGCCACGCCGTCGAGCAGCGGATCGAGCACCTCGCGGATCTCGTCCTCGGTGATCGGGCCGTGCCGCTTCAGGATCGCGCCGAGGCTCATGCCCTCCTCGAATGCCATCACGAGATAGGCGGTGCCGTTCGCCTCGAAGAAGCGGTAGAGGCCGACGATGTTCGGATGGTGGAAGGTGACGAGCGCCTGCGCCTCCTTGCGGAAGCGCTTGACGCCGAGATCGAACGGCGCGCGGTCGCGCGGGCCGATCGGGTGGACCGAGATCGAATCGCGCCCGCGCACGGCGATCGCCGGCGGCAGGTATTCCTTGATCGCCACCGGGCGGCCGATCAGCAGCTCGGTCGCGCGATAGGTGATGCCGAACCCGCCCGCGCCGAGTTCCTGCTCGATGCGGTAGCCCTGGAACTCGTAGCCTTCGGGCAGCGCGTTGAGATGCGTGTCCGCCATCGCGCTCCTTGTTCGCGCCGGCCTCTGCGGTGGCGAAAAGCTAGCCGCCGCGTCCCGGCGCGGCAAGCGCGATGCGCCGCGACGGCGCGCTATTCGATCCCCTTGTATTCGCCCTTCTCCCAGCGCCCGAAGGTCTTGCCGCCCGCGGCGGCGGTGTGCACGCCGAGGCCGTGGCGCATGCCGTCGATGAATTCGCCGGCATAGACGTCGCCGTTCGGCTCGCGCGTCGCGCCGAAGCCCCACCACCGGCTGCGGCGCATCTCGCCCTCGTAGCGCGTGCCGTTGGTCTGGATCCACACGGCCGGCCCGTCCACCATCAGGCCGACGAACTTCCCCTGCAGCTCGTGGCCCTGCGGGTAGCGGTAAACGCCGTAGCCGTTCACGTCGTTCGCGGAATAGGCGCCTTCGAAGCGCGAGCCGTCGTTGCCGAGGAACACGACGTAGCCGTGCACCTTGCCCGCGTTCATCTGCCCCTCGAAGCGGCGCTTGTCGGGCATGATCTTGATGCCGCAGCCGTCGATGAGCTTCTGCGCGTTGACCTGGCCTTCGTATTCGGTGCCGTCGGTGAGCTTGCCCTGATAGTGGCCGGAGGTGCCGTTTCGGGCGCGACCGGCGGCCCGGCGGCCGCATTCCTGGGCCGACAGCGCCTGCTGTTTCGCCGCCTGGGCGGCGCGCGCTTCGGCCTGGGCGCGGCGCTGCGCCTCGAAACCTTTCGTCGCCGCCTCCTCCGCGCGGGCACGCGCCGCCTCGACCCGGCTGCGCTCCGCTTCGGCCCGCGCCGCGTCTTCCTGCCGGCGGCGGCGATCCTGTTCCGCTTGCGCGCGGCGCCGCCCCTCTTCCTCGGCCTTGGCGCGCTCGGCCGCGACATGCGCGCGGACGAGTCCGTATCCGCCGCCCAGCACCGCCGCGGCCCCGGCCGCGAGCAGGCCGAACTGAGCGGCGCGGCGCGTCACGTGCCGCTCGGCGCGCGCCGGCGGCGGTGCCACGGCCACGGGCGGCAGCGTCGTCGGCTCGTGCGGCGGCTCGGTCGGCTCGCCGGCAGCGGCGGGCGCGGCCGGCGCGGCGAGCGCGGCACGCCATGCTTCGACGCTCCGCGGCCGGCTTTCGGGTTGGATCGCGAGCGCCCAGTCGATCGCGCGCAGCAGCGCGCTCGCGTAGCGCCCGTCCGCGAGTTCGGCGGCCGCGCGCATCGGCGCGCCGGCCACCCGGTCGGGCGCCTCGACCGGGCGCGTGCCGGTCACGCAGCAATACAGCGTGGCGCCGAGCGCGTAGAGGTCGGTCCACGGCCCCTGCTCGGCCGAGCTCGCATACTGCTCGAACGGCGCGTAGCCGGGCGAGACGATCGCGCGCGAGCTGTGGGACTTCTCGCCGAACGACTGCCGCGCCGCGCCGAAATCGATCAGCGCCGGGCTGCCGTCGGCGCGCACGACGATGTTGGCCGGCTTGATGTCGCGATGCAGGAAGCCGGCCGCGTGCACGCGCGCGATGCCGTCGAGCAGCGGATCGAGCAGCGCGGACAGCTCCGCCTCGGAAAGCGTGCGCTGCGCCTTCAGGATCTCGGCGAGGCTCGCGCCCTTCTCGTAAGCCATCACGAGATAGGCGGTGCCGTTCGCTTCGAAGAAGCGATAGACCTGCACGATGTTCGGGTGGCGGAAGCTGACGAGCGTCCGCGCCTCGTTGCGGAAGCGCTTCAGGCCCCAGCGGAAGGTTTCCTCGTCGGCCGGCAGCAGCGGGCGGACCGCCAGCGTTCCGGCGTCCCGCGCCGCGATCGAGCCGGGCAGGAATTCCTTGATCGCCACCTGGCGGCCGATCATCGGCTCGGAGGCGAGATAGGTGATGCCGAAGCCGCCCGCGCCGAGCACGCGCTCGATGCGGTAGCCGTGCAGCTCGTGGCCTATCGGTAGCGCGTGCAGATGCGCCATCGCCGTACTCCTTCGGTGCGGCGAGGGCTGGTTGAGGGGGATGGAGGCCCGGCGCGGGCGGAGGTCGCGGGATTGCCGCTCAGACCGCCGCGCCGAGCCGTCCGTATTTGCCGCGGTAGTATAGTAGCGGCGCGCCGTCCCGCTTGTATGTG
Organism: Candidatus Odyssella sp.; assembly: GCA_016792765.1. Lineage (GTDB taxonomy): Bacteria > Pseudomonadota > Alphaproteobacteria > Bin65 > Bin65 > SBBV01. Next base: position 18,203 of record JAEULD010000203.1, read on the forward strand.
AAGGACTTCACCTCGCCGACGACGATGATGTGGTCGCCGCCGTCGTGGATGCGGTGCGTCGCGCATTCGAACACGGCGAGCGCGTCCTTGAACGCCGGACAGCCGACGCCGCAGAAGTCGATCGTCATGTCCTTCCACTTGTCCTCGGACGGGCGCGCGAAGTGGTTGGACACGTCCTGCTGCTCGGCGGCCAGCACGTTCACCGCGAAATGGCTCGCCTGCTCGAAATGCGCGAACGAGTAGCTGCGCCGGTCGAGGCAGAACAGCACCAGCGGCGGATCGAGCGAGACGCTGGTGAACGAATTGGCGGTCAGCCCGATCGGCGTGCCCTCGTTAGACATCGTCGTGACGATCGTCACGCCGGTCGCGAAGGTGCCGAGGGCGTTGCGGAAGTCGCGGATATCGATGCTCATGCGCGGCGGCCTCTCCTCGGCGGCATGAGATAGGGGATGCTGCCTATCGGGTCAAAGGGGCCGTTGGGGCGGCCGGGTTGCGCGCGGCGCAAGGCGATGCCGCCGGCTTGCGCCGTCGACGCCCGGTGGGCAAGGTTGCGTCGGCCGCGCAAGGGCAGCCATGACCGAATCCACGGCGCAACGCTGGATGCGCGCGACGTTCCGCGCGCTGCGCGACTCGGTGCGCTTCGTCGGCGAGAAGGCGCAGTCGTCGCACGTGCGGCTCGGCGTGACCGGACTTTCCGGCGCCGGCAAGACCGTGTTCACGACCGCCCTCGCCCATGCGCTGCTGCATGCGCGCCACGCGCCGCACGAACTCGCGTTCCTCGACGTCGCCCATCGCGGCCACGTCGTCGGCGCCGCGATCGAGCCGCTGCCCGGCCTGCCGCCGTTCCCGGTCGCGCGCAACGTCGACCTGCTGGCGTCGGCGGCGCCCGCATGGCCGGCCGCGACGACGGCGCCGAGCGGCCTGCGCGTCGTGCTGCGCTTCGCGCCGCAGGGGCCGCTGCGCCGCGCCTCCCCGGAAGCCGAGCTCAGGATCGACATCGTCGACTATCCCGGCGAGTGGCTGGTCGATCTGCCGCTGCTCGACCAGGACTACCGCGCCTGGTCGGCGGCGACCTGGGCCCGGCTCGCCGACGCGGGCAGCGAGGGCGCGCGCGCTTTGAGCCGGGCCTGGTGCGCCGACGCGAACGCCGTGCCCGGCCCCGACGGCGTCGACGCGCGCGCCCGCGCCTACGGGCGCCTGATGCGCGAGCTCAAGGGCGACCGTTTCGGCTGGGCGTGGCTGACGCCGGGCCGTACCGTCACCTGGAGCGAAGAGGAATGGATCGGCAGCGGCTGCGCGTTCTTCCCGCTGCCGCCCGAGGCGCTCGGGCCGGGCCCGGTCTTCGCCGCGCTCGGGCAGCGCTACCAGCGCTACGTCGAGACGCTCGTGAAGCCGTTCTATCGCGATCACCTGCGCAATCTCGACCGGCAGATCGTGCTCGTCGATCTGCTCGGCGCGCTGGCGCGCGGGCCGGAGAGCTTCCACGGCATGCGCGAGGCGCTCGGGCGCATCCTCGAGCATTTCCGCTACGGCGGCTGGCGCCTGTTGCAGCCCTTGCTCGGGCGGCGCATCGGGCGCGCGATGGTGGCCGCCGCCAAGGCCGATCTCGTGACCGCGAGCCAGCTTCCGGCGCTGCGCAGCCTGCTGCGCGAGACGGTGGATTGGAGCGTGATGAAGAAGCTCAAGGACTATCAGCACGCGACCGAGGACCGCACCGACTATTTCATCGGCTGCGTGGCCTCGATCGTCTCGACCGAGGAGCGGCTGGCGACGTTCGGCGGCGTGCAGGTGCCGGTGCTGCGCGGCCGCGTGCAGGGCGCCGCGCTGGAGCAACTGCTGGTGCCGAGCGACGTGCCGCCGGCGCTGCCGCCGCCCGCGCGCTGGCCCGAGCGCGGCTACCAATACTATCCGTTCGCGCCGCCCGATCTTTCGGCGTTCGCGGATCGCGCGTTTCCGCATCTCGGCCTCGACAAGGCGCTGCAATTCCTGATCGGAGACAAGGTGGCATGAGCGGGAACGGCCGTCCCGAGCCGGGCCTCTACAGCCTCGACGCCGCGGAGACGGTGGCGGCCGAGAAAACGGTCGTCGTGGAGCCGCCGCCGGTCGAGATGCCGCCGCCGGCGCGCCGGCGCTACGGCCGCTGGTTCGCCGCGCTCGCGCTGGCCTTCTTCGGGGCGGCGCTGGCCTACGACGCGGCGCAGTTCCTCGCGCGGCTGTTCGCGTTCTCGACCGTGGCCGGCGCGGCGGCCGCGGCGCTGCTGGCGGCGGCGCTGGCGGCCGGCTGCGTCTGGATCTTCGACGAGATGCGCCGGTTCTACGCCCTCAGGACCGCCGACCGCGTGCGCGACGCGGCGGCGCGCCTGCGCGACAGCGCGAGCCACGCGGAAGGACTCGCGCTCATCAACCGCATCCTGCCGGCCCTCCGCGGCAACATCGCCGCGCACGACAGCGCGGTGCGGCTCCAGGCGCTGCTGCGCCACACCCACAGCGGCGCCGACGTGCTGAACCTGTTCGCGCGCGAAGTGCTCGATCCGCTCGACCGGCAGGCGGCGGCGCGCGTCTCGCGCGCGGCGCGCGACACCGCGCTCGGCGTGGCCGCAAGCCCGGTCGCCGCGCTCGACGCGGTGATCGGCACGGTGCGCGCGCTGCGCATGATCCGCGAGGTGGCGACGATCTACGGGCTGCGCCCCGGCACGTTCGGCGCGTTCCGCCTGATGAAGCGCGCGCTGCTCGACGGGGCCGGCTTCGGCACCGCCGACATCGCCAGCGACGTGTTCACCGACGCGATGAGCGGCCTCGGCATCCGCGCCACCGGCATGGTCGCCGGCAAGCTCGGCGAGGGCGTGTTCGCCGCCGTGCGCATGACGCGCCTCGGCCTCGCCGCGATGCAGGCCTGCCGCCCGATCCCGTTCGCCGACGAGCGCCGCGTCGCCGCGCTGCGCCGCGAGCTGGTGACGCAGGTGTTCACCGGGCTCCTTCCGCGCCGGCGGCGTGCCGAGATCGAACGCGCCGGGCCGCAGGCATAGCTGGGGTCAAATCATCGGCTTGACCCCACCTCGGATCGGATCCAGATTCGGGATTTCCGGCGCCAAAGGTACGCCATGGCAGACGTGAAGGTACGGAAGCTCGAGGACCGGGTCGTGGAATTCCACAGGCGACAGGCCGCGAAGGCCGGCCACAGCCTCGAGGCCGAGCTGCGCAAGGTCATCACCGATGCGGCGAATGTCGCTCGGCAGAAATGGGTGCTGGACATCCAGCGCCGCCACGAGCGGCTGCGCAAGAAGTACGGCACGATGCCGGACAGCACGCCCGGCATCCTCGCCGAGCGCGAAGGCCGCGAATGATCGTCATCGACGCGACGGTCGCCGCGAAATGGTATCTTTTCGAGGCGGACTCGCCGAAGGCGCTGACGGTCGCGGGCAGCCCGGAAGATTTGTTCGCTCCGGATTGGATCGAAGTCGAAGTCGCGAGTGCCATCGCGCGGCGGCACCGGATGGGAGGCGCGACCCGCGCAGACGCGGAGGCACTGATCTCCGATTGGAGGCGCGACATCGGCCTTGGCCGCATCGTGCTACAGCCTTGGCAACAGCTTCTCCCCGAGGCCGCAGATTTGGCGCTGACGATCGCCCATGGCTTGGTCGATTGTCTCTATTTGGCCTGTGCGAAGCGGCTTGGCGCACTTCTCTTGACCGCCGATGATAAGCTTTATCGGCGCGCGGCGCCTGTCTATTCGTCCGTGAAGCTTCTGTAGCGGCTACAACGTCCGTCCGATCAGCTCCTTCATGATCTCGTTCGTTCCCGCGTAGATGCGGTGGACGCGCGCGTCGGCCCAGGCGCGGGCGATCCAGTATTCCCACATGTAGCCGTTGCCGCCGTGGAGCTGGAGGCAGGCGTCGAGCACCTTCTGCTGCAATTCGGTGGTCGAGAGCTTGACCATCGCCGCGGTGCGCATGTCGCAGGCGCCCTCGGCGTGCAGCCTGATGCAGCGATCCATGAAGTGCCGCGCGATCTGCACCTCGGTGACGAGCTCGGCGAGCGTGAAGCGCGTGTTCTGGAAGTCGAACACGCGCTGGCCGAACGCCTTCCGCTCCTTCGTGTAGGCGATCGTCTGCTCGAGCGCCGCTTCGCAGGTGGACACCGCGCGCACCGCGACGATGAGGCGCTCCTGCACGAGGCCCGACATCAGCAGGCGCCAGCCCTCGTTTTCGCCGCCGAGCCGATTGTCGACCGGAACCTTCATGTCGTCGAAATAGAGGACGGCCGTGTCCTGCGCCTTGTTGCCGATCTTCTTCAGGCTCTTGCTTTTCTGGTAGCCGGGCGAATTCGTGTCGACGAGCAGCAGCGAGACGCCGCGCGCGCCCTTGGCCGGATCGGTCTTGGCGACGAGCAGGCAGAGATCGCCGACGATGCCGTTGGTGATGAAGATCTTGGAGCCGTTGACGACGTAGTGGTCGCCATTGCCGTCGCTCGAGCGCACCGCGCTGGTGCGCACGGCCTGGAGGTCGCTGCCCGAATCGGGCTCGGTCATGGCCACCGAGGCGATGATCGAGCCGTCGGCCATGCCCGGCAGGTAGCGTTGCTTCTGCGCCTCGGTGCCGAATTTGATCAGGAACGGCGCGACGATGTAGGAGTGGAGATCGAACGACGGCCCCGCAATGCCGGCATTGGCCAGCTCCTCGATCACGATCGAATCGTAGACGAAGCCGGCCTCGGCGCCGCCGTAGTCCGCGGGGATGCTCGTGCCGAGCAGCCCGGCCGCGCCCGCCTTGGCCCAGATCTCGCGCGGCGCGATGCCCGCCTCCTCCCACGCCGCGTAGTGCGGCAGCATCTCCTCGGCGACGAAGCGCTTGACCGATGCGCGAAACATGTCGTGCTCGGAGTCGAAAATCTCGCGCGGCAGCCAGAGCGGCGTGGCGCCCTCGCCGGGGCGGGTATGTGCGGCGGAGCCGGTATCGGGCATCGAGATCACTCCCTGGGCATCGAGGCTGCGCGGAATAGCGGGACCCGGTGCCGATTGACAAGCTCCGTAAGCGGCGGAGCCCGCACGAGAAAAAGAGGGTTAAACCGCATGTTAACACTCTTTTCACCCTTGCGTCGCGGTCGGCCCCCGCTAACAATGCGCGCGGTTTGCGGGGGGCGAACCGTTGCGGCACGATCGCCGGGCATTCGGGCACGCATGCCCCGCCATCGTACCGGAATCACGTCCGACAGGATCGGGAATGACGACGCAAACGGCCCGGCTGCCGCGCTTCTTCTACAGAATGCCGCCGCGCCCGTGCCCCTATCTGCAGGGGCGCACCGAGCAGAACATCTTCACCGAACTGGCCGGCCCCTCCGTCTCGCAGCTCTACGACGCGCTGACCCAGGCGGGCTTCCGGCGCTCGCACAACGTCGCCTACCGCCCCTCCTGCCCGGGCTGCCAGGCCTGCGTTCCGGTCCGCGTCGTGACGTGGCAGTTCGAGCCGGGCCGCTCGCAGCTCCGCGTCGCGCGCGCCAACGCCGACGTGAGCGAATGCGAGGTGCCGGGCCTCGCCACGCCGGAGCAATACGCGCTGTTCGCGCGCTACCTCTCGGCGCGCCACGCCGACGGCGAGATGGCGGGCATGACCTATGCCGACTACGTCGCCATGGTCGAGGACAGCCCGCTCAACACGATGATCGCCGAGTATCGCGACCGCGCCGGCAGGCTGATCGGCGCCTGCCTCGTCGACCGGCTGCACGACGGCCTCTCCGCCGTCTACAGCTTCTTCGAGCCGGCGCAGTCCGAACGCAGCCTCGGCACCTACATGATCATGCGGCTCATCGAGCGCGCGCGCGCGGCCGGCCTGCCCTATCTCTATCTCGGCTATTGGATCGCGGGCAGCCGCAAGATGGCCTACAAGGCCAATTTCCGCCCGCTCGAAGGCCTCACCTCGCGCGGCTGGACCGTGCTGCCCTGAGCGGCGGGCGCCGGGCGCGAGCGCAGCGCCAATTCTCTTGTTGACGGCGAAACCCGCCGCTGCAAGGTTTCCCGCCTGCGACGACCCAATGGCGAAACGGCGCTGAGCGGGCGGCGTCGCGCGTCCGGCACGGCACGGCGAAACCGGCACATAAGCCGGGCGGCGGGGCCGACAGCACTGGGAGGATAGCCGTTGTCGTTCGATACCTGGGCGCTGGTCGCCGCCGCCACCCTGCTCGCGCTCGTCGTCGCCATCGGCATCCTGACGCCGGTGCTGATGCCGCTGAGCCGCGCCATCGACCGCATCAACGAGCGCGTCGGCCGCACCGTGTACTGGCTCGTGCTCGCGGCCGTGCTGATCAGCGCGGGCAACGCCGTCGTGCGCAAGGCGTTCGATACCAGTTCCAACGCGTGGCTCGAGATCCAGTGGTATCTGTTCGCCGCGATCTTCCTGCTGTGCTCCGGCTACACGCTGCTGCGCAACGAGCACGTGCGCATCGACGTGATCTCGAGCCGCTTCTCGCGGCGCGGGCTCGCGAAGATCGACATCTTCGGGTTTACCTGCTTCCTGCTGCCGATGACGCTCGTGATCCTCTACCTGTCGGTGCCGCTGTTCGCCAATTCGGTGACCAAGGCGCCGCCGGGCGCGACGGCACCGGGCTTCGGCGCGGTCGTCGCCGGCCTGTTCAATCCGGCCGGCTGGGAAGCGTCCGACCAGGCGGGCGGCCTGATCCGCTGGCCGGTGAAGCTGCTCATCCCGGCCGGCTTCGTGCTGCTCGGCCTGCAGGGCCTGTCGGAGCTCATCAAGCGGTTCGCCTATCTGAGGGGCCTGATCCCGGACCCCAACGAGAAGGCGGCGGCGCACGGCACGAACTGAGGTCGCCGCCATGGTCGAATTCCTGACGCACAACTACGCGCCGATCATGTTCGCCAGCCTGGCGATCTTCCTGCTGATCGGCTTCCCCGTCGCGTTCTCGCTCGCCGCCAACGGCCTCATCTTCGCGCTGATCGGCATCGAGATCGGCCTGTTCGGCCCGAACCTCCTGCAGGCGCTGCCCAACCGCGTGCTCGGCATCATGGCCAACGACACGCTGCTGGCGATCCCATTCTTCACCTTCATGGGATTGATCCTCGAGCGCAGCGGCATGGCCGAGGACCTGCTCGACACGATCGGCCAGCTCTTCGGCCCCGTGCGCGGCGGCCTCGCCTATGCCGTGATCTTCGTCGGCGCGCTGCTGGCCGCCACCACGGGCGTGGTCGCCGCGTCGGTCATCTCGATGGGCCTGATCTCGCTGCCGATCATGCTGCGCTACGGTTACGACCGGCGCGTGGCCTCGGGCACGATCGCGGCGTCGGGTACGCTCGCGCAGATCATTCCGCCGAGCCTCGTCCTGATCGTTCTCGCCGACCAGATGGGCCGCTCGGTCGGCGACATGTACGAGGGCGCGCTCATTCCCGGCCTGATGCTGGCCGGCATGTATTTCGTCTACGTCTTCGCGGTCACGATGATCCGCCCGTCGGCCGCGCCCGCGCTGCCGCCCGAGGCGCGCACGCTCAAGGGCTTCAAGCTGGCCCAGCGGGTCGTCTTCACGCTGTTCCCGCCGCTGCTGCTCATCTTCCTGGTGCTCGGCACGATCTTCATCGGCCTCGCCACGCCGACCGAGGGCGGCGCGATGGGCGCGGCCGGCGCGCTGATCCTGGCGCTCGTCAACCGCCGCCTGAATCTCGGCCTGCTCCGCCAGGCGATGGACACGACGGCGAAGCTCTCGGCCTTCGTGATCTTCATCCTGATCGGCGCCACCTGCTTCTCGCTCACGTTCAACGGCGTGAAAGGCGATCACTGGGTCGAGAATCTCCTGACGCAGCTTCCCGGCGGGTGGCTCGGCTTCCTCATCATCGTCAACCTGATGGTGTTCCTGCTCGCCTTCTTCCTGGATTTCTTCGAGCTGGCGTTCATCATCGTGCCGCTGCTGGCGCCGACCGCGCTGAAGGTGCTGACGCCGGTCGCGGCCATGTATCTCGGCGTTCCGCCCGGCGTCGCCGAGAAATACGCGATGATCTGGTTCGGCGTGCTGCTCGGCGTGAACATGCAGACCTCGTTCATGCACCCGCCGTTCGGCTTCGCGCTGTTTTATCTTCGCAGCGTGGCGCCCGAGAAACCCTATGTCGACAAGGTCACCGGCAAAGAGACGGCGCCGATCACCACCGGCCAGATATACTGGGGCGCCGTCCCCTACGTCGTCATCCAGCTGGTCGCGGTGACGGTCCTCATCGCGGCGCCGAGCCTGGTCTGGACGGGCATGGACAAGCCGCGCGCGGTCAACCCGGACAAGCCGATCTCGATCCCGTCCGCGCCGCGCGCGACGGAGGACGACGACGCCCCGGGCCTGCCCAAGATCAAGTAGTGTCGCGGGCGCCGCCCGCACGAAAAAGGCCCCGCCGAACCGGCGGGGCCTCCCGTCGTCGGGCCGGCCGAGATCGGCCTAGCCGCGCAAGCGGCGCGCCATGAAGCGGTCGAAGCCGCCCTCGGCGAACTGGAACCACTGCACGATGTCTTTCTGGAACGCCGTGTAGTTGTCGTAGACCTTCTTGAAGTTCGCGTTCTTCGCGTTGGTCTCCTTGTAGAGTTCCTGCGCCGCCGCGTAGCAGGCGTCCATCACCGCCGGCGGGAACTCGCGGAACTCCACGCCCGCCTGCGCGAGGCGCTTCAGCGCCGGCGCGTTACCGGCATCGTATTTCGACGTCATCCAGTTGGTGGCTTCGGCGGCGGCGGCCTCGACGACCGACTGATAGTACTTCGGCAGCTTGTTCCACTCCTCGATGTTGATCATCAGCGAGAGCATGGCGCAGCCTTCCCACCAGCCCGGCGAGTAGTAGTACTTCGCCACCTTGTTGAAGCCGAGCTTCTCGTCGTCGTAGGGGCCGACCCACTCGGTCGCGTCGATCGTGCCCTTCTCCAGCGCCGGATAGATGTCGCCGCCCGCGATCTGCTGCGGCACGACGCCGAGCTTGCTCATGACGCGGCCGGCGAAGCCGCCGATGCGCATCTTGAGGCCCTTCAGATCGTCGGGCGTCTTGATCTCGCGGCGGAACCAGCCGCCCATCTGCGCGCCGGTGTGGCCGCCCGGCAGATGAAAGATGTTGTAGCCCTTGTAGAATTCGTTGAGCAGGTCGTTGCCGCCGGCCTGATACATCCAGGCGTTCATCTGGCGGGTGTTGAGACCGAACGGAATCGCGGTGGCGAAGGCGAAGGTCTCGTCCTTGCCGAAATAGTAGTAGCTGGCGGTGTGGCCGCACTCGATGGTCTTGTTCTGGACGCCGTCCATGACCTGCAGCGGCGGCACGAGCTGGCCGGCCGCGTGCGGCGCGATGTCGAACTTGCCGTCGGTCGCCGAGCGCACGCGGTTGCAGAACACTTCGGCGCCGCCATAGAGCGTGTCGAGCGACTTCGGGAAGCTCGATGCGAGCCGCCACTTGATCGACGGCATCGACTGCGCGATGGCCGGCTTCGGAAGCGAGGACATGGCCGCCGCCGCGGCGACCGTGCCCACGGCGCCCGCGCCGCGGAGGAACTGACGACGTTTCATGAGCGAGGACTCCCTGTGATGAAAGCAACGGCGGATTGATCGGCGGCCGTTGTTCCAGGCATCGTAAAGAACGGCCCCGACCTCGCGCAAGGGCCGATTCCGCGCGGGATTCGCCCCTTTTTCGGGCGCTCTACAGGTCCTTGACCCGCGGCAGGACCTCGCGCCCGAACACCTCGAGCGAGCGCATGATGTCCTTCTGCGCGAGCGAGCCGAAATCGACGAGCATCGCGGCCTGGGTGATGCCCGCCGCCTTCAGTTCGGCGATGCGCGCCAGCGCCTGCTCCGGCCCGCCCATCAGCACGCGGCCGGGGAAGTAGACGTCGAAGCCGAGCCCCTTCTGCGCGCTCTCGCGGCGGTCGTAGCCCTTGTAGGCCGCGGGATCGGGCGGCTTGCGCGCCGCCTCGACGCCGGCCGCCGCATACTCCGCCATCGGCCGCTCGACGATCGCCCGGAGGCGCGCATCGTCGCCGCGCTCGAGGAAGTGCGCGTGATAGGCGCAGCAGACCTCGTGATCCTCGACGCGGCGGCCGTACTTCCGCAGCGCGTCGCGATACCAGCCGATGCGCTCCTTCGCCAGCGGATGATCGACGTGATAGGCGACGTAGAGCAGGTTGTGCCCCTCGCGCGCGGTCCAGTCGAAGCTCTCGGGCGACATCAGGCAGGCGACCCAGATCGGCGGGTGCGGCTTCTGGAAGATCGGCGGCAGGATCGGCAGATCGGTCATCTCGGGCCGGAAGCGGCTCTTGTATGCGAGCGGCCCGCCGGCCCAGGCGCGCTTGACGAGATCGACGCCCTCTTCCACCCGCTCCCGGCTCTCCTTCATGTCGACGCCGAACGCCTCGAACTCGTCGCGGAGGAAGCCGCGCCCGACCCCGAAATCGAAGCGGCCCTGCGAAAGCTGGTCGAGCGTCGCGGCCTGCTCGGCCACGCGCACCGGATCGTTGATCGGCATCACCGTGGCGCCGGTGCCGAGCCGGATGCGCGTCGTCTTGGCGGCGAGATAGGAGAGAAAAGCGTAGTTCGACGGCAAGAGGCCGCCGTGGCGCACGAAATGGTGCTCGACCATCCAGACGTAGTCGATGCCGATCTTGTCGGCATAGACCACCTGCTCGACGATGTTGCGGTAGTGCGTCTGCGCGTCGCGCGCGCCCGGCATGTAGGTCGGCAGGTAGAACAGGCCGAATTTCATTGCGCCCTCGTCCCCGGTTCCCGTAGGGCGGACATTCTACGGTCTCGCGGACTCAAGCCAAGCCATTCCGCGGCGCGTCAGATCTTCCCGCTCCTCGGGAAGCCCTGCGGCGGCAGGCGGCCGGCCTGCGCGCGCTGGCCGATCCAGTCCTTGAGCTCGGCCTTGGCGTAGACGCGCGTCTTCGAGCCGGTCCTGACCTCGAGGCCATGCTCGAGCGCGAACGCCTTCGCGTCGGCGAGGCCGCCCTGCTTGAACTTCTGCAGCGTGATGCCGCGGCCGCGGCTCATCTCCGGCAATTCCGCGATCGGGAAGATCAGCAGCTTGCGGTTCTCGCCGAGCGCGGCGATGTGGTCGCCCGCGGCCGGCGCGCACACGCGGCCGGCGACGCCCTCGGCGAGATTGAGCGCCTGCTTGCCGGCGCGGGTCTGCGCCGCCACGTCTTTCTCGGGCACGATGAAGCCGCGGCCGTCGCTGGACGCGACCAGCAGTTTGCGCTCGGGATCGTGCACGAACAGCGCGACGATCTCGTGCTCGTTGCCGAGATCGATCGAGAGCCGCACCGGCTCGCCGTGGCCGCGCCCGCGCGGCAGCTTCTCGACCGGCAGCGTGTAGAACTTGCCGTCGCTGCCGAACAGCAGCAGGCGGTCGGTGCTCTGCGCGTGCAGCAGGAAGCGCAGCGCGTCGCCCTCCTTGAACTGCAGCGCGCCCGCGTCCTCGAGGTGGCCGCCGAGCGCCCTGATCCAGCCCTTCTCGGAACAGATCACCGTCACCGGCTCCTTCTCGACCGGTGCCGCGATTTCGGCCACCTCGATCGCCGGCGCGTCGCCGCGCTTCGTGCGGCGGCGGCCGAGCGGTGTCTTGGGCCCGAACGCCTCGCGCAGCTCGGCGATCTGCGTGCCGAGCGTCTGCCACTGCCTCTTCTCGCTGCCGACGAGACCTTTGAGTTCGCCCTGCTCTTTCGTGAGCTCCGTGATCTCGCGCTTGATCTCGATCTCGTCGAGCTTGCGCAATTGGCGCAGGCGCATGTTCAGGATCGCCTCGGCCTGCGCCTCGGTAATCTTGAACCGCTTCATCATCACCGGCTTCGGCTCGTCCTCCCTGCGGATGATGCGGATCACCTCATCGAGATTGATGTAGGCGACCATGTAGCCTTTGAGGATCTCGAGCCGCTCGGCGATCTTCTCGAGCCGGAACTCGCTGCGCCGGATCAGGACCTCGCGGCGGTGATCGAGGAACGCGCGCAGCACCTCGCCGAGGTTCATCACCTTCGGCGACTTGTCCCTGTCGAGCACGTTCATGTTGAGCGGAACGCGCGTCTCGAGGTCGGTCTGGGCGAACAGGTGCTCCATCAGCACCGGCGCCTCGACGTTGCGGCTCTTGGGCTCGAGCACGAGGCGGATGTCTTCGGCCGATTCGTCGCGCACGTCGCCCAGCAGCGGCAGCTTCTTCTCCTGCAGCAATTCCGCGATACGCTCGACGAGGCGCGACTTCGGCACCTGATAGGGTATCTCGGTGACGACGACGACGTAGCCGCCGCCCTTCGTCTTCTCGACCTCCCACTTCGCGCGCAAGCGGAAGCTGCCCTTGCCGGTCTTGTAGGCTTCGACGATGTTGTCGAACGGCTCGACGATCTCGCCGCCGGTCGGGAAATCCGGCCCCGGCATGCGGTTGACGAGCTCGCGGATCGAGACCTTGTCGCCCTTGAGCTTCTCCTTCTCGATCAGGCGCTCGAGCGCGTCGCAGATCTCGGCGACGTTGTGCGGCGGGATGCTCGTCGCCATGCCGACCGCGATGCCGGCGGCGCCGTTGGCGAGCAGGTTCGGGAAGTTCGCCGGCAGGACGACCGGCTCGCTGCCCTCGCCGTCGTAGGTCGCGCGGAAGTCGACGGCGTCCTCGTCGATGCCCTCGAGCAGGCGCTGCGCGACTTCGGTGAGGCGCGCCTCGGTGTAGCGCATCGCGGCCGGGTTATCGCCGTCGATGTTGCCGAAGTTGCCCTGGCCGTCGACGAGCGGGTAGCGCACCGCAAAATCCTGCGCGAGGCGGACCATCGCGTCGTAGATCGAGGCGTCGCCGTGCGGGTGATACTTGCCCATCACGTCGCCGACGATGCGCGCGCATTTCTTGAACGCGGTCTGCGGATCGAGCCGCAATTCGCGCATCGCGTAGAGCAGGCGGCGGTGGACCGGCTTCAGCCCGTCGCGCACGTCGGGCAGCGAGCGCGACATGATGGTCGAGAGCGCATAGGCGAGGTAGCGCTCGCCCAAGGCGTCGGCCAGCGGAGCGTCGCGGAGTTCGGCGGCAAACGGCAGATCGTCGGGCATGGTTCGCTATGATTTTGCTAGATATAGGCGCCCAGCGACCGAAAACGTCAATAGGTTGCTGGACGGAGGCTTCGCGGCGAGCGCGCGGCTCAGGCCTTCGCGAGCCGCTCCGCGAGGCGGACGCGGGCGGCCGGCAGGCCCTTGCCGTGCGGCGCGAAGACGTGGCGCTCGAGGAAATAGCCGGTGAGCGCCAACCCCTGCCCCACCTCGCCGCGCGCCGGGCGCTTCTCGTCCGGCGCCTCGGCGATCAGGAAACGCGGCAGCGCCAGCAGCTTCGAGCGCCACGCCTCGCCGGCCGAGAGCGAGACGGCGCGGCCGGTCTTGGGCGAGACGAAGGCGAGATTGTCGTTCGCGCCGGTGGCCGCACAGCGCGCGAGATCGAGCCCGAACCCGAGCGAGGCGAGCAGGCCCAGCTCGAAGCGCACATAGGCCGGCGCCCAATCCGCCGCGGCAGCGGCGGCGCCGAGCGCCGCGATCAGCGCCGAGAGGCTGTCGAATACGTCGGCATGCGGCTCGCGCTCGGGCAGCGCCGCTTCGGCCAGCGCCGCCGCGGCGCTGAGCGCGGCGAGCTTGCCGCCGTCGTCCATCAGCGCCGCCGCCGAGCCGGTCACCATTTCGCAGCTGAAATTGCCGAGATGCTCGGCGAGCCGCGCGCGCCAATGCGCCGCGAGCAGGTTGCCCGGCTGATAGAGGCCGCGCGCGCGCGACGACGCGCCGCCGCGCACGAGCCCGGCATGGCGCCCGTGCGCTTCGGTGAGCAGTTGCACGATCAGCGAGGTTTCGCCGTGCCGGCGCGCCGACAGAACGATGCCGCGGTCGGTCCAGTCCATGGCGCCAGATTTAGCAACACCGTTCCAACTTGTCGTCCCCGCGTTTGCGGCGACGGCACGGAACCCTTCACGCTGGCAAACCGAGGCCTGCGCTATGCGGCCAGCGCGGCGGTGCGGCGCTGTGCGGGCGCGGGTGCCACCGCGTCCTTCGGAAACGCCGCGATCGCGCGCGTGCCCTTGCCGAGCTCGCTTTCGAGCGAAAGCGTGCCGCCGTGCTTCTCCATGAGGCGGCGGCTGATGACGAGGCCCAGGCCGGTGCCCTCGGGATTGTGCCGCCGCGTGTTCTCGGCCTGCTGGAACGGCCGGAACAGGCGCGCGAGATCGTCGGGCGCGATGCCGGGGCCGGTGTCGGAGACGACGACGGCGACGCCGCCGTCGGCGCGGGGCTCGGCGCGGATCGCGACGATGCCGCCCGCGGGCGTGAACTTCACCGCGTTCGAGAGCAGGTTGAGCATCACCTGCCTGAGGGCGCGCTCGTCGGCCACGATCGCCGGCAGCGCGGCCGGCACCTCGGCGCGCAGGACCACGCCCTTCTGCTCGGCCGCGACCGAGAGCGTATGCGCGGCGGCGCCGACGGCCGCCGCGAGATCGATGCGCTCGGGATTGAGCACGTAGGCGTCGAGGTCGAGCCGCGAAAGGTCGAGCACGTCGTTGATCAGCGCGAGCAGGTGATTGCCGCTGCTGTGGATGTGGGCCGCGTATTCGGCCTGGCGCGGGTTGAGATGGCCGAACAGCCCGCTCTTGAGCGCCTCGGAGAAGCCGAGGATCGCGTTGAGCGGCGTGCGGAACTCGTGGCTCATGTTCGCGAGGAAGCGCGATTTCGCCTCGACGGCCGAGAGCGCCGAGCGGTTGGCGAGGATCAGCTCGCGGTTGCGGTTCTCGAGCTGGCCGCGCAGCCGCCGGAGGCGCGCGAGATCCGAGGTGAGCGCGAGGAACAGCGCCAGGATCAGCAGGGTGACGACCGCGGCGGCGACCCAGATCAGCCACCGCCGCTGCTCGATCTCGGACAGCGCCTCGGCGACGTTGCCCTCGGCGTCGACGACGATGTCGTCGTAGTCTTCGAGGCCGCGGGTCGCGCGCACCACCTCGGCCTCGTAGAGATGCCCCATATAGGCCGCGTCCGCCGATTCGTGGCGCTCGGCCGTGCCGGCGACCGTGCCGTCGCCGACGTCGCGGGCGGTGCTCGTCAGCCGCAGGATCGCGTCGCCGCCCTCGCGGCGCATCGCGCCGCCGCCCCGGATGCCGACCTTCACGCGGTCGAGCACGTCGAAGAAGAAATCGGGATCGACCGACAGGACCAGCACGCCGGCGAAGACGCCGACCCGGTCGTTGACGCGGCGCGACAGGTGGATGGCCCGGCGCTTCGTTACGGGATCGACCGTCACGCGGCTCACATGCAGGCGTTCCGTGTCCTGTCTGCTGTGCGTCCGGAATGGCTCGGCGGCGGAATGGCCGGCGCCGTGCGCCGAGGGGCCGACGCTGCTCTGGCGGACGATGCCGTCCTTGTCGAGCAGCGCGAATTGCGGCGCCGCGGCGGCGATCGAGGCCGACTGCTCGAACCAGAAGTCGAGCTTGAAGCGCTGCGGATCGCGCTCGAAATCGGCCACCGCATAGAGCAGCAGATGATCGATCATGCGCAGGCGCGCGGCGACGGCGAGCGCCGACGCGCTCGCGGCGGTGCGCACGCGCGCGGCCAGCTCGTCGATGTGCGTTTCGCGTTCGCGCCGGTCCGCGTGCCACGCCGTCGCCCAGACGCCCGCCAGCGCCAGCCCGCAGACCAGCGCCAGGAACGCGCGCACGCGCCAGCGGCTCGCTTTGGTCGTCGGCAGGGGCGCGGTGCGGTTCATCCTCGATCCTGGTGCGGCCCGGTCCGGATCCCCCCGTCTGCCGATACGGCGCCGCTCGCGCCGACCATAGGCGGGTTTGGTAAATAAAGCATTATTCGCGCGCCCGATTCCCCGCCGTCATCGTCCGCCATATCCCTGACATATCAGGATAAAGCGGCACATCCGCCGGCACTCACCCCTCCCACTCGAGCCCCATCGCCCGATAGCGCTCGGGGTCGTCCTGCCATTTGTCGCGCACCTTCACGAACAGGAACAGGTGCACGCGGCGCTCGAACAAGTCCTCGAGCTCTTTGCGCGCGGCGGCGCCGGCGGCCTTGATGCGCTCGCCGCCCTTGCCGAGCACGATCGCGCGCTGGCTGTCGCGCTCGACGAAGATCGTGCAGTCGATCTTGACGCTGCCGTCCTTGCGCTCCTCCCACGCCTCGGTCTCGACCGTGAGCGCGTAGGGCAGCTCCTGATGCAGCGTCTCGAACAGCTGCTCGCGCACGAGTTCGGCCGCGAGCAGCCGGTCCGGCATGTCGGAGATCTGGTCTTCGGGATAGAGCCACGGGCCTTCCGGCATCGCCTTCGCGAAATGGCGGCGGAGGTCGCCGACGCCGTCGCCGGTCAGCGCCGAGACCATGAACGTGTCGGTGAACAGGCCGGTCCGGTTGAGCCGCTCCGCGAGGCCGAGCAGTTGCGGCGGATTGACCAGATCGACCTTGTTGAGCACCAGCACCGCCTTGCGCTTGCTCTCCGCGAGCTTGGCGAGGATGGCCTCGGTCTCGGCGTCGGTCGAACGCGCGCCGGCATGCGCGTCGACCAGCAGCGCCACGAGATCGGCGTCCTCGACGCCCTGCCAGGCGGCCGCGACCATCGCGCGGTCGAGGCGCTTCCGCGGCGCGAAGATGCCGGGCGTGTCGACGAACGCGATCTGCGCCGCGCCCTCGATCGCGATGCCGAGCACGCGCGCGCGCGTCGTCTGCACCTTGCGCGAGACGATCGAGACCTTGGCGCCGACGAGGGCATTGAGGAGCGTCGACTTGCCGGAATTGGGCGCGCCGATGAGGGCGACGAAGCCCGCGCGCGTCTCAGTGGGTGGTGGGCTTGTCGGCGTTGCCATGCGTCTCGCGGGGCGGATGCGGCTGCGGGTTCTGCCCCGAGATCATAGCGACGAGAAACTGCGCCGCAATCTGCTCGGCCAGCCGTTTCGAACGGCCGGTCGCCGTCGTCGGCGGATAACCCCTCACCTGCACGCGCACGGTGAAGGTGGGGTCGTGGTCGGGCCCGCTCTGCGCCATCGTCGTGTAGACCGGAAGCGGCAGGCCGCGGCTCTGCGCCCATTCCTGGAGCGCGGTCTTGGGATCCTTGGGCGGGCGCGGCGTCTGGTTGATCAGCGGCGCCCAGAGCTTGGCGATGAAGCGCTCCGCGGCCGCGAAGCCGCCGTCCAGATAGAGCGCGGCGATCACCGCCTCGCAGCAATCGGCGGCGATGGCCGGATTGTTGCGCCCGCCCGAAAGCTCCTCGCCCGCCGACAGGCGGATGAACTCGAGAATGCCGGCGCGGCGCGCCACGTCGGCCAGCGCCTCTTCGCGCACCAGCGCCGCATGGCGCCGCGCGAGCTGGCCGACCTTCTCGTCGGGATAGCGCTTCAGGAGGTGCTGGGCGACCACGAGGTTCAGCACGCGGTCGCCGAGGAACTCCATGCGCTCGTAATTCGCGGCGAGGCCGCCGACCGTCGCGCCGCCGGCCGCGGACGCGCTGGCATGCGTCAGCGCCTCCTCGAGCAGCTCGGGCCGCACGAAGCTATGGCCGAGGGCGATGTAAAGCTTGGCGAACCGCCGCTGCACGATGCTCACGACATTTTCCCTCTACTTCGTCCCGCGCGCGCCGCGATGCAATGCGAATTTCGCGCGGACCGACCGTCCCGCTTTCGCGGTGCCGGGCGCCCCACGCGCCGCCCGGCCTGGCGCGCCGGCACTCGACCACAGGGTGGTTAAGATAAGTCTAAGCCGAGGTCAGACGGGCAATTCGTCCGAAATGTTATGATTCACTATCAAACTACTGAATTTCCTTAAAAAATCTTCCAAATCTAATACTGTCGACCCAGCGATGCACCTCCCACAGCTCGGCGCGATGATCGGTGGAGAAGAACAGGAACTCGGCGCGCCCGACCAGATTCTGGATCGGCACGTAGCCGACGGCGAGCAGATTGCGGCTGTCGGTGGAGTCGTCGCGGTTGTCGCCCATCATGAAATAGTGGCCGGGCGGGACGACGTATTCCTCGGTGTTGTTGACGAGGCTGTTCCCGCTGCCGCGCTGCTGCCAGACGACGTAGGAGCGCCCCTCCGGCGTCGTCTCGCGGAAGGCCTCGATCCCCTCGGCATTGCCGGGATGGCCGGGCTCGCCGATGCCGCCGCCGTTGCGATCCGGCGCCGCCTCGGCAACGCGCTCCCGCGCCAGCGCCTTGCCGTTGACGTAGACGATGCGGTTCTTCACCTGGATGCGGTCGCCGGGCAGGCCCACAACGCGCTTGATGAAGTCCACCGCCGGATCGCGCGGCTGGCGGAACACGGCGACGTCGCCGCGCCGCGGCGTGCCGGCGAGGAAGCGCCCCTCGAACTGGAACGGGTTCCACGACGAGGTGCTGGCCCCGTAGGGAAACGAGTAGCGGCTGTAGCCGTAGCTGTATTTCGAGACGAACAGGTAGTCGCCGACCCAGAGGCCCGGCAGCATCGAGGGCGACGGGATGCGGAACGGCTCGAACGCGAAGGTGCGGATCAGCAGCGCCAGCGCGACGGCCCAGAGGGCCGTGACGGCGACGTCGTAGACCGTGCGCACGAGATCGCGCGCGAACCGCACGATGCCGCCCGGCCGCTGTGCGTCGTCGCTCACGCGCGCGCCCTCGCCACGCTCAGCGCACGCCCATCAGCAGGCGGCCGTAGCGGATCGCGAACGGCCATTTCCACACTTCCCAGAGCTCGGCCGAGCCGTCGGTCGAGAAGAACATGAACTCCGCGCGGCCGACGAAGTTCTCGAACGGCACGAAGCCGACGATCTGGCCGCAGCGCTGCCCGCTGGGGCCGGTGGGGTTGTAGGTGGCGCTGAACCGGCTGTCGCAGGAATTGTCGCGGTTGTCGCCCATCATGAAATAATGGCCGGCGGGCACGACGTATTCCGGCGTGTTGTCGCTGCCGAATTCGGTGTCGCTGCGCTCGTAGATCGTGTGCTGCCGCACGCCCTGGCCCGACGGCCCGGCCGGGAGCGATTCCAGGTAGACCTGATAGAGACGCTCGGCGTAGCGCCCGGTCGGCTCCTCCTGCTCGTAGACCACGACCTGGCCGGTGCGCCGGCGCTCGACCATCTTGCCGCTGATGTGGAGCCGCCCGGCCTTCACCTGCACCGTATCGCCGGGCAGGCCGACGATGCGCTTGATGTAGTCGATCTTGGGATCGCTCGGCAGGCGGAACACGACGACGTCGCCGCGCTCGGGCGTGCCCGCGAGAATGCGCCCCGAGAACAGCTTGGGCGACCACGGAAACGAATAGCGCGAATAGCCGTAGGAGAACTTGGAGACGAACAGGTAGTCGCCGATCAGCAGGCCCGGCAGCATCGAGCCCGACGGAATGCTGAACGGCTCGTAGGCGAAGGTGCGCACGACCAGCGCGATCAGAACGGCCCAGAACACCGTCTTGATCGTCTCGATCCAGCTTTCCTGGCCCTTGGCCTTCGTCTTGGCTTTCGCCTTGGCCCGGTCGCGGTTGCTTGCCACTGTCGTTGCCTATCCGGCCGCCGGAACGGCGGCGCTACGAGCTGCTGCGGGAGCGGCGGACCTTCGCGGAGCGGCGCGCCGAAATCAAGGCGGCGAAATCGGCACGGCCGAGATGATGACGATCACCTGCGCGAGCGGCGGCTCGTCGGTGATCGAAACGTCGATGCGCGCCGTCATACCAGCGGGGACGAGTTCCGCCAAGCGCCTGGCGGCCCCGCCGGTCAGCTCGATCGTCGGCCGCCCCGAGGGCAGGTTCACCACGCCCATGTCGCGATGGTAGACGCCGCTGCCGAAGCCGGTGCCGAGCGCCTTGGCGCACGCCTCCTTGGCGGCGAAGCGCTTGGCATAGCTGGCGGCGCGGCCGTAGCGCGCCTCGCTGCGGCGCTTCTCGGTCTCGGTGAAGCAGCGATCGACGAATTTCTCGCCCCAGCGCCCGAGCGTCTTCTCGATGCGCCGGATATCGACGAGGTCGGAGCCGAGGCCGAGAATCACGCGCTCCTCGCCCCGCCGGATTCGGCGCGCGCCTTGTCCATCAGCGCGCGCATGCGCTTGATGGCGCTGTCGAGGCCGCTGAAGATCGCCTCGCCGATCAGGAAGTGGCCGATGTTCAGCTCGACGACGGCCGGGATCGCGGCGACCGGCCCCACCGTGTCGAACGTCAGCCCGTGGCCGGCATGGCATTCGAGGCCGAGCGCTTGGGCCGCGCGCGCCGCCTCGACGATGCGGGCGAGCTCGCGCTGCACCTCGGGGCCGGTGGGCGCGAGATTGTAGGCCTCGCAATAGGTGCCGGTGTGCAATTCGACGACCGGCGCGCCGAGCGCCCTGGCCGCCTCGAGCGCGGCCGCGTCCGGCTCGATGAACAGCGAGACGCGGATGCCGGCGCCGGTCAGCGCACGCACGTAGTACGAGAGATTGTTGCGGCCCTTCACCACGTCGAGCCCGCCCTCGGTCGTGCGTTCCTCGCGCTTCTCGGGCACGATGCAGGCCGCGTGCGGCTTGTGGCGCAGCGCGATCTCCAGCATCTCCCTGGTCGCCGCCATCTCGAGGTTGAGCGGCAGGTCGATCTCGGCCGTCAGCCGGTCGATGTCGCCGTCGGTGATGTGGCGGCGGTCTTCGCGGAGATGCGCGGTGATGCCGTCGGCGCCGGCATGGGCGGCGGCGATCGCGGCCTTCACCGGATCGGGATGCCGCCCGCCCCGCGCGTTGCGGATCGTGGCCACGTGATCGATGTTGACGCCGAGGCGGAGCTTGTTGGTTTTCATCGTTCGTCTTCCGGGTTCGCTCGCTTCCACATTCTAGCTTCTCGCCCGCTCCACCGCGGCCACCACCTTCTGCCCGCGCAGCGCGGCGATGATCGTGGTGAGATGGCGCACGTCGCGCACGGCGATGTCGATCAGCATGTCGAAGAAATCGGTGGTGCGCGCCGTGAAGCGCAGATTCTGTATGTTGCCGTCGTACTTTCCGATGAGGGTCGTGATCGCGCCGAGCGCGCCCGGCTCGTTGGAGACGGTGACGTGGAGGCGGCCGACGCGCGTCTGATCGTCGCCGTCTTCGGGCCAGGCGACGTCGATCCAGCGCTCGGGCATGTCGGCGAAGGCCTCGAGCGAGTCGCAGTCGATCGTGTGGACGGTGACGCCCTTGCCCGTCGTCACGATGCCGACGATGCGCTCGCCCGGCAGCGGGTGGCAGCAGCCGGCGAAATGCACGGCCATGCCGGGAATGAGGCCCTTCAGCTGGATCGCGCCCGTATCCTTGCCGTCCTTCTTCGGCTTCTTGGCGTCGTCCTTTTTCTTCTTGGGCGGCGCCTGCACGGTCTCGGCGCCGGGGATCACCGCGCGCGCCACGTCGCCGACGCTGACGTTGCCCTGCCCGACCGCGGCGACGAGGTCCTCGACGCTCGCCTGGCCGAACTGGCGCAGCACCGGTTCCACGACCTTGCCGGTGAACGCGCCGCCGCGCGCGACGAACGCCTTTTCCAGCATCGCCTGGCCGAGATCGAGATACTCCTGGCGCTGGCGCAGGCGGATGAAGCGGCGGATGCGCGCGCGCGCCTTGCCGGTGACGACGAAACGCTCCCATTCCGGCGACGGCGTCTGCGCCTTCGAGGTGACGATCTCGACCTGATCGCCGTTCTTGAGCGTGGTGCGCAGCGGCACCATGCGGCCGTTGATCTTGGCGCCGACGCAATGATCGCCGATCTCGGAGTGCACGGCATAGGCGAAATCGACCGGCGTGGCGCCGCGCGGCAGCTCGATGAGGTCGCCGTGCGGCGTGAAGCAGAACGCCTTGTCCTGGAACATCTCGAGCTTCGTGTGCTCGAGGAACTCCTCGGCGTCGGCGCCCTGCTCCAGGATGTCGAGCAGGCCGCGCAGCCAGCGATAGGCCTCGGTGTCTTTCGCGGCGACGTGCTGCTTGTATTGCCAGTGCGCGGCGAGGCCGAGCTCGGCGAACTGGTGCATGTCCTCGGTGCGGATCTGCACCTCGATGCGGTGGCCGCCCGGGCCGAACACGCCGGTGTGCAGCGAGCGGTAGCCGTTCGGCTTCGGCAGGCTGATGTAATCCTTGAAGCGGCCGGGCACGACCCGGTACTTGCTGTGCAGCGCGCCCAGCGCGCGATAGCAGTCCGCGACGGTCTTCACGACCACGCGGAAGGCCATGATGTCGGAGAGCTGCTCGAACTCCACCGCCTTCTGCTGCATCTTCTTCCAGATCGAGAACGGCGTCTTCTTGCGACCGGAGATCTTGGCCTCGATGCTCTCGGCCTTCATCAGCTCTTCGAGCGTGCCGATGATTCGCGGCACGACGTCGCCGCCGCGCTCGGCGAGAAACTCGAGGCGCCTGACGATCGAATCGCGCGCGTCGCGGTTCAGCTCGGCGAAAGCGAGGTCCTGCAGTTCCTCCTGGAAATCGCGCATGCCGATGCGCTCGGCGAGCGGCGCGTAGAGCTCCAGCGTCTCGCGCGCGATGCGCCGGCGCTTGTCCTCGCTCGCGATGTATTTCAGCGTGCGCATGTTGTGCAGGCGGTCCGCGAGCTTGACCAGCAGCACGCGCAGATCGGCCGACATCGCGAGCAGGAACTTGCGGAAATTCTCCGCCTGGCTCTCCTCGCGCGACTGCAGCTCGATCTTCGAGAGCTTCGTGACCCCGTCGACGAGCTTCGCGACCTCGCCGCCGAAGCCCTTCTCGATCTCGTCGATCGTGGTGGCGGTGTCCTCCACCGTGTCGTGCAGCAGCGCGGTGACGATCGTGGCCGTGTCGAGCCGGTAGCGCGTGAGGATGCCGGCCACCTCGACCGGATGCGCGAAATAGGGATCGCCGCTGGCGCGCTGCTGCGAGCCGTGCACCTTCACCGAATAGACGTAGGCGCGGTTGATCAGGTCTTCGTTCGCGTCGGGGTCGTACGCCTTGACCCGCTCCACCAGCTCATATTGGCGGAGCATGGGCCAGGTCCTTTCGACCGGCGCGCGCGACAACGATCCGGCGGAGCGGGCGCCGGTCTATGCCAGCGCGGCCACCGCCGGGGCGCGTCATTCCTCGCCCGCGTTCTCCGCCGTGCCCTGGGCGGCGGCGGCCGCGGCGTCTTCCGCGTCGGCCTCTTCGCGGCTTTCCTTGGTCTCGCGCGCGGCGGCCTGGAGCGACTCGACCGTCGCCAGGATCGCCGACTCTTCCTTGAGCGCGTCGAGCGCCTCGGTGTCTTCCTCGAGATCGTCCTGCGGCTTTTCCTTCTGCAGGCCGAGCACGAGCTTTTCCTGGAGGTCGCCCAGCTTCAGCGTGTCGTCCGCGATCTCGCGCAGCGCGATCACCGGGTTCTTGTCGTTGTCGCGCGCGACCGTCTCCGGCGCGCCCGACGCGATGTCGCGCGCCCGCTGCGACGCCAGCATGACGAGGTCGAACCGGTTCGGGACCTTGAGGACACAATCTTCGACAGTGACGCGCGCCATTGAACGCTCGCTCCAGAGCTATTTCGGAACCGTTCTTGGAAACGACCTATATATGGGCAGGACCAGCCGAATGCAACCCGAGCCGGGTGCGGCGAAGGGGCCGGCGCCGGGTCGATTCCCGGCCTATTCGAAGGGCTTGGCGGCCGTTTCGGGGCCGAGCGCGGCGACGAGGTCGCCGATCGCGCGGCGGCTGACCGGGTGGCGCCAGCCGGGCGCGATCTCGGCCAGCGGCAGCAACACGAAGGCGCGCCGGTGCAGCCGGGGATGCGGCAGCGCCGGCGGCCCCGCCTCGACCGCGCCGCGATAGTCGATGAGGTCGAGGTCGGCCGCACGCGGCGCGTTGGCGGCCGCGCGCGACCGGCCGAGCGCCGCCTCGATCTCGTGCAGCAGGGCGAGCAGCGCCTCCGGCGGCAGCGCGGTTTCCACCTCGGCCACGGCGTTGACGAATTCGGGATCGGCCGGGTCGGGCCAGGCCGGCGAGCGATACCAGCGCGAGCGCCGCACGATCCGGATTCCGGCGGCCGCGAGTCGCACCAGCGCCGCTTCGAGCGTCGCGCGCGGCGGGCCGGCCGGGCCCGGCAGGTTGGCGCCCAAGGCGATGTAGATGCTCATGCCGATCGTGTTTCTTCTTGGCGGCGTTGCCGATATTATGGGTGCCGTACGGAGGGGGACGAGGGGCAAGCGCGGGGCATTTCGGCCCGGCGCGCCCAGGACGGCCTTTCATGTTTGAATCGGTATTGGGGGATCACCATGGCCAATGCGCATAAGCTCTACAAGGAAGAGAAGCTCGCGATCTTCATCGACGGCGCCAATCTCTACAACGCGGCCAAGACGCTGGGCTTCGACATCGATTACCGGAAGCTGCTGGAATTCTTCGCCGACCGCGCCCGGCTGATCCGCGCGTTCTACTACACCGCCATCGTCGAGGATCAGGACTACTCGCCGCTGCGGCCGCTGGTCGATTGGCTCGACTACAACGGCTACACGCTCGTCACCAAACCGACCAAGGAATTCACCGACGCCATGGGCCGCCGCAAGGTGAAGGGCAACATGGACGTCGAGCTCGCCGTCGACGTGATGGAGATGGGCGAGCACGTCGACCACATCGTGCTGTTCTCGGGCGACGGCGATTTCCGCCGCCTCGTCGAGGCGGTCCAGAAGAAGGGCGTGCGCGTCACCGTCGTCAGCTCGATCAAGACCCAGCCGCCGATGGTGGCCGACGAGCTGCGCCGCCAGGCCGACATCTTCGTCGATCTCGGCGACCTCGCGCCGCACATCGCGCGCGCCCACCAGCCCGGCCGCGTTCCGCGCGAGCCGCGCGAAAACCATCGCGAGAGCGCGCCGCGCGAACCCGCGCCGGCGATGGCGCCCGGCGACGACGACCGGGGCTGACGCAGCCTCGCGTCAGCGAAATTGCCGGCGCCGCCCGCCCGTTTTGCCGAGCCGCCGCGCGATTGCGCGCTGTGCCCGCGCCTCGCCGCGTTCCGGGCCGCGAACCGCAAGGCCCATTCCGGCTTCTTCAACGCGCCGGTCCCGGCCTTCGGGCCGCTCGACGCGCGCGTGCTGATCGTGGGCCTGGCGCCCGGCCTGAAGGGCGCCAACCGCACCGGGCGGCCGTTCACCGGCGATTACGCCGGCGACCTGCTTTATGCGACGCTGCCGAAATTCGGCTTCGCACGCGGAATCTACGACCGCCGCATCGACGACGGCTTCGCGCTCGTCGATTGCCGCATCACCAACGCGGTGCGCTGCGTGCCGCCCGAGAACAAGCCCACGCCGGCCGAGGCGCGCACCTGCCGCGAGAGCTTCCTCGCCGCCGAGATCGCGGCGATGCCGAAGCTCGCGGCGATCGTCGCGCTCGGGCAGCTCGCGCACAACGAAGTGCTGAAGGCGCTCGGCGAACGCCGCGCGGCGTTCCCGTTCCGGCACGGCGCACTGCACCGCCTCGCGAAGCTGGCGCTCGCCGACAGCTATCACTGCTCGCGCTACAACACGAACACGGGCGTGCTGACGCCGGCCATGTTCGAGAGCGTGTTCGCCGCACTCGCGGCGCGGCTCGGCCGGAGCGACTAGGCGGCGGCGAGCGCGATCGGGCTATCCGGCGTTCGCGGCGGCCGCGTACTGCGCCAGCAGCCCGCCCCAGCCGCCCGGCGAATCGATCGCGTCGCGCATCATCTGCGCGGTATCGCCGGCGCGCTCGAGGTGGCGATGCTCCAGCTCGACGCGCGTGTGGTCGCCGTCGGCGACGAAGCGCACTTCCACCTCGGTGTGCAGGTTCGGGTCGATCTCGAAACGGCCGTCGAGCTGCCACGTCATCACGATGCGCGCGGGCGGCTGCCACACCAGCACCTTGCCCCAGTCGCATTCCGAGCCGTCGGCCGCGCGCTCGTACCAGCGGCCGCCGACGCGCGGCTCGGTCGTCACCGAAACCTGCGGCGACTTCGATTTCAGCAGCGAGTGCTCCTTCGGCCACCAGCGCCACTGCGTGAAAATCTCGAACGCGCGCTCGCGCGGGGCCTTCACGCGAATCGTTTTCCGAACCGGCGCCATCGCGATCCTGGCACTCATCGCTTCCCTCTCTGCTTGGCGTCCGCCGCGACTTCGGCCGCGAAGGCGTCGAGCGCCGTATCCCAGAAGCCGTCGATCCAGCGGCGCAGCGCGCCGAGGCCGGCCGGATCGATGGAATAGAACCGGCGCGTGCCGTCGCGCTCCTCGCGCACCAGCCCCGCCTCTTTCAGCACCTTCAAGTGCTGCGAGACCGCCGGGCGGCTCACCGGCAGCCCGGCCGCGAGCGCGCCGACCGGCCGCGCGCCGCCGCGCAGCCGCTCGAACACGAGACGCCGCGTCGGATCGGCCAAGGCGGTCAAGGCGCTTCCGTAAGCCATAGCTAACGGTAAGCAAGAGCTAACGGAGAGTCAAGCGCCCGAAGCTCCGGGACCGCGGGCTGCCAGGCCCGGGCGATCGCTTCGCGATCTTCTGGCGAAGCAATGCTTCGCCAAGATCTGGCGCAGCCAGCGACCGGGCCTCGATGCCCGATGTCCCACGGAAAGCTAACCCCACACCGCGCGCGCGACCCAGCTCACCAGCTCCAGCTTCTTCTTCTGGTCGTCCTCGGTCATCGGCGCGCCGCCGACCGTGGTGCCGAAGCCGCATTGCGGGCTGATCGCGAGGCGCTGGAAGTCCACGAACTTCCCCGCGTCGTCGATGCGGCGGCGCAGATCGGCGCCGCTCTCGAGCACCGGCGTCTTGCTGCTGACGAGGCCGAGCACGACGCACTTCTCCTTCGGCAGGTGGCGCAGCGGGCGAAAATCGCCGGCGCGTTCGCTGTCGTATTCGAGCAGGAACACGTTCGCGTTCACCTGGTCGAAGAATTTCTCGGCCACCGGCTCGTAGCCGCCCGAGCCGATCCAGTGGCCGCGGAAATTGCCGCGGCAGAGATGGATGCCGGCGGTCATGCCCTTCGGCAGATCGCGCAGCACCTCGTTGTTGGCCCAGATGTACTTGTCGAGCAGCTTCTGCCAGTCCCAGCCCCATTGCGCGATGCGCTGCTGTATCTTCACGTCGCACAGCAGCGCCGGCGGCACGTCGTCGAGCTGCAGGTATTTGAGGCCCATCTTGCCGAGCTCGGCGATCTCGGCGCGGTAGACGGCGACGAGGTCGGTCCAGAATTTCTCGACGTCGGGATAGACCGACTTGTCGATACCGTCGGGGCCGCGGAAGAAATGGATGACCGACGGCGCCGGCATCGTGATCTTCACCGGCACCTTGGCCACTTTCTGCGCGAAGGCCAACTCGTGCGTCGTGATGCCCTTCGTGCGGCGGATCGGCGCCTCGGCATGCGGCACCGGCACCGAGATCGCCGCCTCGCCCTCTTCCATGAAGTTGAACTCGGTGTCCTTGTGCGTGAGGCCCTGGACCGCGTCGACGAAGCCCGCGAACCAGGAGCGGCGGCGGAACTCGCCGTCGGTGACGGCGCCGAGACCCGCCGCCTCCTGCATCGCGATCGCACCGCGCACGGCGTCGCCCTGCGCCTTCGCGAAATCGGCATCGGACATGCGGCCGGCGGCATGCGCCTTGTGCGCGTCGCGCAGCGCCTTCGGACGCATCAGGCTGCCGATGTGATCGGCGCGGCAAACGGGGCAGGTCGTCATGTCGTCTCCTTCGTAGGGGCGCGCTGCGCGCGCCCTGTTTCCACTGGTAGATGTCGTGCGGACTTGCACCAAGCGGGCGCGCGCAGCGCGCCCCTACGCTGTCATCGTCTGTCCACGAAGCGCGGTGCCTTGACGGATTTCTCGAATTCCTGCGCGATCGTGCCGGCCGGCAGCACCTCGACCTCGCAGGTCTGCTCGAATTTCCGCTTTACGGCGGCGACGAGCGCGCGGCCGGTCGCGACCGCGTCGGCGCCGCGGCGCAGCTCGACGAGCAGGCGCAGCCGGTCCTGCCCCTGCGGGTCGGTGACGGCCTCGCCCTTGAAATCCTGCACGGCGGCCTGCTGGAACATGAAGTCTTCGAGGTCGCCGTGGTTGATGTTTACGCCGCGGATCTTGAAGAACCCCTCGGTGCGCAGCGCGTGCTCGAGCGTCGGGAACACCGAGAACGGATCTTTGCTCTTTTTCTGGGGCGCCATGCGCACGATGTCGCCGGTGAACCAGCGCAGGAATGGCGTGATCGTGTTCGACCATAACGGCGTCATGACGAGGGCCCCGGTCTCGCCCGGCGCGACCGGTTTTCCGCTCGCGCCGTCGACGACTTCGAGGAAGAAGAGATCGGTGAACGCCACCATTGCGCCGAGCCCGTGCCGCTCGACCGACGTCATCGCGCCCTCGGTCATGCCGAAGCTGTTGTAGACCTCGGCCCCCCAGCTTCGCGCCAACTTCGCGCGCTTGGCGTCGGTCAGCGGTTCGGCGCTGACGAGCAGCTTCGCGACGCTCGACGAGGCGAGATCGATGCCGCGCGCCTCGGCGACGTTGGCGAGATGCAAGGCGTAGCTCGGCATCGCAGCGACGATGGTGGGCTTCAGGCTCAGGATCAGATCGAGCTGAACCTCCGACGGCGTCGTGGTGCCGGCCCCGGCCCAGATCGTCGCGATGCCCTCCATCTCGGCGGCGCGCGGCGCCAGTTGCCCCACCGGATGGATGCCGAGCGGGAACGAGACGTGCAGCGTGTCCCCGGCCGTGGCGCCGATGCACGGCCAGATGCGGCGGAACGCGACGCCGAGCATGTAGCGCATGTCCTCGGCCGAGCGCGGATAGAACAGCGGCTTGCCGGTGGCCCCGCCCGAGCGCCAGAACTCGACCGCCTTCTCGAACCCCGCGATGCAGAAATCGCGATAGAACTCCTCGGTCGAAAGCTTGCGCAGCTCGTCCTTCGTCAGGACCGGAATCTTCCCCCACTCGTGCGGGTCGTCGATCTTCCGCGGATCGATGCCGGCCACGCGCCTGGCGAGGTACTTCGATTTCTGCGCGCGCGCGAGCGCGAGCCGCTTCTTCGCGCGGTGGATCGCGTCGATCTCGCGCTGGCTCTTCGGCAATCCGAGCGCCCAGCGCGCTGCCTCGAGCTCGTCGCCGTATGCGACCGGATTCGACTTGCGGGCCATGACCGCCTCTTCCCTCGATCGTCTTCCCGGCCGGCTCGTCCGGGGTGCGAAGACGGCCGACACTAGCAGGGCGGGTTTTCAAATTCCATTTGAATTTTCGAATGACGTTAGAAATAATGCGGCATGGCGAACCGGGCAGCTCTCCGCGCGAAATCCCCGCATCTGGCGAAGAAGCAGGACCGCCGGCGCGACGAGGTGCTGGACGCGGCCGCCGCCGTGTTCGCGGCCAAGGGCTTCCACGACGCGACGACGCGCGACATCGCGGACCGGCTCGGCCTCCTGCCCGGCAGCCTCTACTACTACGTCGAGTCGAAAGAGGCGGCGTTCGCCGAAGTGTGCCGGCGGCGCGGCGAAGGCTTCAACGCGCGCCTCGCGGCGATCCTGGCGGCGCCCGGCTCGCTGGAAGACCGCCTGCGCGCCGGCCTCTTGCAGCACATGCTGCACAACCGCGCCGACCTCGTCTCGACGATCGCGATGAGCGAGCGCGCGCTGCCCGGCTGGCGCGACCTGCGCGCGCTCGGTCGCCTCTACCAGCGCCTCTGGGAGCGCGTCTTCCGCGCCGGCATCGCCGCGCGCGAGCTGCCGCGCGATTTCGACTGCCGCGCGGCGGCCCTGGCCCTGCTCGCGCTCTGCAACGGCGCCGTCCACGCCACCGAGAACAAGCCGCCGCGCGAGATCGCGCGCCTCGCCGCCCGCTTCGCCGACTACTTCCTCAACGGCGCGCTGCCGCGACCCGCTTGACGGCAAATGCTTTAGACATAAAATATTTACACCTAAACTAAAGGACCGAGAGCATGTGGAAGCCGCCCGAGCGGATCAAATTCGAGCCGAACCCCGGGCGCTGGCCCACCGCCGAGGAAGCCGCGCGCTCGCGCTGGTTCAGCCCGGTGAAGATCGGCCCGCTCGCGATCGAGCAGCGCACCTGGGTGCCGGCGATGGTGCCCTGGCGCTCGAACGACGAGGGCTTCGTCACCGACGACGTGCTCGACTGGTACGCGCGCTTCGCCGAGGGGCGCCCGGGCGGGCTCGTCATCGAGGCGACCGGCATCCGCGACGTGCCGAGCGGCCCCCTGCTCCGCATCGGCCATGACCGCTTCGTCCCCGGCCTCAAGAAGCTCGCCGAAACGGTGAAACGCGCGAGCGGCGGACACACGAAGCTGTTCATCCAGTGCATCGACTTCCTGGCCATCCGGCGCCGCCCGGAGCCGGACAAGTATTTCCAGCGCTTCCTGCGCATCACCGACGCGCACCGGAAGGCGCTCGGCGCGGAGACGTGGCCCGAAGCGAAGATCCGCGAGCATCTCGCCGCGATGCCCGACAAGGAACTCGACGCCGTGCTCGATGCGCGCGAGCTCGAGGGCCTGCGCATGGGCTATCGCGAGCGCGTGACCGATCTCCACCTGCCGCATGTGCGCGATCTGCCCAAGGTCATGCCCGATCTCTTCGCCGCCGCCGCGCGCCGCGCGCGCGAGGCCGGCATCGACGGCGTGGAATTGCACTACGCGCATGCCTACACCATGGCTTCGTTCCTCTCGCGCACGAACGACCGCGCCGACGGCTATGGCGGCTCCAAGGAGGCGCGCGTGCGCCTGCCGCTGGAAGTCTTCCGCCGCGTGCGCGAGGCCGTGGGCCCCGATTACGCGGTCGGCTGCCGCTTCCTCGCCGAGGACTGCATCGAGGGCGGCAGCACGGTCGAGGATTCGGCCTATTACGCGGTCGAGTTCGCACGCGCCGGCATGGATTTCCTGTCGCTCTCGCGCGGCGGCCGCTTCGAGGACGCGAAGCAGCCCGGCGTCGGCGAGGCCGCCTACCCCTACACCGGCCGCAGCGGCTACGAATGCATGCCTGCCGCGCTCTCCGACAAGTTCGGGCCGTTCGGGCGCAACGTGAAGCCAGGCGCCGCGATCAAGAAGGCCGTGAACGCCGCGGGCTTCGCGACGCCCGTGATCGTCACCGGCGGCATCCACGGCTTCCGCCAGGCCGAGGAGATCCTGGAGCGCGGCGACGCCGACCTCATCGGCTCGGCGCGCCAGGCGCTCGCCGATCCCGACTGGTTCCTCAAGGTGCGGCTCGGCCGCGGCGCCGAGGTGCGCGCCTGCGAGTTCACGAACTACTGCGAGGGCCTCGACCAGAAGCACAAGCAGGTAACGTGCAAGCTCTGGGACCGCGTCGACCTCGACGAGCCCGGGGTCAAACGCACCGACGACGGCAAGCGGCGGAAGACCCCGCCGAAATGGAAGGGCGCGCCGGCGGCGTGAGCCCGCTCGCCTCCGGCGAGCGACGGAAGGCTCATCCCCGCTCGCGCATCAGCCGCGCCTGCTGCTTGTTCCACTCGCGCTTCTTCACGGTTTCGCGCTTGTCGTAGTTCTTCTTGCCGCGGGCGAGACCGAGTTCGACCTTGGCGATGCCGCGCGGGTTGAAATAGATCGAGAGCGGCACGAGCGTCATCCCCTCGCGCTGCACGGCGCCGAGCAGCTTGTTGATCTCGCGCTTCTTGAGCAGGAGCTTGCGCGCCCGTTTCTCCTCGTGGCGCGAGTAGCCGCCCGAATCGTATTCGGGGATGTTCATGTTGTAGAGCCAGATCTCGCCGTCCTTGTCGGTGGCGTAGGCGTCGCCGATGTTGGCCTTGCCCTGGCGCAGCGATTTCACCTCGGTGCCGGCGAGCATGATGCCGGCCTCGAGCACCTCGTCGATGAAATAGTTGTGCCGCGCCTTCCGGTTCTGCGCGGCATATTTGCGCTCCGGCGCTTCCTTCTTGGCCATTACCGCTGCTCGAGAACGACGTTCATTGGCAGGCGCCTCGTCAAACCGTCATTCTGAGGCCGCCCTTGCGGCCGAAGAATCTCTCGCCGCCGAAGCACGGAGACCACGGCTCGTTTCGTTGCGTAGAGATGCTTCGCGCCAAGGGGCGCTCAGCATGATGGGATGGACCTCCCCGCTCCTGCGGGTCGAAAGTGAGTTTGCAAGAACCACTCGAT
>JAEULD010000232.1 GCA_016792765.1 Candidatus Odyssella sp.
GCCGTTCGTGGACGAGGCGGCGGCGCCGGAGCACATGCAGGTGTTCCGCGACCGCGAGCGGTTCGGCGTCGTGTATCGGTGGCTGGGCGGGCCCCAGGCCGGCGCCTGGTGGATGGCGCGCGTGATCGTGGACGATGGGCGTGCGCCGGCGCGGCGGCGGCGCCTGCTGGACGTTCTGCGCAGCCTGCGCGGAGGCCTCGCCGGCGGACGTCGTTCCTGAGCGGCCGGCTCAGCCGCGCGCGGGCCGGAGAGCGGCGTCGCTGAACGCGTTGTAGCGCCGGTCCGCCTCGTGCCGGTGCCGGAGATACCAGGCGAAAGTGGAGCGGATGCCCTCGGCGATGTCGATGCTGGGCGCGAAACCGAGGGCGTTGGCCCGCCCCATGTCCATGATGCGCTTCCTGTCGCCGGCGGGCTTGCTCGTGTCCCAGCGGATCTCGGGGCGGGCGGGCGCCGCCGCCGCCGCGATCTCGACCACCTCGCGGATCGTCGTGCTGCGGCCACTGCCGAGATTCACCGGCTCGGTCACGCCCTTCGCCACCACGAGCATCATGCCGCGCGCCACGTCGCGCGCGTGGATGAAGTCGCGCTCGGCGCTGCCGTCGCCCCAGACGACGAGCGGGTTTTCGCCGTCGGCGATGCGCCGGATCAGCGAGGGGACGACCATCGCGTTCGCCGAATCGAAATTGTCGTAGGGGCCGTAGACGTTGGCCGGCCGCACGATGCTGATCGCGTTCCAGCCATGCTCGATGCGATAGGCCTCGGCCTGCAGCTCGCAGACGCGCTTGGCCCAGCCCGCGAAGCGATCATGCGGGGACGGAAAGGTTTTCCACACCTCGTCTTCGCGAAACACCTCCGCCGGCGCATAGACGCCGACCGAGCTCGTGAACAGGTAGCGGGCAACGCGCTGCCGGCGCGCCGCCTCCATCATCGCGAAGCTGAACTGGATCGTCGGCACCATGAAGCTGGCGGGGCGCTCCGCCGCCATCTTGGGCGAGCCCTTCACGCCCGCCAGGTGGAATACCGTATCGGCGCCGCGGCAGACTTCGAGGCATTGCGCGAATTCGCGCAGGTCGGCGCGCACGAAGTCCGCGCCCGCCGGGGCGCGCGACGCATCGTCGAGCGAAGCGATGCGCACCTTGGCGCCCGCCGCCAGCAGCAACTCGACCAGCGGCCGGCCGATCATGCCGGTTCCGCCGGTGACGAGCACGCTCTGGCCCCGATAGAACGCGCTCACCTCTCCATCCATGATGCGGCCTCCGAATCCGCGGCTTGTGGCGCCCGCGGCGTTCATGCCATAGCGGCTTCGAACGCGGAGGCCAAGGAGTCGAGATGAAAAAGCGGATCGTCGTTTGCGGCGCCACGGGCTTCATCGGCCGCAACCTGGTCGAGCGGCTCGCGGCCGATCCGGGCGTGGAGCTCGTGGCGGTGCGCCACCGCCGGCCCGGCTACGATCTGCCGGGATTGCGCTGGATCGAAGCGGACCTGACGCGCGACGAGGGCGCGCGCGCCGCTGTTGCCGGCGCCGACGTGGTGATCCAGGCGGCGGCCACCACCTCGGGCGCCAAGGACATCGTCGAGCGGCCCTATATCCACGCGACCGACAATGCGGTGATGAATTCGCTGCTGCTGCGCGCCTGCCACGAGGCCAAGGTCGGCCATTTCGTCTTTTTCTCGTGCAGCGTGATGTATCAACCTTCCGAGCGGCCGGCCCGCGAAACGGACTTCGACCTCTCGCGGCCGCTGTTTCCCAGCTACGTCGCCGCCGGGTGGACCAAGATCTACGTGGAACGGATGTGCGAGATGTATGCCGGCTTCGGCCGGCTGCGGTGCACGGCGCTGCGGCACTCCAACGTCTACGGGCCGCACGACAAGTTCGATCTCGAGCGCAGCCACATGCTCGGCGCCACGGTCACCAAGGCCATGACGGCGCCGGAGGG
>JAEULD010000259.1 GCA_016792765.1 Candidatus Odyssella sp.
GGCCGCCCATGACGGCGCCACGATGGCTGCCGCGGCCCCCGAGGTTGGCGGCGACGAAGCCTTTGATGCCGAGAACCAGGCCGCCGTCCAACGAGACGAATGTCAGGGGTGCCTCGCGTTGACAGCCCGCCGCGGCGCCGATAGGCTCGGGGAAATAGTTTCCATTGTGACTATATCGGTGCATTTGAAATTCCTTCCGGCGAGTCGCGCGGTTGGCTGCGCGAGGCCCGAGACGGGAACATGCACCGGGCGGCGGACGGCCTCCGCCGCGGCGAGGGAGGAAACTGTATGGCGAAAGTGTCGGCGGCGCCGCTGCGCGCCGCGCCCGGTGGCAGTGCCGATGTCGAACGGTTCCGGCTGCGGCGCCTGATCGAAGAATTCGCCGACGAGGGCGAGGTCCAGACCGTCGACGATCCGATCGACCTCGTCGACGTCGCGTCGTATCTCGACGGCAATCCCAAGGCGGTCTGGTTCCGCAAGGCCGGGCCGGAAAAGGCCGAGCTCGTCGGCAACGTGATGGGCAGCCGCCGGCGCATGGCACGCGCTTTCGGGGTCTCGGTCTCCGAGCTGCTCCCGGAAACCCTGAAACGGCTCGCATCGCCGATCGCGCCGGTCGAAGTGTCGTCGGCGGAAGCGCCGGTGCACCAGATCGTCTGGCGCGGCGACGAGGCCGATTTCACGAAACTGCCGGTGCATTTCCAGCACGGCGAAGACGGCGGCCCTTACATCTCCGCCAGCATCGACGTCACCCGCAGCATCGACGGCGCGCGCCGCAACGTCGGCTACCGGAGGATGATGCTGCGCGGCCGGCGCGAGGCCGGCATCGACATGATCGCGCCGAGCGATCTGCGCGCGCTCTACGCCGAATACGTCAAACGCAAAGAGCGCATGCCGATGGCTTTCGTCGTCGGCTCGCATCCGGCCGACGGCGTCGCCGCCACCGCCATGTCGCCGGTCGCCGACGAGATCGCGCTGATGGGCGGCCTGCGCGGCGCGCCGGTGCCGCTGGTGCGCTGTGCCACCATCGACGCGATGGTGCCGGCCGACGCCGAGCTGATCCTCGAAGGCTATCTCGACGAGCGCGGCTGGGTCGAAAGCGAAGGGCCGTTCGGCGAGTACGTCGGCTATTACGGCATGATGAAGACCAACCCGGTCTTCCATCTCACCGCCATCGCCATGCGCCGCGACGCGCTGTTCCAGACCGCGACGATCGGCGGCCGCACCCTGGCCTACACCGATACGGCGCAGCTGTGCGCGCTCCGCACCGAAGCCGCCGCCTGGGCCTCGATCATGACCGCGGTGCGCGAGCCGGTCGCCGCCTACGCCACGCCTTCGTGCGGCGGCATGCACAATTTCCGCCTGTCGCTGCGCCAGCGCTATCCGGGCGAAGTGCGCAACGCCATCGCCGCCGTCTTCGGCTCCAACGCCGACATCAAGCACGTCTTCGTCGTCGACGACGATATCGACGTGTTCGACGACGCGCAGATGGACTGGGCGCTGGCGACCCGCTTCCAGGCCGACCGCGACCTGATCGTGCAGAGCGGCTTCCGCGCGGTGCCGCTCGATCCGTCGCTGGCCGGCGGCCGCACCGGCGCCAAGGCCGGCTTCGACCTCACCTTCCCGTTCGGCTGGAACCGGACCACCGATTTCCGCGTGCCGGAGCCGCCCAAGCTCGAGAAGCGGCGCAACCAGACGGTGCGCCAAGCGCTCGAAGAGGGGCCGCAGTCCTTCCGCGAGCTTATGGAAGCCACAGGCAGCCGCGACGGCCGCGACGTCGTCGTGGCGCTGGACGAAGTGCGGCGCGACGCGGGCCTCGAACGCACGCCCGAAGGCAGATACCGGCTGGCGGCCGCGAAGACCGCGTGATCCGGCCCTGAACCGGCCGGCCGCGCACGACCTGACCGGCGCCTCGCGCGCGGCGCCGAAAACACGAAGCAGGGAGGAAACGATGAGGAAGTTCGCTCTGGCACGACCGGCGGCACTCGCCGCCGCCGCTGTTCTTCTCGCGCCGGCGGCCACGCCGGCGGCGGCGCAGGAGGTCTGGCGCATCGGCGAAGTGGCGCCGCTGTCGGGGCCCGCCGCGACCGTCGGCACGCGCCTCAACAAGGTCACGAAGATGTGGGTCGAGGAGGCCAATGCGAAGGGCGGGATCGCAGGCCGCAAGATCGAGCTCACCACCTGCAACGACGAGAACAAGCCGGAGAAGGCGGTCGCCTGCGCGCGCGACATGATCGAGAAGGGCGCCGTCATCATCTTCGGCAACGCGCTGACCGCGAGCCTGCGGGCGATCCAGCCGCTGGTGAAGAGCGGGCCGATCCTGCTGATCCCCTCGCCCAACGTCGTGCCCGGCGCCGACACCTACGGCTTCCAGGTCAGCCCGTCGGACGTCGACATCACCGAGGCGATCGCCGAGTTCCTCAAGGCCAACAAGATCGACAAGATCGGCATGGTCGCGGCGACCGACGCCAGCGGCGAGGTCGGAGTCGCCAGCGCCCGCAAGGTTTTCGGCGACGAGAAGATCGAGCTGCGGCTGGCCCGCATCGATCTCCGCGCCACCGATGCCTCGACCCAGCTCGCCCGCGTCGCCGGCAGCGACATCAAGGTCGTCTACTCTTCCTACACCGGCGGCGGCGCGATCACGGTGGTCAAGAGCTTCAAGAATCTCGGCCTCGCCCAGCCGCTCATCGTCAGCTACGGAAACATCAGCGACGCGTTCGTCCAACTGGTGAAAGACGTCAAGCCGCCGCGCCTGCTCGGCACCGGCGTCGCCGGGATCGTGCCGGAGATCGTGAAAGACCCCGGCGATCGCGCCCGGTCCCAGGCCTTTCTCGAAGCCTACGCCAAGCGCTATGCGGAGCGGCCGGACATGATCAACCTGCTCGGCAAGGCGGCGGTCGACGTCGCCGAGGCGATCCTCAAGACGCCGAATCCGAAGGACTATCCGGCGGTGAAGACGTTCCTCGAAAGCACGCCGATCCCGAGCGTCCACACGCAGCGCTTCTCGGCCAAGAGCCATGTCGGCCTCGATGCGTCGTCGGTCATCATCGTCGAGCTCAAGGGCGAGACCTGGGTGAAGGCCGATCCGGTCAAGTAGCTTGGGCCCAGCGCGCGGGGTCGATGGGCGGACGGGCTCGGCGGCATGAACCTGTTCACGCAGTCGGTCATCAGCGGCTTGATGACGGGGGCGGTCTACACCTTCCTCGGCATCGGTCTCGTCCTCGTCTATCGCACCGCGCGCATCCTCAATCTCGCGCATGGCGAGACTTTCGCCATCACCGGCGTCGCCGCGGCGCTGCTGGCCGGGGCCGGGCTGCCGCTGGGCGCGGCGCTCGGTCTGGCAATCCTGATCTCGCTCGCCTTCGCCACCGGCCTGCACCGGTTCGTCCTCAGGCCGCGGGCGGAATGGCCGGCGGGCACCTTGATCCTGATCACGCTCGGCGCCGCCTTCGTCGTCCGCGGAGTTCTGATCCTGCTCGCGGGAACCGACCCGCTGTCGTTTCCGGTGATGTTCGAAGGGCCGCCGGTGCGCTTCGCCGGCGGCGCGATGCCGCTGCAGGGTATCGCCCTGGTCGTGCTCGGCTTCGGCGTGTCGGCCGGCGTCGGCATATTCCTCGCGGCCACGCGGGCCGGCAAGCAGCTGCTGGCGGCGGCGGAGAATCCCTACGCGGCGGAACTGCTCGGCGTCAACGTCGAGCGGGCGCGGATCACGGCCTATGCGATCGGCGGCCTGCTCGGCGCGCTTGCCGGCGTGCTGCTCATTCCGCTGATCGCGGTCGATTTTCAGTCGGGGCTGGCGATGACGCTGCGCGGCTTCATCGCCGCCGCCATCTCGGGCATGTCGCCCGTCGGCGTCTTGTTCAGCGGCCTCGGGCTCGGCTTGTTCGAAGCGATGGTCGGCGCCTATCTCGGCGCCTTGTATCAGGACCCGGTGATGTTCTGCGTCCTGATCCTGGTGGCGCTGTGGCAAAGCCGGAACATCCGCTTCGGCGGGAGCCGGCGCGCATGACGCCGCGGCACGGGGCGATCGCCGCCGCGCTGGCCCTGGCCGCGGCGCTGCCCTATCTCCAGATCCTGCCGGCGTGGACGACCGCGCTCGCCACCGTCACCGCGTTCATGGCGCTGTCGCTCATCGGGCTGAACCTGATTTTCGGCGTCGGCGGCATGCTGGCGCTCGGGCAGGCGGCGTTCGTGGCGCTGCCCGGCTACGCCGCGGGGCTGCTGATCAAGTTCGGCGTACCGACCATGCTGGCGATCCCGGCCGGAGTCGTTGCCGCGATCGCAATCGCGCGCCTCGTCGCGGAGATATTCGTCCGCTTGCCCGGCATCTACTTCGCCATCGGCACGCTCGGCTTCGCGTTCGTGGTGGAAGGCCTGGCGCGGGCGTTTCCGGCCTATACCGGCGGCGCTTCCGGGCTCGTGCTCGACCCGCCGGTGTCGCTCGGCCGCGACGGCTGGTACGCGCTCGGCGTCGCGTCGCTGGCGGCCGGCATCCTGGCCTTCGCGTTTCTGGTGCGCGGACGGTTCTTGCGCAGCCTGCGCCTGATGCGGCACGACGAGCTGGCGGCGCAGGTGCTGGGCATCGACGTGCCGCGCCTCAAGGCGCGCGTCTTCACCATCGGCAGCGCCTATTCGGCGGTGGGCGGCATTCTGCTCGCCTATTTCGTGCGCGTGCTGGCGCCGGAAAGCGGCGGCGTCAACGCCTCGCTGGAATCGCTGGCGATGGTCATCATCGGCGGCAGCGGCTCGCTGTTCGGCCCGGTGCTCGGCGCCGCGGGCGTGCAATGGCTGTTCGCGGTCTCGGGCGGCGCCGCGCATTACGAGCTGCTGGTCTACGGCCTCGGATTCTTTCTCGTCGTGCTGTTCGCGCCGGCGGGAATGGCGGGCGCCATCCGTCGCGCCTGGTCGGCGGCGACGCGCTCGCGCCCCGGCGAGGCGGCGCCGGCCGCCGACTCCGCGTCGCAAGCGGCGGCCGGCCCGGGCGCCGAACTTCCGGCGCGGCAGCGGCAAGGCTCGGGCGTCTGCCTCGAAGTCGAGCGCGTCGCCAAGCATTTCGGCGGCCTGCGCGCGGTCGACGATGTGAGCTTCGAGGTCCGCTTCGGCCAGATCGTGGCGCTGATCGGCCCCAACGGCGCGGGCAAATCGACCTTGTTCAATCTCGTCTCCGGCATCGAGCCTTTGTCCGGCGGCCGCGTCCGCCTGGCGGGGCGCGACATCGGCGACGCGCCGATTCACGTCCGCGCCAACGATATCGGGCGCTCGTTCCAGGTGCCGCGGCTGGTCGGCGACATGACGACGCTCGACAACGTCGTGCTGCGCTTCGACCATCTGTCCGATCGCGCCACGGAGGACGAGCATCGCCGGCGGGCGCGCGCGCAGCTCGCGGCGTTCGGCCTCGCCGAATTCGCCGACCGGCCGGTGCGAGAGATCGGCATCGGCTATCACAAACTGATCGAGCTGGCCCGCGCTTCGGCCGGAGATGCGCCGCTGCTGCTGCTCGACGAGCCCGCCGTGGGCCTCACCGCCGAGGAAGTGGCGCGCCTCGCTGCCGCGCTGCAGCGGCTCAAGTCGCTCGGCACGGCGATCCTCGTCGTCGAGCACAACATGGATTTCGTCGCCACCATCGCGGACGAAGTGGTGGTGATGGAAGGCGGCCGCCTGATCGCGCGCGGCGCGCCGGCTTCGGTGATGGCCGACCCCGGCGTCCAGGCCGCCTACTTCGGAGCGCTGTCGTGACCGCGGTGCTGCAAGTCGAGGCGCTGGACGGCGGCTACGGCAAGCTGACCGTATTCCGCGGCGTGAGCCTCGCGGTTGCGCGCGACCAGACTCTCGGCCTGCTCGGCGCCAACGGCGCCGGCAAGACCACGCTGCTCAAGACCATCGCCGGAGCGCTGCCATCCACGAAGGGGCGCGTGCTGCTCGACGGCCGCGACGTGACACGCATGCCGGCATATCTCCGCGCCCGCGCCGGGATCGGACTTGTGCCAGAAGGGCGGCACATACTCGCCACCCTGAGCGTGCGCGACAACCTCGCGCTCACGCGCGCGATCGAGGGGCACCGCCCCGACCTGCCGCCCTTCGAACATCGCGTCGCCGAAGTCTACGCGATGTTCCCGCGCCTCGCGGAAAGGGCGAGCCAACTCGGCGGCTCGCTCAGCGGCGGCGAACAGCAGATGCTGGCGATCGCCCGCGCGCTGCTGCTGAAGCCGCGGGTGCTGATGCTCGACGAGCCGACCCAGGGCCTTGCGCCGATCATCGTGCAGAGCCTCGCCGTCACGCTCGCCGGCCTGAAGGGCCGGTTCGCGATGATCGTCGTCGAGCAGAACAAGGCCTTCTTGGAGCAATTGGCCGACCGCATCCTGCAGGTGCGGTCGGGCACGCTCGTGGCCGCCGACGGGCGGCCGGCAACGGACAACTAGGGAGACGTGCGTATGAGCAATGCGCGGATGACGAAGGAAGGCCTGCCCGCCGGCTTTCTCGACCAGACCGAGACGTTCGCCACGATCAAGTTCGAGGTGCGCGCCGACAAGATCGGGGTTCTGACCCTCAACCGTCCCGACAAGCTGAACGCCTTCGACGAGACGATGATTCGCGAGATCCGTCAGGTGGTGTGGCGCGCGAATTTCGACGACGCGATTCGCGTGCTGATGATCACCGGCGCGGGCCGCGCATTCTGCTCGGGGCGCGACATCATCGGCCTCGACTACGAGAACAACCTGCCGACGTCCCAGTACCGCGCTTATGTCCGCGCCAACCACGAGATGTTCGACGAGATCGAGGCGATCGAGAAGCCGGTGGTGGCCGTCGTCAACGGCATCTGCGCCGGCGGCGGAGTCGAAATGGCAGTGGCGTGCGATTTCCGCATCGCGGCCACCGGCGCCGAGTTCGTCCTGACCGAGAACAAGCTCGGCGTCCTGCCGGCGTCCGGCGCCTGCTCGCGCATGATCCAGCTCATCGGCATGGGCCGGCTCAAGGAGATGGTGATGGCCGCGCTGCCGGTCGGCGCCGCGCGCGCCGAGGCGATCGGATTGGTGCACCGCGTCTTCGAGCCCGCCAAGCTCATGGACGGCGCGTTCGAATTCGCCCGGATGCTCGTCGACCGCGCACCGCTGGCGATGGGCGTGGCCAAGCACATCATCAACACCTGCCAGAACGTCGACACCGAGACCGGCCGCATCCTCGAGCGGCTCGGGCAATCCATCCTCATCCGCTCCCAGGACGCGCGCGAAGGCATGACCGCCTTCCGCGAGAAGCGGGCGCCGAAATTCCGCGGCGCCTGAACCCGACGGCCAACCACCAGGACCCACAGGAGACAACGACAATGGCCTACGAGACCGTGACCTTCGACGTGCGCGACAACGGCATCGCGACGATGACGCTGAATCGCCCGAAGCAGCTCAACTGCTTCAACCAGACCATGTTCAAGGAGTGGAACGAGGTCATCGCGCGCTGCGCCTACGACGACAAGATCAAGGTGCTGATCGTCGCCGGCAACGGCCGCTCCTTCTCCTCGGGCGTCGATCTCAGCGTGCTGGGCAGCGACAAGAACCCCGCGGCCTTCCGCTTCTACTATCGCCAGAACCACATGGGCTTCGACAATCTCGAGGCGCTGGAGAAGCCGGTGATCGCCGCGATCAACGGCCTGTGCTACGGCGGCGGCGTCGAGCTGGCGCTGTCGTGCGACATCCTGCTCGCCGCCGACGATGCCACCTTCTGCCTGATCGAGAACCACATCGGCTGCATTCCCGCCAGCGGCGCCTGCAATCGCATGATCTATTACGTCGGCCTGGCCAAGACCAAGGAGATGATCATCAACGCCGAGCCCATCGACGCGAAGGAGGCGTGGCGCATCGGGCTGGTCAACCACGTCGTTCCGGCCAAGAATCTCCTCAAGGAGGCCTATGCCTATGCCGAGCGCCTGCTGACCAAGGCGCCCTTCGCCATGGGCATGGGCAAGCACGTCGTCAATCTCTGCCTCAACGCCGACATGCACACCGGCCGCTATCTCGAGCGCCTCGGCCAGAGCGTGCTGGTGCTCTCCGAGGACCACCGCGAGGGCATGCGCGCCTTCAAGGAGAAGCGGAAACCCGTCTTCAAGGGCAAGTAAAGCAGCGAAAGGAACGGCAGCGTGTTTCCCATCTCGCGCATTCTGCCTCGGGCCGCCGCCATGTATCCGGACCGCCTCGCGGTCTGGGACGGCGAGGCCCGCTTCACCTTCGAGCAGCTCGGCCGGCGCGTCAACGCGCTGGCCGGCGCGCTCGCCGGCAAGGGGCTCAAGCGCGGCGACCGCGTGGCGATCCTCGACGTCAACTCGCACCGCTATGCCGAGGCGTACTACGCTTGCGCGCAGACCGGCATGATCCTGCTGCCGCTCAACACGCGCTTGTCGCCGCCCGAGCTGCGCTACATCCTCAACGACGCCGGCGCAAAGGCGGCGCTGATCTCGGAAACGTTCTTTCCCGTGTTCGAGGGCGTGCGCGACAGCCTCGCCGGCCTCGAAACGGTCATCGCCTACGGCAAGGGACCGCATCCCCGAGGCGCCGAGGACTACGAGACGCTGCTCGCCGCCGCCGCG
The DNA here is from genome assembly GCA_016792765.1 of Candidatus Odyssella sp. Lineage (GTDB taxonomy): Bacteria > Pseudomonadota > Alphaproteobacteria > Bin65 > Bin65 > SBBV01. The sequence goes on from JAEULD010000259.1 coordinate 8,573, forward strand.
CCCGACGCGGCGCTGGCGCCCGTCGAGCTCGGCGACATCGCGCAGATCTACTACACCAGCGGCACCACCGGCGAACCCAAGGGCGTGTGCCTCACCTATGGCAACATGGTCGCCAGCGCGCTCGACTCGATCGTCGGCCTGGCGTTGCGGCCGAGCGACGTGTGGCTGCACGCGGCACCGATGTTCCACCTCGTCGACGCCTGGTCGATCTGGTCGTTGCCGATGGTCGGCGCGCCGCAGGTGATGCTGCATTTCACGCCCGAGCGGGCGATGGAGGTCATCCAGCGCACCCGGCCCACGGGAACCGGCCTGCCGCCGACGCTGATCAACATGATGGCGAACCATCCCAAGGTCGGCGATTGCGATTTCTCCAGCCTCCGCCTCGTCCTCTACGGCGGATCGCCGACGCCGCTCGGCATCCTGCAAAAGGCGGTGAAGACCATCGACACCACCTACATCCACGGCTACGGGATCACCGAGACCTCCGGCATCACCACGCTGGCCGACGCCGAGGATTTCTGCGTCGAAGGCCCGGCCGAGCGGGTGGCGCTCACCGGCTCTGCCGGCCGCGCCGTGCCGCACATCGAACTCGGCGTCGTCGACGACGACGGCCGCTCGCTCGGGGCGGGCGAAGTGGGCGAGGTCGTCGTCTCCGGCGCGCGCGTGATGCAGGGCTACTGGAACAAGCCCAAGCACACGGCGGAGGCGCTGCGCGCCGGGCGCTACCACACCGGCGACATGGGCTATCTCGATTCGCGCCAGCGCCTGTTCGTCGTCGACCGCAAGAAGGACATGATCATCAGCGGCGGCGAGAACGTCTACTCGGTGGAAGTCGAGAACGTGATCTCGACCCATCCGGCGGTTCTCGAGGTGGCGGTCATCGGCGTGCCGGACGCGCAATGGGGCGAGTCGGTCAAGGCGATCGTCGTGCTCAGGGACGGCACGGCGGCCTCGGAGGCGGACCTGCTCGGCTACTGCCGCGGCCGCATCGCCGGCTACAAGATTCCGAAGTCGGTGGATTTCGCCAGGGAAGCCTTGCCCAAGACCGGGCCGGGCAAGATCGCCAAACGCCGGCTGCGCGACCCCTACTGGGCGGGCCGCACGGCCAAGATCTGAGCAAAGGAGCGCGCATTCATGCCGGACCGAGTCGCGAGCGGCGCCGAAATCTGGGCCGAGCAAGGGGGCAGCAGCGGCCCTGCATTGATGCTGCTGCACGGCCTCGGCGCCAACGCCGATGTCTGGCAGAAGATGAAGGCGCTGGTCGAGAAGGAGTGGCCGGGGCGTTGGATCGTGCCCGATCTGCGGGGCCACGGCCGCTCGGGCCACCGCGCGCCCTACGGCTATGCCGGCCACGCCGCCGACATGGCCGCGCTGCTCGGCCAGCACGAGGAGGCCGTCGTCGTCGGCCATTCGATGGGCGGCGTCGTCGCCATGGCGATGGCGAGCGGCTGGTACGGCGTCAAGGTCCGGCACGTGATCGCATTCGGCGTCAAGATCCGCTGGACGCCGGACGAGGTGACGAAACTGCACGCGCTGGGCCAGGCGCCGGTGCGCTGGTTCGCGACCCGCGACGAAGCGGTGGATCGCTACCTCAAGGTTTCGGGCCTGTTCGGCCTCGTCGATCCCGCGAGCGCCGCGGCGCGGAGCGGCATCCGCGAAGAGGGCGGGCGCTTCCGCCTCGCCTCCGATCCGGCGATCAACGGCGCCGCGGGGCCGGACGTCGCCGCCTTCGTGGCCGCCGCGCGCGCGCCGATCCGCCTCGCCGCCGGCAGCAAGGACGCGATGGTGACGCTCGCCGACATGCAACCCTTCGATCCGGCACCGGAGATCTTCGAGGGAGCCGGGCACAATCTGCACGTCGAGCGGCCCGACGAACTGTGGCGCTTCGTCCGCCGCGCGATCGCATGACCTCCTTCCGCCAGAGGGTCGGGCCGCCGGAGGCGCCGGCGCGAAGCTGGACCGGGAAGCTCCGCCGTCAATCCGCCGCGGCATCGGCCGCGGCATCGGCCGCGAGCAGGGTCGCCGCCGCGCATCCGCCGCGCCACCGCGCGTCGCAAGCCGCGGCGCCGGCGGACCGCGGCGAGATCCTGTGGCTCAACGACTACCTCCCCTACCGCATGGCCGTCGTCGCGGCGCGCATGCTTCGCGAGGCGGCGCGCGTCTACAAACGCCGGCGCGATCCCCTCACCACGCCGCAATGGCGCATTCTCGGCATCCTCGCGAATTTCGAGCCGCTCACCGCCAGCGAGATCAGCAAGATCAGCATGCTCGACAAGGTCGCGATCAGCCGCGCGCTGATGGAGATGGTGCGACGCGGCTTCGTGAGCCGACGCCGGACGCGTCGCGACCGGCGCGAGCTCGAAGTCACGCTGACCCGCGACGGCTGGCGCTACTACCGCTCGCTCGCGCCGGAGCTGCGGCGGCAGGAACAGTTCCTGCGCGCGGTCCTGGCGCCGGGTGACATCGAAAAGCTGTTCGCGATCTTCGAGCGCTTCGAGGCGCTCTATGCCGAACTCGACGAGCGCCGCCGCCGTTACGGCGACGGCGTGGACATCGAAACGCCGGCGCGTCGGCTCAAGTCCGCCGGCACCTGACGCGAGCGCTGGAACGACGGGGAGCCGCCGCCGGGCCGAGCGGCGGAACCCGGGAGGAAGTCGACGATGTATCCGCTGAACCGCGTTCTCGAACGCGCCGCCGCCTACTTTCCCCATCGCATTGCCGTCGTCGACGGCGAGAGGCGGATGAGCTACCGCGTGCTGGCCGACCGGGTGCACCGGCTCGCGGGCGCCTTGCTGTCGCTCGGCCTCGGGCGCGGCGACCGCGTCGCGATCCTGGATTGGAACTCGCACCGCTACCTCGAGGCCTACTACGCCTGCGCACACGCCAACCTGGCGTTCATGCCGGTGAATTCTCGGCTGGCGCCGCGCGAGCTGCGCTACGTGCTGCAGGATTCCGACGCGCGAGCGATCCTGTTCTCGGAGCCGTTCCGGCCGCTCTACGAAGAGGTGGCGAAAGGCGCCGCGGGCCTGAGCCATGCCATCGGCCTCGCTTTGCCGCAACGTCCGGCCGGAGTCCTCGATTACGAGGCGCTGCTCGCCGAGGCGCGCCCGCTCGCCGTGCCAGAGCCCGCCGACGCCGGCGAGATCGCGCAGATCTATTACACGAGCGGCACCACCGGCGAGCCCAAGGGCGTGTGCCTCACCCACGGCAACATGTATGCCGGCGGCCTCGACGGCGTCGTCGCCCTGGCCATGACGCGGGAGGACTCGTGGCTGCACGCCGGGCCGCTGTTTCATCTCGCCACGTCCTTCGCCGTCTGGGCGCTGCCGATCGTCGGCGGCACGCAGCACGTCATCCATTTCGAGCCCAAGCGCGCGATCGAGCTGATCGCACGCGAGCGGGTGACGATGACGTCGCTGCCCGGCGCGATCCTGCCGATGGTGGCCGACATGCCGGAAACGCGCGCCGCGGACATTTCCTCGCTGCGCCGCATCGTCTATGGCGGCTCGCCGACGCCGATGGGCGTCCTGCGCAAGGCCGCTGCCGCGCTGCCGCCGGCGCTCAACCACGTCTACGGCATCACCGAAACGGCGGGCTTCGCCACCTCGCTCGCACCGGCCGACCATGTGTTCGACGGCTCCGAGGCGCAGCTCCGCCGCGCCGCCTCTGCCGGCCAGGCGACGCCGTTCATCGACGTGCGCGTCGTCGACGACGACGGGCGCGTCGTGCCCGCCGGTGCCGTCGGCGAGATCGTCTGCGGCGGACCCAAAATCATGAGCGGCTACTGGCGCAAGCCGGAGGCGACCGCGGCTGCGCTGCGCCACGGCTGGTATCACACCGGCGACATGGGCGCGCTCGACGGAGAGGGCTTCCTGACTCTGGTCGACCGCAAGAAGGACATGATCATCAGCGGCGGCGAAAACGTGTATTCGATCGAGGTGGAAAGCGTGATCTCGATGCATCCCGGCGTCGCCGAAGTCGCCGTGATCGGCGTGCCCGACGAGCGCTGGGGCGAGGCGGTGACGGCGATCGTCGTGCCGCGCCCCGGATCAGAGCCCTCTGCCGAGGACTTGGCCGGCTTCTGCCGCGGCAAGATCGCCGGCTACAAGATCCCGAAGTCGTTCGAATTCCGCACCGAGCCGCTGCCCAAGACCGGGCCGGGCAAGATCGCCAAACGCGTGCTGCGCGATCCCCGCTGGTCCGGCCTCGGCCGCAAGATCTGAACTCGCGCCTGCCTTCTGCCAAGGGAGCAAGATCGCCATGACGACGACTCCGACCGAGGCGGCCGACGCTTCCGCCTCAATGCCGTTCCTTTCCGATTTCTGGTATGCGGCCGGCTGGAGCGCCGAGATCGCGGACAAGCCGCTCGCGCGACGCATTCTCGACCGGCCGATCGTGCTGTACCGCACCGCGAGCGGCAAGGCCGCGGCCCTGGACGATTGCTGCCCCCACCGCATGGTGGCGCTGTCGCAAGGCTGGGTCGAGGGCGAGACCTTGCGCTGCGGCTATCACGGCCTGCGCTTCGATTGCGCGGGCGCCTGCGTCGAGATTCCCGGCCAGGCGCTCATCCCGCCGCGTGCCAAGGTCCGCGCCTATCCCGTCGTCGACCGCTGGCATCTTGCCTGGATCTGGATGGGCGATCCCGCGGAGGCCGACCCGGCCACGATTCCCTCGCTGCCGTGGATGGATTCGCCGGAGTGGGCGTTCTCCAACGGCACCATCGTCTACGATTGCGACTACGTGCTGCTGCTCGACAATCTGATCGATCTCTCGCACACCACGTTCGTCCACCGCCAGACCATCGGCACGGACGACGTGGCGCGGACTCCGATCAAGACCACGGCCGAGCGCAACCGCGTGCTCGTCGAGCGCTACATGAACGACACCGAGCCGTCGATCATGTACGTCAAGGCCGGCGGCTTCACCGGCAAGGTCGACCGCTGGCAGCGCATCGAATACACGCCGCCCGCCAACATCGTCATCGACGCCGGGGCCGTGCCTGCCGGCACCAACGACAAGAGCCGCGGCATCGACACCCGCGTCGTCAACATCGTCACGCCCGAAAGCCGCGCGCGCACGTTCCATTTCTGGGCCTTCGTGCGCGACTTCAAGCTCGACGACGCGGAAATGACCGACTATCTCGCCCGCGCGCTCACCCACACCTTCAACGAGGACAAGGTGCTGATCGACGGGCAGCAGCGCAACGTCGAGGCGCGGCCGCAGCAGCGCATGCTCGACAACAACGCCGACGCCGGCGTGGTGCAGGTGCGGCGCATCGTGGAACGGCTGGCGCGCGGCGGCTGATCGTCGGCGCCCGCGCGCGCCCCCGCCCCGGCACGGTCCTAGTTCGGGCGCGCCATCAAATGCTTCGCCAGCGCGCGATATTCCGGCAGCGACGTCGGATCGAGGGCGGCGTTGGCCGCCCGCGGATGCGAGGCAAGACGCACGACGACCATTTCGGCCTTGGGGTCGATGTAGATGACCTGGCCATGGATGCCGCGCGCGGTGAACGTGCCGTGTTCGTTGCGCGACACCCGCCACACGTTGCGGTAGCTCCAGCCCGGAAGGGTCCGATAGCCGGCTCGCGCGAACCGCTCGCGGTTGGCGCCGCTGCGGATGTCGTCGACCACGGACTTGGGCACGATCTGCCGGCCGTTGAACGTGCCGCCGAGTCGCATCATCTCGCCGAAGCGCGCGAAGTCGTGCAGCGCCGCGTTGAGGCCGCCGCCCGCGAACTCCGTGCCCGCCGTGTCGATCGGGAAGTAGGCATCCTGCTCGGCGCCCATCGGGCCCCAAATGCGCTCCGACAGGACCTCGCCCACCGACTTGCCGGTGACGCGCCGGATGCCCCAGCCGAGAACGTCGGTGTCGACGGTCTTGTAGGTGAACGCCTGGCCGTGTTCGCCTTCCTTCTTCGCCGTCGCCAGGAATTCGTAGAAGCTTTGCGGCCCCTGATAGCCCGGCGGCCGCGGCATGACGCTTCCGGCGCGCAGGGGCCGGCATTGCCTGCCGCGCCGACGAGATGGCAGCGCGCTTTTCTCGGGCCACGCCAAGATGCGTCGCCAAGCCAAACCGGATGACCTTTTCGGTACGGACGGGTATGAAGAGGACGGGCATCGGCGAAGCTCTCGGCTTGGATGCGATCGACCAGAAGACGTCGGCGCGCCAGCCGGAAAATCGGGGAAGGGCATGAGCAAGGCGCTGATACGGGACCTTTCTCTGGCCGAGCGCGACCGGCGCTGGCGCGCGATCCGCGACCATATGGAGAAGCGCGGCCTCGACGGCCTCATCATCCGCGGCATTTCCTCGAAGTGGGATTCCGGCACCGCCAATATCCGCTACGTCTCGCAGATCGGCGGCAACGGCGAGGAGGCGATGGCGGTGATGGGCCGCAGCGGCGAACCCATCGTTCTGGTGTGGGCCCCTTCGCAGGTGGGCTGGTGGGCGCAGGCGCAGAACTGGGTCAAAGACGTGCGCCAGGGCAGCCCGTCCTGGGCGGCCAAGACCGCCGAGGCCGTCGCCCAGCTCGGCTGCGAGACGGGCCGTATCGGCGTGGTCGGGATCGGCGGACGCAGCGAAGCCGGCCGCATCCTGTCCCATGACATCTATTCCGGCATTCGCGCCGCGCTGCCCGGCGCGCACTTCGAGTCGGCCAGCGACATTCTCGAGACGGTGCGGCTGTGCAAGAGCCCCGAAGAGATCGCGCAGATCGCCCGCAGCTGTGCGTTGGGCGACATCGGCGTGCGCGCCATGCTCGCCGCCGCACGGCCGGGGATCAAGGGCTACGAACTCTATGGCGAGATCCTGGGCGCCGTGTTCCGCGCCGGCGGCGAATCGCCCATGTTCCTGCTCTATGAGGCGGATCGCGAGCCGCGTCACGCGGTGCGGTTCCCCTCGGCGGCGCCGCTCGAGCAGGGCGACTGGGTAATCCAGGAGATCAGTCCGAAATACGCAGGCTACTGGTCGCAGGTGATGGTGCCGGTGTGTCTGGGCAAGCCCGACCCGCTCTATCGCCGCCTCGCGGATGCGGCGATCGCCGGCTACCGCGAGGCGATCAGGACGATTCGCCCCGGCATCGGCACGCGCGCGTTGGCCGAGGCGATCAACCGCCCGATCCGCGAGGCGGGATTCACGGCCTTCCATCCGCAGTGGCAGGGCCTGGGCCTGGAACAGCTCGAAGAGCCGAGCGACTGGCACACCGCGGGCGCCGTTGTGTCTGCCGAGGTTCGCAACGACATGCTCCTGGAGGGCATGGTACTCGGGCTGCAGCCGATGGCCTCGACGCTCGATCGCAGCAAGGGCCTGCAGATCGGCGACACCGTCGTCGTGACCGCCGAGGGCTGCCGCGTGCTCGGCGAAACCAAGATGGACATCTATAGTGTCTGAGCCCGGGGCTGGCGCGCGCGATACGATCCGCCTCGCCCGCGCGGACAAGGAGTTTTCCGGCCCCGGCGGACCGATCGGCGTGCTCGACGGCATCGACTTCGCGATCCGGGCCGGCGAGTTCTTCTCCATCGTCGGGCCGAGCGGCTGCGGCAAGAGCACGCTGTTGCAGCTCATCGCGGGCCTGGAGCGGCCGACTCGCGGCACCGTCGCCGTGGAAGGCCAGGCCGTACGCGGCCCCAGCCCCCGCGCGTCCCTGATGTTCCAGCGCGACAATCTGCTCGAATGGCGTACGCTGCTCGACAATGTGCTGCTCCCGGCCGAGATATCCGGCACGCGCGACGCCGCGGCGCGCGACCGCGCCCGCGAACTGATCGCCCAGGTCGGCTTGAGCGGCTTCGAGCGCTACTATCCCTATCAATTGTCCGGCGGCATGCGCCAACGCGCCGCCCTCTGTCGCGCGCTCGCCGCCAACCGCGACATCCTGTTGATGGACGAGCCGTTCGGCGCGCTCGATTCGCTGAGCCGGGTCGAGCACCAGATGATGCTGCAGGATCTGTGGCTGCGCCGGCGCCTCACGGTCGTGCTGGTTACGCACGACATTCGCGAGGCCGTGCTGCTGTCCGACCGGGTCGCGGTGATGACGCCGCGGCCCGGCCGCATTCTTCGCATTCTCGATATCGGCCTGGCGCGCCCGCGGCGCGAGGAGGCGGAGGAAACGCCGGCCTTCATCGAGCTCGTCGCGCGCGTTCGGCGCGATCTGGCCGGCGTTCGCGCGCCGGCCGCGGCGGCCTAGCGGCGCCGGGCGATCTTTGGGGCCCGCCACGATGGTCCGCCGACTGCTTCCCCCGCTCGGGCTCGCCGCCGCCCTGCTGGCGCTGTGGGAAGCCTATGTGGCCGCAAGCGGAATCGCGCCGGTCATCCTGCCCGCGCCCAGCGCGGTGGCGAAAGTCATGCTGGCCGAAGCGCCGAAATTCCTCGTACACGCCTGGACGACGTCGATCGAGGTGGTGGTGGGTTTCGTCCTGGCGACGGCGCTGGGCGCGGCGCTTGGCGTAGTCATCGCCCTGTCGCGCCCGGCGGGAGCCGCGATCTATCCGCTGATCATCGCGGCCCAGGTCATGCCCAAGGTTGCGATTGCGCCGCTGCTGATCATCTGGCTGGGCTTCGACCTCGGACCCAAGATCGCGCTGACCACGCTGATCGCCTTCTTCCCGATCGTGGTGAACACCGTGGTCGGCATGGGAATGGTCCGGCGCGAGACCTACAACCTGTTCCTGTCGCTCGGCGCCACGGGCCTCCAGATCTTCTGGAAGCTGCGCGTGCCCGCTGCCCTGCCGGTGTTCTTCGGAGGCCTGAAGATCGCATCGACGCTGGCGGTGATCGGCGCCGTGGTCGGCGAGTTCATGGGCGCCAATGCCGGGCTCGGCTACCTGCTCACCGTCTATGTCGGAAACGCCGGCACCGTCCATGCCTTCGCCGGGATCATGTACCTTACGATACTGGGATTGTGTTTCTTCCTCCTGGTGGTCATTGTCGAGAGACTGATCGTGCAGCCACATCTGCGCACCCGCGTGGTGGCGGAGGCGGCCCAATCCTGATCCTGAAATCTGCTGGGGTAGCGACGATGACCGTGCGGACCTGGACTTTCCCCGCCGCGGTGACGGCGGCGCTAGCGGCGACGGCCTTTTTCGGTGGGCCCGCAATTGGCGTGGCCGCGGCGCAGGAGGCCAAGAAGATCACCGTGGTGATGGACTGGATCGCCAAGGAGCCGCAGCACATGGCCTATTGGATCGCGCGCGAGCGCGGCTGGTACAAGGAGGCCGGGCTCGACGTGACGATCCAGGGCGGGCGCGGCTCGGTGCAGGTGATCCAGCTGCTGCTCTCGGGCCAAGCGCAGTTCGGCAACGTCGCGGCCACGTCGCTGACCCAGGCGGTGGCCAAGCAGAACGCCGACGTGAAAATGCTGGCGGTGTTCGCGCCGCGCGACCTGCTCTCGGTCGCCGTGCTGCAATCCTCGGGCATCAGATCGCTGAAGGATTTCGAGGGCCGCAGCCTGGGCGTCGTGCCCGGTACGCTCCAGGACACCATCCTCGCGGCCTGGGGCGAGGCCGCGGGCTTCGACGCCGGCAAGATCCGGAAGATCCACACGGAATTTCGCCTGGTCTATCCGCAATGGATTGCCGGCCAATTCCACATCAACGGGAATTTCTCGATCGGCACGGCCATCCTGGCCGAGCAAGTACGCGCCAAGGGCGACCGCATCGTCAATTTCGTCCTGTCCGATCATTTGCCGTTGATCGGCCACGGCATCGCGGCGGCCAACGCCACGCTGACCAAGGATCCGCAGGCAGCCAAGGCCTTCGTGGCCGCCACCCGTCGCGCCTGGGAGTACATGCTCAAAGAGCCGCGCGCAGCGGTGACCGAGGCGGCGGAGATCATCCGCAAGAACGTGGAGGCGCCGCCGGCCGCCGAGGACATCATCGCCAATGCGCTGCAGGCCGTGCCGGCCTTCATGCAGACGGCCGAAAGCAAGGACAAGCCGGTCGGCTGGTCCGACCCCAAGCGCTGGCAGGCGATGATCGACGTGCTGGCCAAGCACGACAATTTCCCGCGCAAGCCCGCCGTCTCCGAGCTTGTCACCTACGATTACCTGCAATAGCGCGGGCGGAGTCCGAACGATCGATCCGCGCGTGGGCGCGGCGGAGACCGCCGCAACCCGGTTCGGAGTACCGACATGGCCGCCTACCTCGTTTCGCGAGTCAGAATCACGGATGCGAATCGCTTCGACGCGTATCGTGCGGCATCGAAGC
>JAEULD010000211.1 GCA_016792765.1 Candidatus Odyssella sp.
GGCAACCGCTTCGCCGTGGTCGAGGATTTCTGCGGGCACGGGCTCGGCACGGTGTTCCACGACGCGCCCTCGGTGCTGCATTACGGCCGGCCGGGCGAAGACCTCGAATTGCGCGAGGGCATGTTCTTCACCATCGAGCCGATGGTGAACGCCGGCCGCAAGGAAACCAAGATCCTCGCCGACGGCTGGACCGCCGTGACCCGCGACAAGAGCCTCTCGGCGCAGTTCGAGCACTCGATCGGCGTCACCGCCGAGGGCTGCGAGATTTTCACGCTCTCGCCGCAGGGCCGGCACCGGCCGAGCTTCGCCGCCTGAGGCGCCTCACCCCGCTACCGCCGCGCGCAGGCCGCTGCTAGGATCGCGCGACGCGCGAGTATCCGGCGCGGGGACGGCGATGGCGGCGCGCAAGGTCGAAGATTCGGCGAAAGCGATGGATACGGACGGCGCCACGCTCGATGGCGCCGACGGCGGCACGTTGTTTCCGAGCTCCGGAGAGCACCCCCGGCCGCCCAAGCCCCATTATCACGGCCACCGCGAGCGGCTGCGCCAGCGCCTGCTGCGCGGCGGCACCGATCCGCTCGAGGACTACGAGCTGCTCGAGCTCGTGCTGCAGGCGGCGCAGACGCGGCGCGACACCAAGCCGATCGCCAAGGCGCTGCTCGCCCGCTTCGGCAGCCTCGGCGGCGTGCTCGGCGCGGCGCCGGAAGAGCTGCGCAAAGTCGCCGGCATGGGCGAGGTGAGCGCGGTCCAGATCAAGGCCACGCACGCGGTCGTCGCCCGCATGCTGCGCGAAGAGGCCAAGCGGCAGCCGGTGCTTTCGAGCTGGAAGCAGGTGATCGCCTATGTGCGCGCGGCGATGGCGCACGAGCGCACCGAGCAGTTCCGCATCCTGTTCCTCGACAAGAAGAACATCCTGCTCGGCGACGAAGTGCAGCAGCGCGGCACCGTCGACCACGCGCCGGTCTATCCGCGCGAAGTGGTCAAGCGCGCGCTCGAGTTGGGCGCCAGCGCGCTGATCCTCGTGCACAACCATCCGAGCGGCGACCCGGCGCCCTCGCGCGCCGACATCGACATGACGAAAGACGTGCAGAAGGCCGCGGCGGCGCTCGGCCTCGTCGTCCACGACCACATCGTGATCGGCCGTCACGGCCACGCCTCTCTGCGCACGCTGGGGCTGATGTAGGCGCCCCCGCCTCCCTCCGCCGCAATTCGCCCCCCGAAAATCCCCGCTTCCGCCGCGCGCGGCGCGAACGCGCGCCGCATTGCGCCGCTACCGGGGTTCTGCCTGCGCTGAGGCAGGCCATCGCTTTGCATAATTCCGAGGGAAAGGGAGCGAACCATGCAACGCCGCGAATTCCTGACCACCGCAACCGCGCTCGGCGCGGCGGCGCCGATCCTGGGCTGGCCGGGCCTGGCCGCCGCCGCGCAGCCGCCGCGCATCAGCGGCCCGCACGTCCACGCCAATCTCGCGCTCTACTTCGCGCAAGGCCCTTCGGCGCCGGGGCCGGTGCCGCTCACGCTGCAGGAGGCGCTGGCCAAGGGCCAGGTGCTCGTGCACGAGACCGGCGACGTGAATCGCCTCATCGTCGAGAACCGCGGCGGCGAGGAGGTGTTCGTGCAGGCCGGCGAGATCGTCAAGGGCGGCAAGCAGGACCGCGTGCTGACCGTGAGCCTGCTGCTGCCCAGGAACTCCGGGCCGGTGCCGATCGGCGCCTACTGCGTCGAGCAGGGCCGCTGGCAGCCGCGCGGCAAGGAGGATTCCGCGCGCTTCTCGAGCTCCGACGCGGCGGTGCCGTCGCGCAAGGCGAAGATCGCGATGAACGCGCCGGCGCCCCAGTCCGCGTCGCCGACCGACCGCATCGTCGGCGCGCGGCGCCCCGAGAGCGACATCGGCCGCCGCCAGAGCGAGGTGTGGAAGGACGTCGCCGAAACGCAGCGCAAGCTGGCCGGCACCGTCGGCGCACCGGTCGAAGCGCGCGAATCGCGTTCGAGCCTGCAGCTTTCGCTGGAGAACAAGCAGGTGCTGGCTTCGGTGGCCGAGTACGTCAAGGCGCTGGCGCCCGCGATCGACAGGGCGCCCGACGCCCTCGGCTTCGCCTTCGCCATCAACGGCGCCATCAACAGCGCCGATCTCTATCCCTCGCACGGCCTGTTCAAGAAGCTGTGGCCGAAGCTGCTCAACGCGGCCGCGACCGAGGCCGTGGCCGAGAAGAACGGCAAGGACGGAGCGCCGCCCAAGGCCGAAGAGGTGCTGGCGTTCCTCGACAAATCCGAGCGCGGCAAGGCCGGCGAACGGCGGATCGACGCGCGCACGACGCTCGCCACCCGCGAAACCGAGAAGAGCTACTATTTCGAGGCCCGGCGCGCCGACGGCGCCGTGTTCCACAAGAACTACCTCGCGCGGTAGACCCGCCTATGGCCGCCCTAAACCCCGAAGGGGTTTCCGCTCGGAGCCTAGGGTTGCCGCGCAGCGGCTACCCTGGGTCCGCCGCGAAATCGATTCAACGCCAACGGCGTTGTGCCAAAGACGCCGCCGAGGGCACAACCCCCACGGGGTTGAGAACGTTGCACGAAGGTTTCCCAGGGTAGCCGCTGCGCGGCAACCCTGGGCTCCGGGGCAGAACCGCTTCGCGGTTCACTCGCGCATTGCCGGCAAGAACCCGCATCAGCGCCGGCCTTTCAGGCTCAGCATGTAGGCCACCACGTCCGCCTTCTCGTCGGAGTAGAGGCGGAACGTCGTCATCGGCAGGTGCTGCACTTCCATGAAACGCGCGAGATAGGCCTGGTCGACCGCGGGCCGCGCGACGAGATCGGCGAAGGCCGGCGCGTGCATGTTCGGCCGCGAAACCGCGCGCTGCTCGGGCTTCACGCGGTGGCATTCGGCGCACCATTTCTCGGCGATCGTGAGGCCTTTGGCGGCGCTCTCGGCGCTCGCGGCCGGGGACGGCGCCGCCGGCTTGGACTCCGGCGTACACGCCGTGCCGAGGAGAGCGACGAGAATGGCCGGGCCGATGGCGCGGATCATGGGGCGTTTCCCTTCGAACACGGGCGACGGCATCGCATATAGACGCGCCGCGTCGATCCCACGTTGACGCAAGTCAAACGGCGCCGCCTCAGACGCGGACGCGCAGCTCGAGCATGCCGCGCGTCAGGATCGAATCCGACCACGGCGGATGCGCGTCGGCGAGCGCGAGCTTCGGGAAGCGGCGCAGCACGCGCGGGAACGCCACCTGCGCCTCGAGCCGCGCGAGCGGCGCGCCGATGCAGAAATGGATGCCGTAGCCGAACGCCAGGTGATCGCCGGCATTGGCGCGGCGGAGGTCGAAGCGGTCGGGATCGGGGAACAGGCGCGGATCGCGGTTGGCCGCGCTCTGGAACAGGAACACGCGGTCGCCCTTGGCGATGCGCCGCCCGTGCCATTCGAACGCCTCGGCGGCCACGCGCACCATCGACAGCGAGGGCCCGTCGAAGCGCAGCATCTCCTCGACCGCGTTCTCGACGCGGCGGGCATCGTCGAGACCGGCCCGCAGCTCGGCGAGCGCGTCGGGGTTGCGCAGCAGCCAGTAGAGGCCGTTGGCGAGCAGCTGGGTCGTGGTCTCGTGGCCGGCGAACAGCAGCAGGAGCGCGGTGGCCACGATCTCCTCGTGCGAGAGCCGGTCGTCGTGCTCGCGCGCGGCGAGCAGCGCGGACGTCACGTCGCCGCCCCCGCCCTCGGCGGCGCGGCGGCGGATGAAGCCGTCGAAATAGTCGGTCATCTCCGCCATGCCGGCGGCGGCACGGCGGTATTTCTCGGGATTGGCGCGCGAGGTGAGCACGAACTGCGCGAGATCGTCGGACCACTTCTTGAGGCTGTCGACGTCGGCGCGCGGCACGCCGAGCAGGTCGGCGATCACGGTGGCCGGCAGCGGATAGGCGAAGTCGCGGTGGAAATCGAGCTCCCCGCCCTTCTTCTCCATCGCGTCGAGCAGCTCGTCGACGATCGCCGCGACGCGCGGGCGCAGGCTCTCGACCGCGCGGCTGGTGAACGCCTTGCCCATCAGCGCGCGCAGCCGCGTGTGCTGCGGCGGATCGTTGAACACGGCCCAGAGGGCGAGGTTCTCGCCGAGCGGCAGCACGATTTCCTTCAGCGCCGGCTGCAATTGCGCCACGAACGGCCGGATGCGGTCGGAGGAAAGCCGGGGGTCGCGGAAGCCCGCGCGCACGTCGGCATGGCGCGTGACCACCCAGGCGCCCATGCGCTCCGAGCGGAACACCGGCGCCTGCTCCTGCAGGCGCCGCAGCGCCGGATAAGGATCGGCGACGAACGCAGGGTCCTGATGGTCGAATGCGATGTCGGGCATGGCTCGATCATTGTCGCCCCGACTGATACAAGGTTCAAGCACGCGGAGGCGCGGAGCCGCGGAGAAGAAACCGAAACACGGAGGACACGGAGGACGCAGAGCGAAGTCTTGCGCCCAAGGCGCATATTGCTTTCTCCGCGCCGTCCGTGCACGCCGTGCTCGCCCCTTCGCTGCTCCGCGGCTCCGCGCGAACCCACCTTGGCGCAGGGCGACCATGAGCGACCTCCCGACCTTCGTCACCCATCTCGAATGCGGCTGGACCGGCGAGCGGGTGGCGGCCGACCGGCTCCACAATCTCTCGCCGCAGGGCCATCCGCTGCTCGTGCGCTACGATCTCGCTGGCGCGGCGAAGGCGCTGACCAAGGACGGGCTGAAATCGCGCGCGCCGGAGCTGTGGCGCTATCGCGAGCTGCTGCCGGTGCGCCGCGCCGCGAACATCGTGAACCTCGGCGAGGTGATGACGCCGCTGATCCCGCTCGCGAAGCTCGCGGGCGGCGCCGAGGTGCTGGTGAAGGACGAAGGCCGGCTGCCGACGGCGTCGTTCAAGGCGCGCGGGCTGGCGCTCGCGGTCAGCATGGCGAAGGAGCTCGGCGTCACGAAAATGGCGATGCCGACCAACGGCAATGCCGGCGCCGCGCTTGCCGCCTATGCCAGCCGCGCCGGCATCGAGACCGTGGTGTTCTGCCCCGACGATACGCCGCAGGTGAACATGGCCGAGATCGCGGCGCAGGGCGCGCGGCTCTACAAGGTGAACGGCCTGATCAACGATTGCGGCAAGCTCGTCGGCGCCGGCAAGGAGGCGGCGGGCTGGTTCGACGTCTCGACGCTCAAAGAGCCCTATCGCATCGAGGGCAAGAAGACGATGGGCCTCGAGCTGGCCGAGCAGCTCGATTGGCAATTGCCCGACGCGATCTTCTACCCCACCGGCGGCGGCACCGGCCTGATCGGCATGTGGAAGGCCTTCGCCGAGCTGGAGGCGATGGGCTGGATCGGCAAGAAGCGCCCGAAGATGATCGCGGTGCAGGCCTCGGGCTGCGCGCCGATCGTGCGCGCGTTCAAGCAGGGCACGCGCCGCGCGGCGCTCTGGGAGAACGCGCACACCGTCGCCGCCGGCATCCGCGTGCCGGCCGCGATCGGCGATTTCCTGATCCTCGACGCGGTGCGCGAAAGCGGCGGCTTCGCGATCGCGGTGGACGACGGCGCGATCCTCGCCGCGCGCGACGAGGTCGGCCGCGCCGAGGGCCTGCTGCTCTGCCCCGAGGGTGCCGCGACCTGGGCCGCCTACAAGCTGGCGCTCGGCGACGGCCGCATCGCGAAATCCGACCGCTGCGTGCTGTTCAACTGCGCCGACGGCAGGAAATATCCGCTGCCGGACGCCGGCACCGCGCTTGACCGGCACGGGCCGATAAATTACGCGGCATTGTAACGGCGTAGGGGCGGGTCCCCGACCCGCCCGTGCCGACGCCACGATTCGTCGGCAGCCATGCGAGATGTGGAAACGAGCGGGCGGGTCGGGGACCCGCCCCTACGAGGCATTGAAACCGGGCGGGTTTTCCCATGCGCGACGTCTACATCATCGGCGCCTTCACGACGCCGTTCGGCCGCTTCCACAACCGCTCCTACAAGGATCTGACGCGCGAGGCCTATCTCGGCGCCATCGCCGATGCCGGCCTCGAAAAGGGCGACGACATCGAGTTCGCCTATTTCACGAATTGCGGCATGTGGGTGGACAACCAGGCCTGCATCAGAGGCCAGGTGTGCTTCACGCCGCTGGTGCGCGAGGGCCTGTTCCCCGAGCGCGTGCCGATGATCAACGTCGAGGGCGGCTGCGCCTCGGGCCAGATGGCGCTGCACAGTGCCTGGAAGGACATTCTCTCCGGCCAATCGGAGATGACGCTCGCGATCGGGGTGGAGAAGCTCTACAACCCCGACCATCCCGAGCGGACGATGAACGCCTACAAGGCCGGCATCGACAATTTCGACGTGGCCGATTGGGAGGACTACTACACGAAGGCCGCGGCCAAGGGCGGCGTGAAGTTCGAGCCCGGCCCGAACCGCACGATCTTCATGGACACCTACGCGCTGCAGGCCGCGTATCACATGAAGAAATACGGCAGCACGCAGCGCCAGTTCGCGATCGCCGCCGCCAAGAACCACGCCAACGGCGCCAAGAATCCCAAGTCGCAATACAAGTTCGATCTCACGCCGGAGCAGGTGCTGGCCGACCGCGCGGTGACGTTCCCGTTCACGCGCGCGATGTGCGCGCCGGTCGGCGACGGCGCCGCGGCGCTGGTGCTGTGCTCGGCCGAGAAGCTCGCCGAGATGCCGGCGCCGGTGCGCGAGCGCGCGGTGAAGGTGAAGGCCAGCGCGATGACCGGCGGCAAGTTCCGCGATCTCGACGAGCCCGGCCTCTCGCAGCTCGCCGCGAAGAAGGCCTATGCGATGGCCGGCGTGAAGCCGTCCGACATCGACCTCGCCGAGGTGCACGACGCCACCTCGTTCTGCGAGGTCTATCAGGCCGAGATGCTCGGCTTCTGCGACGAAGGCCAGGGCGGCAGGCTCGTCGAGGCCGGCGAGACGGCGATCGGCGGGCGCATCCCGATCAACACCTCGGGCGGCCTCGTCTCGAAGGGCCATCCGGTCGGCGCGACCGGCCTCTCGATGCTCGCCGAGCTGTCGACGCAGCTGCGCGGCGAGGCCGGCGAGCGCCAGGTGAAGGGTGCCGCGCTCGCGCTCGCGGAAAACGCCGGCGGCGTGATCGGCTTCGACGAGGCCGCGTGCTCGGTGGTGATCCTGGAAAAGCCGGGCGCCTGACGGGCCCCCACAAGCGAAGGGCCGCCGGCATGCGCCGGCGGCCCCTCTGAAGTGGCTTGCAGCCGGGACCTAGACCCTCCCCGGCCGCGGCAAACCCGTGTTTACGGGCACTTCGCGTCCTTGCCGTCCACCTTCACCGCGTCGCCCTTCTTCTTGCCCTTGCAGGCATCGGCGAGCTTCTTCGCGTCCACGGCCTGCGCGTACGCGGCCGGAGCGGCGAAGCTGGCGATCAGCAGCGAAGCGGCGAGGATCGAAAGAGTCTTGCGCATTGGTCGTAGTCCTCCGTTTGCATTTTTCGAGCGAGAGCCCCGGGATTGGAGCGTCTTCTTGTTCGCTCACGCTCTCGTGAGCGCGGCGTGATTACTAGTACAATCGCTCTAGGTATTCCATGTTTACCAAATAGTTATCATTACCTATCGATCACGAGGTCGACTTCGCGGCCCGCCGCAAGCATCGGTTTCAGGCGACGCGGTGCAGCAGCGCCTCGCCGGCCGCGAGGCGGCGGCAGTTCTCGGCCGCGACGCCGAGGCTGCGCGCGAGCGTCTCGGGCGTGAGCCAGGCGACGTGCGGGGCCACGACGACGTTGTCCATCGTCAGCAGCGCGTTGTCGGGCGCCACCGGCTCGCGCACGAACACGTCGAGGCCGGCGGCGGCGATGCGGCCGTGGATCAGCGCCTCGACGAGATCGCCTTCGTCGACCAGGCCGCCGCGCGCGGTGTTGACCAGGATGGCGCCCGGCTTCATGCGCGCGATCGATTTCGCGTCGATCATGTTCGCGGTCTCGGGCGTGAGCGGCACGTGCAACGAAACGATGTCCGCTTCGGCGAGCAGGTCGGGCAGCGCCCGGAACTCGCCGCGCGCGCCGGGCTTGGCGCTGCGCGCCGTGTAGAGCACCCGCGCGCCCAGCGCCGCGAGCACGGGCGCCAGCAGCGCCGGGATCGCGCCGTAGCCGACGAGGCCCACCGTGCGGCCGCCCAACTCGCCATACTCTTCCTGCAGCCGCGGCCCCAGCGCCCAGCCCTGCCCCTTGCGCGTGGCCGCGTCGAGCGCGGAAAGGCGGCGCAGCGCGGCGAGCATCAGCAGCAGCGCCATCTCGGCGACGGCGCGGCTGTTGGTGCCCGGCATGTTGCACACGGCGATGCCGCGCGCCTTCGCCGCCTCGAGGTCGATCGTGTTGACGCCGACGCCGATCTTCTGGATCAGCTTCAGGCGCGGGGCTCCGGCGATGTGCGCGGCCGTCACCGGCTTCAGCACGTGCCACAGCGCCTCGGCGTCGGCCATGTGGCGCGCGTAGCCGGCGTCGTCGGCTTCGGAGCAGGTGGCGATGTCGAGCCCTTCGGCCTTGAAGCCGGCGAGGCGCGCGGCGAGCCGGGGGCCGCAATCGTAGCGGAGCAGCACGTTCATCGGCGCAAATTGGCGCGCGCGCGGGCGATTGCGCAAGGCCGTACCGCGCGGCCATAATCGCGCGACGCCTATGAACCAAGCCGCGCCCGATTCCGCCGCCGTCATCCGCTCCGTTCTCGCGCAGGCCGGCCTGCTCGTCGCCGGCGAGACGCCGCGCATGGATGCGCTGACCGGCGGCGTCTCCTCCGACATCTGGCGCATCGAGCTCGCGAAGGGTCCGGTGTGCGTGAAGCGCGCCTTGGCGCGGCTCAAGGTGGCGCAGGTGTGGGAAGCGCCGGTCGAGCGCAATCGCTACGAGGCGGCGTGGATGCGCTTCGCCAACGAAGCCGCGCCGGGGGCCGCGCCCGCGCTGATCGCCGAAGACCCCGCCGCCGGCGCGCTGGTGATGGAGTTCCTCGACCCGGCCCGCCACCGGCTCTGGAAGAACGAATTGCGCGACGGGCGGCCGGACCCCGCCTTCGCCGCCGCCGTCGGCGCACGCCTCGCCGCGATCCACGCGGCCAGCGCCGGGCGCGCCGACGTCGCGGCCATGTTCCCGACCGACGCCATCTTCTACGCGATCCGCCTCGAGCCCTATCTCGTCGCGACCGGCCGCGCGCATCCCGATCTCGCGGCGGCGTTCGATGCGCTCGTCAAGCGCACGGCGGCGACCAAGCGCGCGCTCGTGCACGGTGACGTGAGCCCCAAGAACATCCTCGTCGGCCCGCGCGGGCCCGTCTTCCTCGACGCGGAATGCGCGTGGTACGGCGATCCCGCCTTCGACCTCGCCTTCTGCCTCAATCACATGCTGCTGAAATGCCTGTGGACGCCCGGCGCATCGGCCGGCTTCCTCGCCTCGTTCGACGCGCTCGCC
>JAEULD010000316.1 GCA_016792765.1 Candidatus Odyssella sp.
GCGCGCCAAAGGCGACGAGATCCGCGTGCTGCCGATCGACAGCGGCGCCCACAGCCGCGCGCCGGCGCGGTAGGGGCGTACCCCCTCAGTCCGGCCCAAAGGGGCCGGACAGCTCCCCCTCAAGGGGGGAGCGAACGGAAAATGCACCTTCCTTCCGCTCCCCCCTCGAGGGGGCGCTGTCTGGCGTGCGCGTGCGCGCCAGACTGAGGGGGCGAGCGCGCAGAGCGTTTACGGCCTGACCACCAGCTCCACGCGCCGGTTCTTGGCCCTGCCCTCTTCGGTGCCGTTCGTCGCCACCGGCGCGAGCGGGCCGACGCCGGCGGGGGTGAGCCGGTCGGCGGCGATGCCGTGCTGGCGCACGAGGTGCTGGACCACGGCCGCCGCGCGCTTTTCCGAGAGGTCCTTGTTGTAGGCGACCGTGCCGACGCCGTCGGTGTGGCCGACGACGTAGAGCTTGAGGCCCGGATTGGCCTTGAGCAGCTTCGCGATCTCGCCGAGCGTCGTGCCGGATTCGGGCTTGATCTCGGCCTTGTTGAAATCGAACTGGATGCCGTAGAGCGCGACCTTGCCGTTCTGGTCGAGCCCCCTCTGCATCTCGTCGGCCTTGGGGTCGACCATCTTGCGTTCCATGCGCCCGACCTCGACCACGTCCATCAGCACCATCACCTTGTCGAACGTCTCGGGCCACTGGTTGAACTTGTTCTCGGCGATCGTGAGCGCCACGTAGACCGACCCTTCGGGGCGATCGAGCCAATAGGCGGCGTAGCGCACGTCTTCGGGGAAGTTCAGCGCGAACTCGGTCATCTGCCCCTTGTTCCGGGGCTTCTGCGTGCTGGCGATCGGATACATCCAGTGCGTGACGAAGCGCTTGCCCTCGTCGGCGCCGCATTCGGCGCCGCTGCAGCCGAACAGCTTCTTGAAGCCCTTGGCCTCGAGGTCTTCGACGTAGTTGCGCAGCACCTCGAGCGTCGCGCGCTTGACCGGGACGACGTAGAGCACGCGGGTGTGGCGGCCCTCCACCTTGGCGCTGCGCTCGAGCGAATAGGGCGCCGCCTGGTTGGAGTAGTCGACCTTGAGGGGGCCGGTGGGAACGGCGAAATCGGTGTATTCGCGCTGCTGGTAGCCGAGGATCCACGAGCCCTCGTAGCGCTTGATCATCGGATGATCGCGCGTGCCGGGGGCGTCGGCGACTTGCGCCGCGGCCGGCGGGGCCGGGAGCGCGGGGACAGCGAGGGCGGCGAGGAGCAGCAGCGGGCGGAGAGCGGCACGCATCGGCGGCATGTCCTTTCTTGTGCTTTGCCGCGGCGACCCCGCGGCATAATACGGACCTTCCCGGCCCGGCATGGCGCCGGCCAATATGTGCCGGCATGGTAAACGGCCGGTGTAAAATCGGTTAACGAAACGCAAACGCCGCCGCCGCGCGACGGACGGGGCGAGAGGGAGTGACGATGGACGCTTTGAACCCGGCCGACCAGGCCGAGCTGGACCGCGCCTACAGCGCCCGCGCGCCGATCGGCGACAAGTTCGAGAAGGAGTACCTGCCCGGCTTCACGACCTTCAGCCAGGCCGCGCGCCGCAAGCTGCCGGTGCGCCGCGACGTGGCCTACGGCCCGCACCGCGACGAGGTGTGCGACGTGTTTCCGGCCGCCCGGCCCGGCGCGCCGCTGATGCTGTATCTGCACGGCGGCTATTGGCGCATGCTGACGAAGGACGAGAACAGCTTCGTCGCCACCGCGCTGCAGCCGGCCGGCGCCACGGTGATGGTGAACACCTATTCGCTGTGCCCCGACGTTCACCTCGACATCATCGTGCACCAGTGCCGCGCCTTCATCGCCTGGGCGTGGCGGAACGCCGGCTTCTACAACGCCGATCCGAGCCGCATCTACATCAGCGGGCACTCGGCCGGCGGCCACCTCGTCGGCATGATGCTCTCGACCGACTGGGCGCGCGACTACGGCCTGCCCGCCGACGCGATCAAGGGCGCGGTGGCGATCAGCGGACTGTTCGACCTGAAGCCGCTCGCGCGCGCGTTCACCGGCGAATGGCTGCAGATCGCGCCCAACGCGGTCGCGCGCAACTCGCCGGCCAAGCTCGCGCCGAAATCGAAATGCCCGGTGATCGTGGCGGTGGGCGCCGACGAATCGCCCGGCTTCCTCTCGCAGACCGAGATCTACACCAAGCACCTGAAGGCGAACGGCGTGCCGGTGACCGAAGTGCCGCTGCCCGGCCACGATCATTTCTCGGCGTGGAACGAGGTGATGGATCCGAGCCGGCCGCTGACCAAGGCCGTGCTCAAGATGATGGGGCTCTGACGCCATGGCCGCGACCGTCGAAACCGCCAAAGGCAAGCTTTCGGGCGCTCTTTCCGGCAACGTCGCCGTGTTCCGCGGCGTGCCCTACGCGGCGCCGCCCGTGGGCGCGCTGCGCTGGGCGCCGCCGGCGCCGCACGCCGGCTGGGCCGGTGTCCGCGACGCCGCCAGGGACGGCGCGGCGCCGCCGCAGCTGCCCTCGCGGCTCGAGCGCGTGATGGGCCGCGTGGACTTTCCGAACGGCCAGGGCGAGGACTGCCTGACGCTGACGATCGGCGCGCCGTGGCCGGCCGGCGCCGGCAAGCGGCCGGTGATGGTGTTCTTCCACGGCGGCGCCTGGATGAGCGGGGCCGGCTCGCTCTCGCTCTACAACGGCGCGGAGCTGGCGCGCTCCGGCGACGTCGTCGTCGTCGCCGTCAACTATCGCCTGGGCGCGCTCGGCTATCTGAACGTGGCGGGCCTGCCCGGCTCGGGCAGCGGCGCCAATTACGGCCTGCTCGACCATGTCGCGGCGCTCGAATGGGTGCGCGGCAACATCGCGGCGTTCGGCGGCGATCCCGCCAACGTCACGATCTTCGGCCAGTCGGCGGGCGGCGGCTCGATCGCGGCGCTGATGGAGATGCCGAACGCGGTGAAGCTGTTCCGCCGCGCGATCCTGCAGAGCGCGGCGATCATGCCGCACCAGACGCCGGAGGCGGCGGGCCGCGTGACCGGCGAGGTGCTGAAGGCGCTGGGCCTCGGCAGCGTCGCGGCGCTGCGCGAGGTGCCGGTGGCGAAGCTGCTCGACGCGCAGCGCGCGGCGATGATGGCGGTGGGCAAGCCGAGCGACCCCACGCCGGTCTATCGCATGGTGCGCGACGGCGCGGCGCTCGACACCGACCCGCCCGCCGGCGTGGCCGCCGGCCGCGCCAAGGGCATCGACGTGATGATCGGCACGACGCGCGACGAGGTGCACGCGTTCTTCGTCAACAACGAGGCGCTGGCGAACATCGACCGCGCCGGCATCGCCGCCGCGCTCAAGGGTGCGGCCGCCAGGGCGGGCGCCGAGGCCGTCGTCGACGCCTATGCGAAGCGCCTGCCC
>JAEULD010000223.1 GCA_016792765.1 Candidatus Odyssella sp.
TGCCGCAATAGGTTTTGCGGGTCTATCGCGATGATTCCACAAGAGATTGATCGGCGAACGGGACGAGTCGGTCTAATCGCTTGAAATGACTCGCGACTACGCCCGCCAAGCCTGTGCATAGCGTCAGGCCGCGACAGGCGCGGGCCGGACGGGTTGTGCGATCGCCGTACCCCAGGAAGCGGGCCCGCGCCGAAGGCAAGTGCGCGGTCGCAAAGGCGCTGTCAAGGAACTGGATCAAGGCGCCCGAGACGTTCCTGCGATAGCTGAAAAAGTTCGGGGGATTGGAATGGCCAAGTTGCCGTCCACCGGCGTCACACGCTAGCTGAGGAGGAAACGATGGCCGTCGTATTCACGCGCATTGCGACCCCCGTGCCGGGCCGCCTCGCCGAAGCCGCCGAATTCATGAAAAAGCGCGCCGCCGCGCTGAAGAAGGCCTACGGCATCGACGTGCAGATCAACGCCCGCTTCGGCGGGCCCGTCGGGCAGGTGGCCTTGGTTTCCTACCACGACAATCTCGGCCAGATCGAAGACCTGCGCCGCAAGATCATGGCCGACGTCGCCGCCGGCAAGATCCCGACCCCCGCGGACGGGCTGTTCAGCCACGCCGAAGACGCTGTCTGGCTTCGGATGTGACCGGCGGGCCGCCGCCGGGGGCCTAGGCGCGGGACTTGGCGCCGGCCTCCAGCGCGGCCACGCGCGCCTCGAGCGCCGCGACTTTCGCGGCGAGCGCTTCCTGCTCGTCGCGGGCCTTGGCGGCCATCGCACGCGCCACCTCGAAATCCTCGCGCGGGACGAGATTGGCGTCGGCGAGCATCGCGGTGAGCCGCGCCCTGATCATGCCCTCGACCTCGCCGCGGAATCCGGCGGCGACGCCCATCATGCCGTTGGCGAGGCGCGCGATGTCGTCGAGCACGCGATTGGAGGTCTGCATTCCGGAACTCCGCTGCGATCGGGACCCGACTCTAGAGGCGCGCCCGGCGCCGCGGCAATAGGCTCGGCGGCGGCGCTGTGACAAATCGCGGCTGGCACGCCGCGCGCGCGCGAACCTAGATGCAACCTATGCGAGGGGATCGCGATCCGGTTGCGCCGCCGCGCGGCGCGGTGCGGCGCCGCGCCGTCGCGGCGCTGCTCGCAGCCCTCATCGCATTCTACGGCACGCTCGCCTTCGGCGCGGCCGGGCCCGTATTCGCCGATCCCGGAATCTGCCGGCCGCAGCCCGCGGACGGCGTGGGCGAAGACGGCCACGCGCTTCGGCTCTGCCTGTTCTGCCTGCCCGGCTGCGCGAGCCTCGCGGCCGCGGCCGCGCGCGTGCCGGGCCCGCCGCCGTTGCGCTTCGCGGCGCCGGCCGATGCCGCCGCTGCCGAAGCCGCGCCGGCGCAACGGCGCCACGAGCCCTATCGCCCGCGCGGCCCGCCGCCATGACCCGGCGCCGCACCGGCCGGCCGGCTGTTCCGGCGGCGGGCGCGGCTGCCGGTTCCCATGACAGGCCGGCGCGAACGGACTTCGCTTCGGCGATTCCGCGTGCCGGCACGCCCCCGCTTTCACGCGCGCGATCCGCGCGCATTCCGAGGAACGAACCCATGACCAGACTCATCGCCCTACTGCTCGCGCTCGCGCTCGCGCTCGCGCTTCCGGCCGCGGCGGCGCAGGCGCAGCACGCGCAGCGCCAGAACAACATCGAGCTGTCGCAGCCGTGGATGCGCGCCTCGCTCGCCGGCGTGCCCAACACCGCGGCCTACATGACGATCCGCACGACCGACGGAAAGCCCGATCGCCTGCTGCGCGCCGAATCGCCGGTCGCCGGCAAGGTCGAGATGCACACGCACATCATCGAGAACGGCGTCGCCAAGATGCGCCAGGTTCCGGCGATCGACGTTCCGGCCGGGGCCGCCGCCGAGCTCAAGCCCGGCGGCCTCCACGTCATGCTGCTCGGCGTCAAAGGCACGCTCCAGGACGGCGAGCGCGCGCCGCTCACGCTCGTGTTCGAGCGTGCGGGCACGGTGACGCTCTCCGTGCCGGTGCGCAAAGGCATGCCCGGCGGCCACCAGCACTGAGCGCGCCGCCGCGCCCGCCTTGCCGCCCGGATGCGGCCCTCCTATAAGGGCCGCATCCACGGACGTGCGGGCATGATCGTCGTCACCGGCGGCGCCGGATTCATCGGCTCGAATCTCGTCGCGGCCCTCGAGGCGCGCGGCGCGGGCCCGATCGCCGTCGTCGACGCGCTGGGCAGCGACGCGAAGTGGCGCAACATCGCGAAGCGCGAACTGGCCGCGCTCGTGCCGCCCGACGAGATGGCCGCGTTCCTCGACAAGGCCGCCGACCGCATCGACACGATCTTCCACCTCGGCGCCGTCTCCTCGACGACCGAGACCGACGCCGACCTCATCGCGCGCACCAACATCGCGCTGCCGCAGAAGCTGTGGGCGCTCGCCGCGGAGCGCGGCTGGCGGCTGATCTACGCCTCCTCGGCCGCCACCTACGGCGACGGCGAGCACGCGTTCGACGACGACGGCAGCATCGCGGGACTCGCGAAGCTCCGGCCGTTGAATCCCTATGGCTGGAGCAAGCACGCGTTCGACCGCTTCGTCGCGCGCGAAGCGGCCGGCAACGCGGCGCGGCCGCGGCAATGGGCCGGGCTCAAATTCTTCAACGTGTTCGGGCCCAACGAATACCACAAAGGCACGATGCGCAGCGTCGTGCACCAGATCTATCCGCGCATCATGGCCGGCGAGGCCGCGCGGCTCTTCAAGTCGCACCGCCCCGACTATCCCGACGGCGGGCAGAAGCGCGACTTCATCTGGGTGGGCGACTGCGTCGACGTCATGCTCTGGCTCTACGACCACCCCGCGGTGAACGGCCTCTACAATTGCGGAACGGGGCAGGCGCGCACCTTCGAAGACCTGGCGCTGGCCGTGTTCGCCGCCGCCGGCCGGCCCTCGAAGCTCGCCTTCGTCGAGATGCCGCCCGAACTGCGCCCGCGCTATCAGTATTTCACCGAGGCGAAGATGCAGCGCCTGCGCGCCGCCGGTTACGCGGCGCCGTTCACGCCGCTCGAAGAGGGCGTCGCCCGCTACGTGCGCGATTTCCTCGCGGCGAAGGATCCCTACGTCTGATGTTCGATTTCCTGCTCGCCATCCCGTACCCGCGCATCGACCCGACCGCGTTCGCGATCGGGCCGTTCGCGGTGCGCTGGTATGCGCTCGCCTACGTGGCCGGCCTGGTGTTCGCGTGGTGGCACGTGCGCCAGGTGGTGGCCGGCCGCCCCGCCGGCAAGCGCATCATGGAGCCCAAGGACGTCGACGACCTGCTGTTCTGGGCGACGATCGGCGTCGTGCTCGGCGGCCGCATCGGCTACGTGCTGTTCTACAAGCCCGGCTACTACATCCATCACCTCGACGAGGTGCTCTCGCTGTGGAAGGGCGGCATGTCGTTCCACGGCGGGCTCATCGGCGTGATCCTGGCGATGACGTGGATCGCCTATGCGCGCAAGCGCGTGCTGCTCTCGGTCTACGATCTCGGCGCGCTCGCGACTCCGATCGGCCTGTTCTTGGGGCGCATGGCGAATTTCGTCAACGGCGAGCTGTGGGGCCGGCCCTCCGACGTGTCGTGGGCGATGGTGTTCCCGGCCGATCCGCTGCAGGTGGCGCGGCACCCGTCCCAGCTCTATCAGGGAGTCCTCGAAGGCCTCTGCCTGTTCGCGCTGCTCTGGTACATGAGGAAGCGCCACGATTCGCTGTCGCGGCCGGGCGAGATCGGCGGCTTCTTCTGCGCGGGCTACGGCGTCGCGCGCATCGTCGGCGAATTCTTCCGCGAGCCCGACGCGCATCTCGGCTATCTCCTCGGCCCGATCACGATGGGCATGGTGCTGAGCCTGCCGCTCGTCGTCGTCGGCGCGTTCTTCGTCTGGCGCGCGCGCAAGCGCGCCGCCGCCAAGCCCGCCGCCGCGTGAACGCCCCGGCCGAGCCGCCGCTCCTGCCGCTGCTGCGGCAGCTCATCGCCGAGCAGGGGCCGATCCCGGTCGCGTCCTACATGGCGCTGGCGCTCGGCCATCCGCGCCACGGCTATTACACGACGCGCGACCCGTTCGGCGCGCGCGGCGATTTCGTCACCGCGCCGGAGATCTCGCAGCTGTTCGGCGAATGCCTCGCGATCTGGTGCGCGCTGGTGTGGGACGCGATGAAGCGGCCGCTGCCGCTGCGCCTCGCCGAGCTCGGCCCCGGCCGCGGCACCTTGATGGCGGACGTGGCGCGCACGCTCGAGCGCATCGCGCCGGCATTGGCCCAGGGCGCCACGCTCCATCTGGTCGAGACGAGCCCGGTGTTGCGCCGCGCGCAGGAGGCGGCGCTGCGCGGGCGCAACGCCGCCTGGCACGCGCGCTTCGACGAGATTCCCGACGGCCCGCTGCTGCTCGTCGCCAACGAATTCTTCGACGCGCTGCCGGTGCAGCAGTTCCTGCGCACGGCCGCCGGCTGGTGCGAACGCTGCGTGGACTGGGACGCGGCCGCCGGCCGGCTCGCGTTCCGCGCCGGGCCGCCGCTGCCGGGCGCGGTGCCGCACGTGCTGGCCGCGGCGCCCGAAGGCGGCGTGTTCGAGGTTTCGCCGGCCGCGACGGCGCTGGCGGGCGAGATCGGGGCGCGGCTCGCGGCGGCGCCGGGCGCCGCGCTGGTCGTCGACTACGGCCGGCGCGCGCCCGCTTCCGGCGACACGCTGGCCGCGATCCAGGACGGCCGCAAGGACGCCGATCCGCTGGCCGCGCCGGGCGAGGCGGACCTGACGGCGCATGTGGACTTCGCGGCGCTCGCGCACGCGCTTTCGCGCGGCGGGGCCGCGACCTGGGGGCCGGTGGCGCAGGGCGAGCTGCTGACCGCGCTCGGCATCAAGCAGCGCCTCGCCGCGCTGGCCGCGCGCGCCACGCCGGCGCAGATCGAGCGGCTCGAAAGCGGCGCGCGGCGCTTGATTGCGCGCGAGGGCATGGGCACTTTGTTCCTGGCGCTCGCGGCGGCCACGCCCGGCCTGCCCGCGCCGCCCGGATTCGAACCGCTTCGATGACCGCAGCGCCCGCCGCCCGCTCCGCTCTCCTGTCCGGCCTCGCCGGGATCCGCCACGGCTATTTCGGCCGCAAGGGCGGCGTCAGCGCCGGCATCTACGACAGCCTGAATTGCGGCCCCGGCTCCAGCGACGCGCCCGAGGCGGTGCGCGAGAACCGTGCCCGCGTTTCACGCACGCTCGGCGCCGAGCACCTGCTTTCGCTCTATCAGGTGCACGGCGTCGAGGCGATCACGGTGCGCGAGGCGTGGGAGAACGGCGCCTCCCGCCCGCGCTGCGACGCGATGGTGACGGACCGGCCCGGCCTGGCGCTCGGCACGCTCGCCGCGGATTGCGGCCCGGTGCTGTTCGCCGACGCCGATGCCGGCGTGATCGGCGCCGCGCATGCGGGCTGGAAAGGCGCCTTGGCCGGCGTGCTCGAGAGCACGGTGACGGCGATGGAGTCGCTCGGCGCCCGGCGCGAGCGCATCCGCGCGGCACTCGGCCCGACGATCGCGCCGGAAAGCTACGAAGTCGGCCCCGAATTCCCCGCCCCGTTTCTCGCCGAACACGGTAGCAACGAGCGCTTCTTCTCGGCCGGCGCGCGGCCGGGCAAGCACCGGTTCGACCTGCCGGGCTACATCGTGGCGCGGCTCGCGCGCATCGGCGTCGCGGCCGAATGGACCGGGCACGACACGCTCGCGCTCGAGGCGGACTATTTCAGCTACCGCCGCACCACGCTGGCCGGCGGCGGCGACTACGGCCGCAACGTCTCCGCCATCGTGCTGGACCGCTGATGCTGCATTTTTCGCGCGAAGAGCTTGCCGGACGCCGCGCCCGCGCCTGCGCCGCGCTCGTCGCGCGCGGGCTCGA
>JAEULD010000363.1 GCA_016792765.1 Candidatus Odyssella sp.
AAATGCTTCTTCATGTCGGCGGTGGGCGCGCCGATGGCCACCGTGCGCGTCACGTCGGTCGTGCCGTCGGGATACTGGCCGCCCGAATCGACGAGATAGAGTTCGCCGGACCCGATCTCGCGGTCGCTGTTCGCGCTCGCGCGGTAATGGACGATCGCGCCGTGCGGCCCCGATCCCGAGATCGTGTGGAACGACAGATCGCGGAAGAGATTGCTCTGGCGGCGGAACGCCTCGAGCCGGTCGGCCGCCGCGATCTCGCGCACGCCGCCCTTGGGCGCCTCGCGCGCGACCCAGCCGAGGAACTTCGAGAGCGCGGCGCCGTCGCGGCGGTGCGCGGCGCGCATGCCCTGAAGCTCGACCTCGTTCTTGCACGCTTTCGGCAGCAGGCAGGGATCGGCCTCGCGGACGATGGCGGCGCCCGCCTCCTCGAGGCGATCGAAGATCCAGGACGCCGCCGTGGCGGGATCCGCCAGCACCTTCTCGCCCTTGAAGGAGGCGAGCGCGCCGGCCAGGCCGCCTTGCGGATGGACGCGCACCGCGGCGCCGAGATGCGGGCCCAGCTCCGGCGTCGCCTTGCGCGGATCGACGAACCAGTCCACCGATCCGTCGCGCCGGAGGATCGCGAACGAGAGCGGCAGCGGCGAGTGCGAGACGTCGCCGCCGCGCACGTTGAGCAACCACGCGACCGAATCGGGCAGCGTGATCACCGCCGCCGCGATGCCCTCGGCCGCCAGCTTCTTCGCCAGCGCCGCGCGCTTCTCGGACGAAGGCTGGCCCGCGAATTCGGCGCCGTGCGGCACCACGGGCGCCGCCGGCGGCGCGGGCCGGTCGGCCCAGATCGCGTCGACGGCGTTCGGCGCGGGCACCAGGGCGGCGCCCGCCTTGGCGGCCGCCGCCTTGAGCCGCGCCAGCCCGTCGGGCGTGTGCAGCCAGGGATCGTAGGCGATGCGCTGGCCGCTCTTGGCCGCGGCGGCGAGCCAATCCCAGGGCGCGGTCTTGGCGAGGTGGACGATCTCGTAGAGCCGGCGATCGACCTCGGCCTCGACCTGCAAGGTGTAACGCCCGTCGACGAACACCGCCGCGCGCTCGTCCAGCACGATCGCGAGCCCGGCCGAGCCGGTGAAGCCGGTGAGGAAATGCAGCCGCTCGGCGGATCTGGGGACGTATTCGCCCTGGTGCTCGTCGGCGCGCGGCACCAGGAAGCCGTGCACCCCGGCCTGGGCCAGGGCGCCGCGCAACGCCGCGAGACGGGCCTCGGCCGAAGCCGCCGCGGTCACCGTCTTTGGGGGGAGGAAAAGGTCGGCCATGCGTCAGCTATGCGTCATATGTATGTCTTGAGCGATAAATGTCCCGATACAACCGCGTTGTCATGCGTCCATTGCATTGCTGCAATGCAACATTGAGCAATTTTATTTCGCACCTGCGATGCGTATCTCCTGGACAACGAGGCCGGGACAACCACCGGCCATTATGAGGCAAGTCATGTACACGACCAACGGAAAAGCCATCTTCGACGAAGCCGCCATCCACCGCGCCGCGAGCCAGTTGCGCGCCCAGGCCATTGCCGAGCTGCTCGGCAAGGCGGGCCGCGGGATCAAGCGCCTCGTCCTCCGCACCATCGTCGAGCCGGTGCGCGCCCGCGTGCGCCGCGAGCGCCAGCTCGAGGAGCTGATGGCCATGGACGACCACATGCTCCGCGACCTCGGCCTGTCGCGCGGCGGCATCGCTCACGCGTTCGACCACGGGCGCGAAGGCGAGTTCGCCGGCGGCGAGCCGGCCAACACCAACGCGCCGCTCACCAAGCCGCGCGCGGCCTGACCCCTTCTTGTTGCAGCGACCGGGTCTTCCCCTCCCAAGCCCGGTCAAAACTGGCGGCGGTTCCCCTCCTCCCGGGACCGCCGCCTTTTTATTTGGCTCACGCGGAGCCGCGGAGAGCGCGGAGCGAGAAGAATATTTGAAACACGGAGGAAACGCATTCGCGCGCCCTTGGCGCGCATTTTCCTAACGCCGCGCCCTCCGTGTTCAACCGCCTTCCTTTCCGCGTTCTCCGCGGCTCCGCGTGCGAAAACTTCACACCTCGAGGACGAGGCGCGCCTCGGCGAGCAGCGCGCCCGTCTCGATCTCCGGCGCGGCGCGCCAGGTCATCGTGACGCCGTCGCGCGCGGCGGGTGCGATCGCGCGGTAGAGGAAATCGCGCTCGTTCTGCGGCTCGCCGGCGCTGTAGAGCTGCGTCGTGAGCTTCGGCAGGCCCTGCCCGGACACGATCGCATGGATGTGCGGCGTGCGGCCCGGATAGGGCACCGGCTTGATCGTGCGGAAGCGGAACGCGCCGTCGGCCGCGGTCACGGCCTTTCCATAGCCCTGGAAATTCGGATCGGCGCCGCGGCTCGCATCGCCGACATGGTGATAGACGCCGCCGGCATCGCATTGCCAGATTTCCACTTGCGCGCCGCGGATCGGCCTGCCGTCGGACGTCACGAGCTTTCCGGCAAGATACGCGACCTGGCCGCGCGCGCGGCCGGCGCGGCCGGCCACCTGCACGAGGTCGGCATCGGCATCGAGCGGGAAGCGCCGCGGATAGAACGGGCCCTCGGTGGCGGGCGGCGTCGGCCGGATGCGGGTTTGCGCGAAGACGGGCGGCACGGCGCCGAACACGGCGGCCGAGGCGAGCAGCAAGCGGCGCGAGATCTGCGGCATGGACGTTCCTTCGTGCGGCTGCCGCAAAGGCTAGGCCCGCAGCGCCGCCCGGCAAGTCACGCTTTTGCGAGCCTGCGCATCACCAGCGTGACCCAATCGCCGAGCGGATGGCGCGCGGCGAGCACGAGGCCTTGCGCGCGATAGGCGGCCAGCGCCTCCGCCTCGTCGGCGCGCAGCAGGCCCGAGAGGACGACATGGGCGCCCGGCCCGATCCGCCGGCGGATCGCGGGCGCCAGCGACGTCAACGGCCGCACCTGGATGTTGGCGAGCACGAGATCGAAGCGCAGGCCCCGCGGCACGGCGCGCAGGCCCGGCCCCACATGCGCCGCGATCCGCGGCATGACGCCGTTGGCGGCGGCGTTCTCGCGCGTCATGCGCACGGAATTGGGCTCGATGTCGGTCGCCACGACGCGCGCGGGCCACAGCTTCGCCGCGGCGATCGCGAGAATGCCCGAGCCGGTGCCGAGATCGAGAACGCGCCGGAAGCGCCGGCGCCGCGCCAGCGCGTCGAGCGCCACGAGCACGCCCTGCGTCGAGGCGTGCGTGCCCGAGCCGAACGCGAGGCTGGCGTCGAGCCGGATCGCGATGCGGCCGCCGGCCGGCGGACGGTCGTGATGCGTGCGGTGGATGTAGAACCGGCCGACGCGCACCGGCGGAAACGATTTGCGGTTCTCGGCGAGCCAGTCCGTCGCCGGCAGCGCGGCGAGCATCGGCCGCGGCGGCGCGATGCCCGCCCCGGCCGCGGCGACGCCGAGCGCGGCGTCGAGCGCGCCCGTCGCGGGCGGGTCCTCGCAATATCCGGTCACGCGCCAATGCGGCCCGTGGATCTCCGCCGCGACGGCGACGCAGAAGGGCTCCAGCGCGAGCTGGAACAGCCCCGCCGCCTCCCCCGGCACGACGACGCTGATCGTCCACATCCGTCAGGACCGTTCGAGGGAAAGGGTACACGAGCCGGGGAGCCGGGAAGAAGAAGGTTCGCGCGCCAAAGGCGCGCTAGATATTTCCTCCCCGTCTCCCCGGCTCCTGTTCACTTCACTACCGCTTCCGTTCGGCGCCGGCGGGAAGCTGGGAGACGCGCTGGAATTCCGGATCGCGCAGCAGCGCCGGATTGTCGAGGTACTGCAGCGCGAAATCCGTTCCGTCGACGCCCCAGAACACCTCGCCGCCGACGACGACGCTCGGCACGCCGAACACGCCGGCCGCGATCGCCGCCTCGGTGTTGGCGCGCAGCGCGTCTTTCACCTTCGGCTTGTCGATGGCCGCGTCGGGATCGGCGACGCCGAGCCGCGTGCCGAGCGCGTTCCATTCGACCGGATCGGCGGGGTCGCGGCCCTCGGCCCAGATGAAATCGAAGATCGCGTGCACCGCCTTGGGCGCCGCGCCCAGCGCGACGGCGAGCCGGAGCGGCTTCAGCGGATTGAACGGATGGCGCGGCGGAAATTTGAACGGAATGCCGTGGTCGCGCGCGAACCAGGTGCAGAAGCGGTAGGTCCAGACCCGCTTCGACGGGATCTCCGCCGGCCCGAGATTCTTCGAATGCGCGAGCAGCCCCGCGAACAACACCGGCTTCATCGCGATCGCCGCCTTGCCCGCGAATTTGTGCAGCATCCGCGACTGCAGATACGCGTAGGGCGAGACGAAGTCGAAGTACCAGGTGGCGTGTTTCATCCTCCCCTACCTTCGCTCCCCCCTCGAGGGGGAGCTGTCCGGCCCGAAGGGCCGGACTGAGGGGGCTCGCGCGCCCCCCGGTCGAGGAGCGCGTGATAGATCGCCTCGGCGACCGAGCGCGGCTCCAGCAGCACGTCGTTGTTCCAGAAGCGGATCACCTTGTAGCCCTTCGATTCCAGCCACTGCGTCCGCCCCCGATCGTACGCCGCCTGCCGCTCGGCGTGCTGACTGCCATCGATCTCGATGACGAGGCCGAACTCGGGGCAGAAGAAATCGACGACGTAGGGGCCGATCGGCTGCTGCCGCCGGAATTTCGCGCCGAGGATCCTGCGATCGCGGATCATGAACCACGTCTTCTTTTCCGCGTCGGTGACGTTCGAGCGCAGATGCCGCGCGAGCAGGCGTTTCGCCGGATCGACGTTCGAGTGCGGCATGGAGCGCCGTTCCCCCGCACGACCGCGCGCGAGAGGCGCGCGCGACAGCTCCCCCCCAACGGGGGAGCGGGAGTGGAGC
>JAEULD010000371.1 GCA_016792765.1 Candidatus Odyssella sp.
GCAATGCGCCGGCTCTTCTTCCTTGATCGTCACCGTGCCGCGGCTCTGCGCCGCGAAGTCGATGCGCGGCACGAGCTCGATCACCTTCTCCGGGCAGGTGCTCTTGCAGAGGCCGCACTGGATGCACGCGCTCTCGTCGAAACGCAGCATCGGCTTGTCGGGATTGTCCTTGAGCGCGCCGGTCGGGCAGGCCGAGACGCAGGCCAGGCACAGCGTGCAGCCGGCGACGTTCACGTCGAGCGTTCCGAACGGCGCGCCTTTCGGCAGTGCGAGCGCGTCCACCGGCGCCGGCGCCGCCTCGTGCAGCTTGGCGAGCGCGAGCCGCGCGAGGCTGCGCTTGTCGCCGAGCGGCAGGAACGCGCGCGCCTTCGCCGCGGCGAGCGGCAGCGGCCCGTAGAGCGCCGCCGACAGCGCGTCGGGATCGTCGGTCTCGACCAGGCCGAGGCGTCCCGCGCCGAAGCCGAGGCCCGCGAGCACCGTTTCGGCGTAGCCCATCTGCTGCGCGAGCGCCGCGCGCTCGTGCTTGGCCTTGGCCGGCGCCAGGATGCGGATCGCGGCGGCGCCCATCGCGATCGCGGCCGCGAAGAATTCGAGCCCGAGCTGCGTGATCTCGTTGACCGCGAACGGGATCACGCGCGCCGGCAAGCCGCGCCCGAGCCGCGCCGCGAGGTCGATCAGCGGCTCGCCGTGGCGGAGATCGTGGACGAGCAGCACGGCGTTGCGGCCGTTGGCGGCGTCGTAGGCCTCGAGCAGCACGCGCAGGCGGTTCAGCAGATCGGCCGGCCGCGGCAGGCTGTAGGTGACGGCGCCGGTGGGGCACACGGCGGAACACGCGCCGCAGCCGGCGCACACGAACGGGTCGATCGCGACGTGGTCGCCGGCCGGCGCGATCGCACCCGGCACGCACAGGTCGAGGCAGCGCGTGCAGCCGGTCTTCTTCGAGCGCGAATGGGCGCAGAGCTCCGCCTGGAACAGGGCGTAGCGCGGCTTGTCGAATTCGCCGACGAGCTCGGCGGCCTTCGCGATCGCGTCCTCGACCGCGCGCGCGCTGCCGGGATCGGGGCGGAGATAGCCGTCGCGCGTCTCGTGCGCGGCGAACAGCGGCGTGCCGCCGGTGAGGTCGAGGATGATGTCGCAGCGCGAGCGCGCGCCGGTCTTGCCGGTGCCGTAGGCGAGCGACACGCGCGACGAGGGCGACGGCGTCGCGTAATCGTCGACGATGAGCTCGAACGCGCCCAAATGCCCTTTCGCGCTGCGCACGCGGCCCTGCACCACCGGCACGTCCATCAGCCGCGGCGGCAGCACCTCGGCGCCGGGCTGCAGCAGCACCGTGACGTTGAGGCGGTCGGCCAGCCGGCGGGCCGCGTCGATCGCGCCCTGGTCCTTGCCGTAGATCAGCGTCACGCCTTCGGATTTCAGCGAGACGACCGGCGCCGGCGTCACGTCGAGCGCCGCATGGCGCAGCAGCGCCGCGATCTTCGGCGTGGCGTCCTGCGCCTCCTCGGACCAGCCCGCGGCCTCGCGGATGTTGACGAAGGCGAGCGGCACGTCGCGCTTGGCTTCTTCCTTCTGCTCCTCGAAGCGCGGCGCCTCCTGCGTGCAGGCGACGACGAGCGGCTTCCCTTCGCCGAGCGCGAGGATGAAGCGGCCGAGCTCGGTGCCGCACAGCTGCGTCGCGAGCCCGCGCGCATCGGGCTTGGCCCGGCACGCGCGCGCGAGCACGTTGCCGTCGAGCGGCATCGTGCCTTCGCAGTCGCACACCAGCACGCGCTTGCCTTCGATCTCCATCGCCGCTTCCGCGCCGTCTCGTCTTGTTTCGGGCGCGCCTCTATATAGGTCTTTCCTTGACCGGTCGACGAGGCCGGAGCCCGCCATGGACCGCCAGCCGCAGTTTCCGCCGATCTACCATCCCCGGCGCCTAAGCGAGAACGACGCGCACGAGGCCGCGGTCGCGGCCGCGCGCGCCGGCGCCGAGGCCGCGACCCTGCTGTGGGCGGACCGCGCCGACGCGATCGACCTGGCGGTCGTGCTCCGCCCCGACGGCGCGACCAGATACCCCGAAAACATCGCCTATGTCGGCATGAACGCGGTCGGCGACGCGCTCGGCGGCCTGCTGCCCGAGCAGGCGCCGGTGGCGTTCGAATGGCCGGACCGCGTCCTCGTCAACGACGGCTGCATCGGCGGCACGCGCCTCGCCGCGGCCCGCACGGCGTCGCTCGGCCAGCCGCCCGACTGGATGGTGTGGAGCGTCCTGCTCGCGATCGAGCCCGATCCCGACGACGAGCCGGGGCATCATCCCGACGTGACGACGCTCGGCGACGAATTCGCCTACCGCGAGCTGTTCGCGATCCCCGATCTGCTCGAGGCGATCGCGCGCTTCTTCCTGCGCTGGACGGTGCGCTGGCAGGAAGACGGCTTCGCGCCGGTGCGCGCCGCATGGATGGAGCGGGCGCTCGGCCATCACGAGCAGGAGATCGCGCGGCGCGTCTTCTTCCGCGTCGACGCGATCGACGACGACGGTACGGTGACGCTGCGCCGCGACGGGCTGAAGCGCATCCTCACGATCGGCCAGGGCATGCAGCGGCGGACCTGGTGGCTGCCCGACCGCTTCGGCGCCTACAAGGCGATGGCGGAGGCGGGGGATCCTGCCAGAGCGCGGGCGATCGGCCGCGACGGCGATGCCTGAATTCTGGCGCTCCTCGGGCTACGACCTGCTCGACCGGCGCGCGGACGGGGCGCTGGCCGTCACCGACGCGTTCCTCGCCGCCTACCTCGCGCGGCCCGAGATGGCCCCGGTCGCCGAATCCTGCCGCGCGGAGCGCGCGCTGCACGCGGCCTTGCTCGCCGAGCCGCGCCGCATGGTGACGGCGGTGAACCTCGTCGCGATCAAGGATCGCGACGCGCGCGAGAACTATCAGGTGTTCGTCCGTTTCCGCGACTGGCTCGCCCGGCACGAGACGGTCGAGCGCGCCTATCTCGCGCTGTTCCGCGCCGAGGCGGTGCCGTTTCCGGCGCTGTTCGTCGATCAGCTCGCGGCCGTGATCCTGCGCGGCATGCTCGACGGAACGGACGATCCGCTGCGCGTGCGCGCCGCCGAGCTGTTCTATCGCGCCCAGCAGATCTCGATCGAGGACGGCACGATCCTCGCCGCCGACGCGGAGACGGTCGAGCTGCACGCCAAGACCGGCGGCCTCGGCAGCCTCGGCCGCCTCGTCGTCGAGGCCGGCACGAAGCCGCGCTCGGTGGAGCTCGACATCCTCGCGCCCGAGAACGCCGCGCTCTATTGGCCGCGCAGCGACCGCTTCGACACCGTGCTCGATCTCTCTTTCGCGCGGCCGGGGCTCGACGCGCTCTGCCGCGTGCTCGAGGACTGGGTGCGCCATTTCCACGCCGCCGACGTTTCGATCCAGCCGGTGCAGCGGATCCGCGACGAGCGCTGGGCCTGGCACGTCGGCCTCGACGGCGAGGCGAGCGCCGTGCTCAACGACATGTACAACGGCGTCGCGGTCGGCGAAGACCGCCTGTATCGCGTGCTCTCGCTGTTCCGCCTCGAATTCCGCGATCCGGCGCAAATGCTGCCGCGCGTGGCCGGGCGCCCGGTCTATCTCGCGATGGCGATGACGCCGGCGAACCGGCTGCGCTTGAAGCCGCAGAACCTTCTCGTCAACTTGCCGCTGGCTTCAATCGCGTAGGGGCGCGCTGCGCGCGCCCTGGTTCCGGTGACGTGCCGTTGGAGGCAATGTGAAGCGCCGGCGCGCGATGCCGGAAACGAACGCCCCATTGGCGGAGAGAGGCGCGCGCAGCGCGCCCCTACGCGGCGAAAGGAAGAAGCGATGAACGAAGACGATTTCAACATGAGCGTGCGCAAGTTCCTCAAGACCGTGGGCGTCACGTCGCAGCGCGAGATCGAAAAGGCGGTGCGCCAGGCCGAGGCCGAG
Organism: Candidatus Odyssella sp.; assembly: GCA_016792765.1. Classification (GTDB taxonomy): domain Bacteria; phylum Pseudomonadota; class Alphaproteobacteria; order Bin65; family Bin65; genus SBBV01. The sequence goes on from JAEULD010000371.1 coordinate 3,939, forward strand.
GGTAAGCTCAAGGGGATCGATCGCCTGAAGGTCGAGGCGCGCATCACGGTGGCCGGCGTGGCGCTCGATATCGCCGTCGGCGGCGAACTCGACGTGCGCTGACGCGCCGGCGCGGAGAAGCGGCATGGGATGGACCGACCGTATCGCGGAGCGGCGCGAGATCGGCGTCGTCGTGGAGCGCCACGCGATCGAGAGCCGCTGGGCCACGCATCGCTGGCATCCCGGCGGCGTGCTGCTCGAGGTGCCGGAGACCGCGCCGTGGACGAAGCTCTCCGAAGGCGGCGGTGTCGCGCGCTACTATGCGGGGCCGGCCACGATCACGCTGGTTCCGTCCGAGGCCGAATCGTATCTCTACAACCTCGCCGGCCCGCAGCCGCAGCTCTGGGTCGTGCTGCGCCCGTGCGCGCCGGGGCCGGACGGCCGCGACGTCGAGCTCGATTGCGTCACGGCGGCGGCGGGCGAGGCGGAGGTCCTGGCCGGCGGTGCCGAGCTGGTGGTGGAGTCGGTGCCGCTGCCGGCCGAGCTCGCGGAATGGGTCGCGGCGTTCGTGGCCGAGCATCCGGGCGCGCCCGTGTCGTTCAAGCGCAAGCGCGGCCGGCACGTCTCGGAGGGCAAGGCGCTCGCCGAGAAGCTGGAGCGCGGCGATGAGTGACGAAGGCTTCCTCAAGCGCTGGTCGCGGCGCAAGCGAGAGGGAACGCCCGCCGCGAACGAGGCGGACTCCGTGCAGGCGCCGCCGCAGGCGCCCTCATCCAGTCTTACCCCGCAAGCGGAGGAAGGCTCTGCCGCGCCGCCTTCCCTCGCGCCGCAGCCGGCGGCCGGGGCGGGGGATACGCCGGTCGGCGATCGCGCGCGCGACGGGCGCGACGACGACGCGATCGATCCCGCCACGCTGCCGCCGCTCGAAAGCCTCGGCCCGGAGAGCGACTACACCGTGTTCCTCAAGAAGGGCGTGCCCGAGGCGCTGCGCCTCGCTGCGTTGCGCAAGGCCTGGGCCAGCGATCCGATGATCCGCGATTTCCGCTCGCCGGCCATCGACTATGGCTGGGATTTCACCACGCCCGACTATGCGCTGCGTCCGGGCGACGACGTCGGCAAGCTGCTGGACCGGATTTTCCCGCCCGCGTCGGAACCGACGCCCGCAGCGCCTTCGGCGCTTCCGTCGCCCTCGGCGACGGCAGACGAGCCTCGTGCGCCGGCCGCGGCCGCCACGCCGCAATCCTTGCCGGCGAGCGCGCGCCTGTCCGACGCCGTGCCCCCGGCCGGGTCGGAGGCTGCGACGGCGCCGGCGGCGGAACCGCGGCCGCCGCGCCGCAAGCACGGTGGCGCACTGCCCGACGGCACGGTTTGAAGGCGCTGGCCGCGACTGTCGCGCAACGGAATTCTTCAAAGCTGTCTTAGAAAAAGCGCGCTACGGATGAATACCGAGAGCGGCCGGTCCGCAATTGACCGCCTATAAAGCCGCTTATAGAGTAAACGGCATGGGAGGCGACGCACTGGCGGCTGCCGTCGACTTGGTCGGCGGGCAAGCGAAGCTGGCACGCATACTCGGGGTCACGCAGCCCAATGTCTGGCATTGGCTGCACAAATCCGAGCGCGTGCCGGGCGAATACGTGTTGAAGATCGAAGCCGCCACCGGCGGCCGCGTCAGCCGCCACGATCTGCGCCCCGATCTCTACCCGAAAACGATGACGGACCGTCAGCCGGCCCCGGCACCGGCGGCGGTCGCCGAGGAAGACCGCGTACGTGCCGAGTGCTGGCGCCTTATCGGCCGGCTGCTCGCGGCGCCGCCGGGGGCGGGGCTGCTCGAGGCGGTCGGGCGGATGCTGGGCGGCGAGGGCGATTTCGGCGCCGCCATCGACGCTCTGGCGCGCGCCGCGCGCGACACCGGCGCCGACGCCGTCGACCGCGAGTATCACGATCTCTTCATCGGCCTCGCGCGCGGCGAGCTCATGCCGTTCGCGTCCTACTACCGGACCGGATTTCTCTACGACAAGCCGCTGGCCAAGCTGCGCGCCGACATGGAGCGCTTCGGCATCGCCTCGGCCGACAACGCTTCCGATCCCGAGGACCACATCGCCGCGATCGCCGAGATGCTGGCCGGCCTCATCGGCGGCGAGTTCGGGGCGCCGGCGGCGCTCGCCGTCCAGAAGCAGTTCTTCGACACGCATCTCGCGCCGTGGGCGCCGCGCTTCTTCGCGGACCTCGAGAAGGCGGAGGGCGCGCGGTTCTACCGGCACGTCGGCGCGGTCGGCCGGCTGCTGATGCAGATCGAGACGGAAGCTTTCGCGCTGGCTGCGTAGCGCGCAATCGAACGAAACCGAGAGGAAGGGTGGGTTCCATGAGCGAGAAGAAAGAGAGCAAGGCGGGCCGCCGCGATTTCCTGCGCGGCACGGCCACCGGCACGCTGCTCGCCGCCGCCGCGATCGCGGCGGCCGCTCCCGGCAAGGCCTGGGCCAAGCCCGAGACCAAGGAGGAGCGCAAGAAATCGCGCTACAAGGAAAGCGATCACGTCAAGCGGTACTACCAGACGAACCGCTACTGAGCCTGGGAAGGGAAACGCCATGCTGATCAAGAAATCGAACGGACAGGCGACGAAGACGCGCCTCGGCAGCGGCCTGGCCGCGCTGGCCGGCGCCACGATGGATCGCCGCGCCTTCCTGAAGCGCTCCGGGCTCGCAGTGGGCGGCATCGCGGCCGTCACCGCGCTGCCCTTCGCCACGGTGCAGAAGGCCGAGGCGGCGACGCCGCGCGGCACCGGGCCGATCACGCTCAAGAAGAACATCTGCACGCACTGCTCGGTCGGCTGCACGCTGCATGCCGAGGTGCAGAACGGCGTGTGGATCGGCCAGGAGCCGGCCTGGGAAAGCCCGATCAACCTCGGCACGCATTGCGCCAAGGGCGCCGCCACGCGCGAGCTCGTGCACGGCGATCGCCGCGTGCGCTATCCGATGAAGCTCGTCAACGGCCAGTGGCAGAAGATCAGCTGGGATCAGGCGGTCAACGAGATCGGCGACAAGCTGCTCGAGATCCGCCAGAAGTCCGGCGCCGATTCGGTCTATTGGCTGGGCTCGGCGAAGTTCACGAACGAGGCTTCCTACCTCGTGCGCAAGTTCGCGGCGTTCTGGGGCACGAACCACATCGACCACCAGGCCCGCATCTGCCACTCCACCACCGTCGCCGGCGTCGCCAACACGGTCGGCTACGGCGCGATGACCAACAGCTACAACGACATCTCGAACTCCAAGGCGATCATGTTCATGGGGTCGAACGCCGCCGAGGCGCACCCCGTGTCGCTGCAGCACGTCCTGCGCGGGAAGGAGATGAACCGCGCGCCGGTCATCGTCGTCGATCCGCGCTTCACGCGCACGGCCGCGCACGCCACGGAATACGTGCGCATCCGGCCGGGCACCGACATCCCGTTCATGTGGGGCCTGCTCTGGCACGTCTTCAAGAACGGCTGGGAAGACAAGGAATACATCCGCCAGCGCGTCTTCGGCTTCGAGGAAGTGCTGAAGGAGGTCGAGAAGTGGACGCCGGCCGAGGTCGAGAGCGTCGTCGGCGTCAAGGAAAACCAGATGAAGCGCGTCGCCGAGATCATGGCGAAGAACAAGCCTTCGACGCTGATCTGGTGCATGGGCGTCACGCAGCACACGGTCGGCACGGCCAACGTGCGCGCGCTCTCCACGTTCCAGCTCGCGCTCGGCAACGTCGGCGTCTCGGGCGGCGGCCTCAACATCTTCCGCGGCCACACCAACGTCCAGGGCGCGACCGACATCGGCCTCGATAACACCTCGCTGCCGCACTACTACATCGTCGCGGCCGAGGGCTCGTGGGCGCACTGGAGCCGCGTGTGGGACGTGCCGCTCGACTACATCCGGAGCCGGTTCGACACCTACAACGGCAAGACGATGATGACCGTGCCGGGGACGACGTCGACCCGGTGGTTCGACCTCGTCACGGCCGACAAGAAGGATCTCGAGCAGCGCGACAACGTCAAGGCGATGGTCTTCTGGGGCCACGGCGGCAACACCGTCGTGCGCATGCCCGAGATGAAGAAGGCCATGGACGACGAAGCGAAACTGCCGCTCGTCGTCGTGATCGATCCGCATCCCACCAGCACGGCGGTGGTGCACGACCGCAAGAACGGCATGTATCTGCTGCCGGCCTGCACCTCCTACGAGATGGACGGCTCGCGCACCGCCTCGAACCGCTCGATCCAGTGGGGCGAGCAGATCGTGAAGCCGATCTTCGAGTCGAAGAACGACTACGAGATCACCTACCTGCTCGCCAAGAAGCTCGGCTTCGCCGACCAGATGTTCAAGAACATCACGGTGAAGGACAACGTCCCGGTCGCCGAATCGGTGCTCGACGAGATGAACCGCGGCGCGCTCTCGACCGGCTATTCCGGCCAGTCGCATCAGCGCCTCAAGGCCCACATGGCGGCGCAGGGCGATTTCGACAAGTCGACGCTGATCGCCACCAAGGGGCCGCTCAAGGGCGAGTTCTACGGCATGCCCTGGCCGTGCTGGGGCCATGCCGACATGAAGCACCCGGGCAGCCCGATCCTCTACAACAACAACCTCCACGTGAAGGAGGGCGGCGGCGCGTTCCGCGCGCGCTTCGGCGTCGCGTATCAGGGCCGCAACCTGCTGGCCGAGGGCTCCTATTCGAAGGGCTCGGAACTCAAGGATGGCTATCCCGAGTTCAACTACGGCGTCCTGAAGAAGCTCGGCTGGGACAAGGACCTCACGCCCAAGGAGCTCGAGACGATCCAGAAGATCGGCGGCGCCAATCCCGACGCGGTGAGCTGGGCGACCGACCTTTCGTTCGGCATCATCCGCGTGGCGATGGAGCACGGCGCGCAGGCGATGGGCAACTCCAAGGCCCGCGTCTTCGCGTTCGGCCTGCCCGACGCCGTGCCGATCCACCGCGAGCCGATCTACACGCCGCGCGAGGACCTCGTGGCGAAGTATCCGGCGCTGGCCGACCGGCGCGCCTATCGCCTGCCGCATCTCGGCAAGAGCGTGCAGGACCGCGCGATCAAGGAGGGGATCCCCAAGAAGTTCCCGATCATCCTCTCCTCGGGCCGCCTCGTCGAATACGAGGGCGGCGGCGAGGAAACC
>JAEULD010000006.1 GCA_016792765.1 Candidatus Odyssella sp.
GCCGAGCTCGGCACCGATCCGCAGATCAAATACCTCTACACGACGCCGGCGATCCCCGGCCGCCCGGGCGGCTCGGCCGAGCTCGACGAGGAGCGCTTGAGCGATCCCGCCAATCCGCTGGTGGGCCCGCTGCAGACGCTCTGGGACTGGCGCGCGGCGATGAACTGGATCTTCGGCGGCGTCGCCTCCGGCTTCGCGGCGATCGCGTATCTCGCCTCGCTCGCCGGCGCCGTCCATGCCGACATGGTCCCGTCGCTGCATGTCGTGGCCGCGGGCCTGATGGCGGTCGGGCTGTTCTGCGTGTTCCTCAAGATCGGGCGCAAGCTGCGCTTCTGGCGCGCCGCCTCGCGCCCGCAGACGAGCTGGATGACGCGCGAGCTCTACGTGGCCGCCGTCCTCTATCCGGCGATTCTCGCCAACCTCTTGTGGCCGAGCGCGGTGCTCTCGCTGCTCGCCGGGGCGCTCGCGCTGGCGTTCCTGTGGTGCCAGGCGAAGATCCTTCACCGGGCGCGCGGCATTCCGGCATGGCGCGTGCCGCTGATGCCGTGGATGCTGCTGGCGACCGGCCTGCTCGAAGGCGCGGGCCTGCTCGCGCTGCTGCTGGCGTGGTTCCGCGGCCTCGGGCAGCCCGGCATCCTGGTCCCGGTCGCCGGTCTCGCGCTCGTCGCCGTCAACGCCGCGCTGTGGATCGCCTATCGCCGCACCGCGAAGGAGGAGGGCGTCGTGCCGCTCGCGCGGCGCGTGATCGGCGACAACAGCCTGACGCTCCACCTCGTCGGCCATGTCGTGCCGGCGGTGATGTTCGCCGCCGCGCTCGCCAATCCCGGCCTGATCTCGGTCTATCTCGGCATCGCCGGCGTGACCGCGATCGCCGGGGGGGCCTTCTGGAAGTTCACCGTCATCGTGCGCGCGGGCTATCAGCAGGGCTACGCGGTGCCCGCGGTCCCGCAGCGCGGCTCGGGCACCCGCGCCGCGCCGCCGCGCGTCGAGGGCACGGCGCTGCGCGGAGCGCCGACGCGCAAGAAGGCCGCGGCGTAATAGCCGAGCCATGGCCGCGGCGCGCGCGCTGCGCTAGAGTCGGCGTCGACGCTGCCGGAGGCCGTCATGCGCCGTCTGCCCTTGCTCGTTCTTGCCGGTCTGCTCGCGTGCGGCGCCGCGTTCGCGCAGCAGCCGGGCTCGCCGGGCGAGGGCTCGGGCCTCGGCCCCGGCCAGCCGCCGCCCAACACGCGAAAGGCGGCCGACCCGCCGCCCACGGCCGGCTGCGATCCGTCGTTCGGCGGCAAGTATTCCGGCCTGCTGCGCCAGCTCGCGGTTCCGGAAGACGAACGGCGCTACGGCCGGTGCCACGATTACGGCCCCTGGAACGGCACCGAATACAAGAACCACGCGAACCTGCCGCCGCGTGCGTTCTGGACCTACAGCGCGCCCAACTGGTACCTCTGGGAGCGAAGAGGCCAATAGGCGGCCCGCGCTCGATCGCGATTGAGCGGCGCGGCCGGGGCGATTAGGCTCCCGGCAGCGGGGCCGGACGCGCTCCGCACAAACGAAACGGGAGGATCCACATGCCCCGATTTTCCACCGCCGCCGCCACGGCGGCGCTCGTCCTGCTCGCCGGCACGGCGGCTGCCCGGGCCCAGTCCGCCGACTGGCTCGCCGGCCTCGAATTCCACGATCTCACGCACCCGATCCCGCTGTTCGCGCCGACCAACGGCGACGTGACCAAGCCCGATCTCTCGAAGCCGTTCAAGGACAGCCAGCCCACCGCCGGTTTCGGCTTCCAGCCCACGCGCAAGATGAAGAACCCGTTCAAGACGCAGGTGGGCTATTTCCAGTGGGCCGAGCTCTATCTCGACGAGCACTACGGCACGCACGTCGATTCGACCGACCACTACCAGAACAACCCCGGCACGCTCCAGGTCGGCAAGGCCGACGACCGCTCGACCGAGCAATACACGGTGAAGGACCTCGTCGGCCCGATCGTGTTCATCGACATCAGCGAGCGCGTCGCCAAGGAGCTGGCGAAGAACGGCGGCAAGCCGTCGCCGGATCCGAAGGTCACCAACTTCCAGAACGATTCGGGCAACACGCTCACGGTCGCCGACATCGAGAAGGTGGAGGGCCAGATCGTCGCCGGCGCCTGGATCGTCGTCCGCTCGGGCTGGGACAAGTTCTTCTTCGGCGCGCCGCCGCAGAACCCGTTCATGCATCCTTACATCAACGGCATGAACTATCCGGGCTTCACCGAGGAAGTGGTGAAGAAGATCATCGAGATCGAAGGCAAGAAGAACATCCGCATCGCCGGCCTCGCGATGGACAATCTCTCGGTCGACTCGGGCCATAGCGGCCGCGGGCCCACCAACGACGCGTTCGGGCGCGGCTGGTACGCCCATCACTACGGGCTGCAGCGCGGGTGGAAGTTCATCGAGAACGCCACCGGCCTGGGTGCGCTCGCCGGCAAGGCGCCCGGCCAGTGCGCGCTGGTGCTGGGCTCGCTGAAGCTCGTCTCGGCGAGCGGCGCGCCGGCGCGCGTGCTCGCCATGTGCCGGAAGTCGTGATCGCAGGCGGGAGTGCCGTGATGGCGCATGGAATCGTTGCGGCACTCCTGCTGCTCGCGGCCGGCGCGGTGCCGGCCGCGGCCCAGGCCAAGTTCGACCGCGCCCAGACGGAGGCGCGCCTCAGGGCGCTGTTTCCCGCCGGCGAGCGCGAAGGGCAGGAGGGCGCCATCAAGATCGGCGGCAATTTCCGCAGCGTCGGCCGCCACCGCCTCACCTGGCAGCAATGCCGCGATCTCTGCCGCGAGGCGCCGTCGGACGGAACGTCGGGCTGCGCGCTCTGGACGTTCCTCAAGGCCGACGACGCGAAAATGCCGAACGTCTGCCGGATGTGGTGGACCCTGCCCGAGCTGCGCGCCAATCCCGCGGCCGTGTCCGGCGCGGGCAAGGTGAAATAGCTCAGGGCCGCACGGCCGGCGCTTCCATCGTCATTCCGCGCGCGCGCCACGCGAGATAGAGCGCGAGATCGAGATATTCCGGCGCGCCGTAGGCATAGGGCTCGGCGCGCATCCCGATCATGCAGTTGCGCAGCCGGCGCTGCAGCGAGCCCACGCTCTGCCATTCGAGTCGGTAGAGCGGATAGCCGGTCGGGTGCGCCTGCGGAATGGCGTTGCCGGCGAGGCTCTTGCCCCAATTGTCGTCGTGGCATTGCGCGCAGGAGAGCGCGATCTGCCCCTGACGGCGCCGGAACAGCGCGCGCCCCCGCTCGAGAAACGGCGCCAGGCGGGCATCGGCGGCCACGGCGTCCGCCACCGGCAGGCCGCGCGACTGGCGCGCGACGAAGGCCGATAGCGCCAGCAATTCGCGGCTTTCGCGGGCGAGCGGCGGCGCCTCCTGGCGCCGGGCGCGGCACTGCATGATCCGCCCCTCGAGGTCGATCGGACCCGCGCTCGCATCGTCGAATCGGGGATAGCGCGCGGCGGCGCCCGTCATGCTCTCTCGCGCGTCGCCGTGGCAGTCGGCGCAGGCGCGGCCGGCGGCGCCGGCCTTGCGCGCCCACAGCGCCTCGCCCTCGAGCACCGCGAGCGTGGCCGGATTCTGCGTGTCGTCGTCCTGCATCGCGCGGGTGTCGGGGCCCATGAACGCGTAGCCCGAGCGGCGGTCCGGCAGCGGGATGTCGGCGGCGAAGGCGGGGAGGGCGAACAGGAAAGCAGCCGCCGCAGCGAGAGCCGGTCTTCTCTTCTCTCCCCGCAAGCGGGGGAAGGCTTCCCGCGGGAAGGCCGTCATCCGACCTCTATCTTCGCCCGCTCCTCGGCGCGAAAGCCGTCGTCGCCGGTCCATGTGAAGGTCAGCGTGCCGCTCTCGGCGGCGACGGTGTGGAACGCGAGGAACGGGTTGGCGGTCAGCGCCGGAAACAGGTCGGCGCGGAAGACCTCCACGTCGTTGTAGCGGCAGACGAACGCGGTGATGATGTTGCGCGGGATCGGCTCGCCCTGCTGCGTGCGGCGGAAGCCGGTCTCCATCGGGTGCGAGATCATCGTGCGGATCTCGATGACCTCGCCGCGCCGGGCCTTCTTCGGGAAGTGGATCAGCGCCTGCGCGGTCATAGTGCGTCCTCGAGGCAGGCGCCCATCGTCACGATCACGTTGGCGCTCTCGGCCCAGAACGAGCCGTCGCTGAGCGCGGCGATCGCCGTCACGGTCTGCGTGTCGGAGAGCCTGAGGCGCGTCGCGATGCGCGCGCGTCCGGCGCGCGGGCCGAGATGCACGCCGATCACGTTGGGCTGCGGGTTCTTCTCGGTGACCACGTGGATGGCCTTGACGTGATCGGCCGCCGTCATCGGGCTGTCGACCGCGACGGCGCAGGCGACGGAATTGCCGTTCTCGGACAGCGGCGGGATTTCGAGCCTGACGCGCCCGCGCCGCAGCGGCGCGCCGCCGGTGATCCTGCGGATCGCCTCCTGCATCGCTTCGGGCGTGGCCGCGGCCGGGCGCACGATCACCGTCAAGGCCGCGCCCGCCGGCAGGGCCGCGAGGCCCGCCATCAGCATGCCGCGGCGCGTCATCCCGCGCGATCGCATCGCCGCCGCTCCGTCGTCCATCAGGGACCGTCCCGCAACGTCAGCAGATAGGCTACCACGTCCTCGATCTGCGCGGCCGTCAAAATCGGTTTACCGCGCCAAGCCGCCGCCACGCGCTCGAGGCCGTCGATGCGGTAGTAGGGCGGCATGATCGAGTCGGGGTTGAGGCGCCGCGTGTCGACGATGCGCAGGCGGAGCTGCGCCTCGCTCCAGCGCCGGCCGGCGCCGCGCAGGTCGGGGGCGAGATCGCCCTGGAGCCGGATCTCCGGGAACGGGCCGCTGTGGCAAAGGATGCAGAGCCCGACCTGGCGGTTGGCGACGATCGCGCGCCCGCGCGCCGGATCGCCGGGGACGCCGGTGAGGGAAGCGGGAATGCCGTCGCCGACGACGGCGTAGGGCGCGAGCGATTCCTGTGCGCGCGCGTCCGTCGCGAATGCGAGCGCGGCAATGGCAGCGCCGAGTATGCATCCATCCTTCGAGGCCCGCGCGAAGGCGCGCGGGCACCTCAGGATGAGGCTTTTCTTGGCCGAGCAAACAATGGCCTCATCCTGAGGTGCGGCCCTCTTGGGCCGCCTCGAAGGATGGCCGCGCGCGAGGCGTTGCCACGGATTGCGTGCGAGCAAGCGAGGCGCCTCCGCGATGGCGCGCGGCGGCCCCGGATTTCACCAGGGCCGCCGCGCCGTTCGCCTACACCAGCGCGATGCCGTGGTTCTTGAGCGGGAACGAGCGGATGCGTTTTCCGGTCGCCGCCGCGTAGGCGTTGAGCACCGCGGGCGCCGCGACGCAGATCGTGGGCTCGCCGACGCCGCCCCAGAACCCGCCGCTCGGCATGATGATCGATTCCACCTTCGGCATCTGGGCGATGCGCATCGAGTCGTAGGTGTCGAAGTTCTGCTCGACGATGCGGCCGTCCTTCACCGTGCATTCCTGCATGAACAGCGCGGAGAGGCCGTAGACGAACGAGCCGGCGACCTGCCGGTCGATCTGCGCCGGGTTCACCGCATGGCCGCAATCGGTGGCGCCGACGATGCGATGGACCTTCACCTCCTTGCCGTCCTTGGCGACCGAGATCTCGGCCGCGCCGGCGACGTAGCTGCCGAAGGCCATGAAATGCGCGAGGCCGCGATGGACGCCGGCCGGCGCCGGCTTGCCCCAGCCGATCTTCTCCGCCACCGCGTTGAGCACGGCCAGGTTCTTGGGGTGCTTGGCCATCAGCTTCTGCCGGAACGCCAGCGCATCCTGGCCCGCCGCGAGGGCGAGTTCGTCCATGAAGCACTCGACGTAGATGCAGTTCTGATTCACGTTCACGCCGCGCCAGAAGCCCGGCGGAACGTGCGTGTTGCGCATCGCGTGGTCGATCGTGAGGTTGGGAATCGCGTAGCCGAACGCGAACTCGCCGGCGGGATTGAGGCCCTGGAACGTCACCGGATCGCGCCCGTCCGGGCCCATGCGCGACGGCAGCGCCGAGGCGAGGATCGACTGGCCCGAGATGCGCATGTGCAGCCCGACGAGGTTGCCCTTGTCGTCGAGGCCGCCCACCATCCTGGCCTGCGTGATCGGGTGATAGGTGCCGTGCAGCATGTCTTCTTCGCGCGACCAGATCATCTTGATCGGCGTTCCCGGCATCTGCTTGGCGAGCTTCACCGCCTGGATCACGTAGTCGGAGCGGCCGCGCCGGCCGAAGCCGCCGCCCAGCATGATCTTGTGCACGTCGACCTTCGCGGCCGGCAGCTCCGAGGCCTGCACGGCGGCGGCGAAGGCCCCTTCGCCGTTCTGCGTGCCGGTCCACACCTCGCACTTGTCGGCCGTGTAGAGCACCGTGGCGTTCATCGGCTCCATGCAGGCGTGGTTCTGGAACGGATAGGCGTAGACCGCCTCCACCTTCTTCGCGGCGCCGGCGATCGCGGCCTTGCTGTCGCCGGTCTTGTTGGCGACGAAGGCCTTTTCGGCGTCGAGGCCTTCCTTCAGGTAGTCGGCGATCGTCGCGCTCGACACCTTGGCGTTCGGCCCCTCGTCCCAGACGATCGGCAGCGCGTCGAGCGCCGTCTTCGCGTGCCACCAAGTGTCGGCGACGACGGCGACGGAGCTGTCGTCGACCTTCACGACCTTCTTCACGCCCTTCATGCCCGACACCTTGGCGGCGTCGAAGCTTTTCACCTTGCCGCCGAACACCGGGCAATCCTTGACCGCGGCGTTGAGCATGCCGGGCAGGACGACGTCCATGCCGTAGATCATCTTGCCGTTGGTCTTCTCGACCGTGTCGAGGCGCTTCACGCCCTTGCCGGCGATCTTCCAGTCCTTGGGATCCTTGAGCGGAACGTCGGCGGGCGGCTGCAGCTTCGCGGCGGCCTCGGCGACCTTGCCGTAGCTCGTCTTCCGCCCGGACGGCGCATGTGTGATCACGCTGTTCGCCGCCGAGCACTCCGAAACCGGCACCTTCCATTCGCCGGCCGCGGCCTGGATCAGCATGGTGCGCGCGGCGGCGCCTCCCTTGCGCACGTATTCGTGCGATTCGCGGATGCCGCGGCTGCCGCCGGTGGAGAAATCGCCCCACACGCGCTTGCGCGCGACGCTCTGGCCGGGCGTCGGATACTCGGTCGTGACCTTCGACCAGTCGCATTCCAGCTCTTCCGCCACGAGCTGGGCGAGGCCGGTCAGCGTGCCCTGGCCCATCTCGGAGCGCGCGATGCGGATCACCACCGTGTCGTCGGGCTTGATGACCACCCACGCGGTCACTTCCGGCCCGCCCTGCGCGCTGGCCTGCGCCACCTTGGCGCCGAACGGCAGGTCGAGGCCGAGGGCGAGGCCGCCGCCGGCCGCCGCCGCGCCGACGAGGAACGTGCGGCGCTTCATCTCGATGGTCTTTTTCATGTCCGCCTCCCTCACGCCTTGGCCGCGTCGTGGATCGCCGCGCGCACCTGCTGGAAGGTGCCGCAGCGGCAGATGTTGGTGATCGCCGCGTCGATGTCGGCGTCGGTCGGCTTCGGTTTCTCCTTCAGCAGCGCCACCGCGGCCATGATCATGCCGCTCTGGCAGAAGCCGCATTGCGGCACGTCGTGCTCGATCCACGCCTTCTGCACCTTGTGCATCGTGGCGCCGGCGGCGAGACCTTCGATCGTCGTGATCTGCTTGCCGACCGCATCGCCCACCTGCAGCGAGCAGGAGCGTACCGGCTGGCCGTCGACGTGCACCGTGCACGCGCCGCATTGCGCGACGCCGCAGCCGTATTTCGTGCCCGTCAGGCCGACGTTTTCGCGCAGCGCCCACAGCAGCGGCGTCTCGGGCTCGACGTCCACCTGATACGCGCGCCCGTTGACCTTGAGCTCGACCATGGATTCCTCCTCACCATCGAATTTTTTCGCGCGCGACCATAGCGGCAGGTGCGCGCGCGCGGGACTGCCGCGCGCGACCTTCACGCCGATGTGACCAGGGACGGTCGGTCTGCGTTGATATATAAGGCGGCCGGCCCGGGCGAGACCCCGAGGCGCGGGCCGCCATTGGGCACCTGCCCGCTGTCGATCTCGCGCGCTACGCGGCGAGCGCCTGCCGGAGCCGCGCGACCGTCTCGCCCAGCGCCGCGGCCGCGTAGGGCCTCGCGGGCACCACGCCCCACACCGGCTTGGCCCAGGCCGGGTCGCGGGCGGAGCGCGCGATGACGTGGATGTGGAGCTGCGGCGTCACGTTGCCGAGCGCCGCCACGTTGATCTTGTCGGGCGCGTAGACGGCCTGCAACGCCCGCGAGGCGCGGCCGATCTCGTCCATCAGCGCGCCGTGATGCGCCGCGGGCACGTCGTGGAAATCGCGCAGGCACGGCAGCATCGGCGAGAGCACGAGCCACGGATAGGTGGCATCGTTCATCAACCCGACGCGGCAGAGCGGCAGGCGCGCCACCTCCACGGTGTCGCGCACGAGATCGGGATGCAGTTCCCAGCCCATTCGGTTCCTCCGCGGATTACGACTTCAACTGCTTCTTGTCGATCTTGCCGACCGCTGTCTTCGGCAGATCGGCCACGATCTCGAGCACGGACGGGATCTTGTATTTCGCCAGGTTCGCCTTGCAATGCGCGAGCAGGTCGTCCGCCGTCGCGGCCGCGCCGGGCTTCAGCGACACGTAGGCCTTGACGATCTCGCCGCGATAGGAATCGGGCGCGCCGATCACGCCGGCCTCGCGCACCGCCGGATGCTGATAGAGCACGATCTCGATCTCGCGCGGGAACACGTTGTAGCCGGAGACGATGACCATCTCCTTCTTGCGGTCGCGGATGTAGAGATAGCCGTCGGCGTCGAATTCGCCGATGTCGCCGGTGTAGAGCCAGCCGCCGCGCAGGGTTTCGGCAGTCTCCTTCGGCAGGTTGCGGTAGCCCTGCATGATCTGCGGGCCGCGCGCGCGGATCTCGCCCTTCTCGCCGGCGCCGAGCACGCGCGCGCCGGACTCGAGGTCGACGATCTGCACCTCGGTGTCCGGGACCGGAACGCCCACCGAGCCGGGCTTCCGCACGCCGTGCAGCGGGTTGTAGGTGAGCACCGGGCCCGCTTCGGACTGGCCGTAGCCCTCGACGATCGGCGTGCCCGCGCGCGCCTCCCATTGCGCGAGCACCGTGGCCGGCAGCGCCGCCGAGCCCGAGACGGAGTAGTGGAGCGAGGCGAGATCGGCGCGCGCGAAGCCTTCGTAGCCCAGCAGGCTCGTGTAGATCGTCGGCGCGCCGGCGAAGATCGTGATCCGCTCGCCGGCCAGCGCGCTCGCCGTCTCCTCGGGGTGATAGCGCGGCAGGATCACCAGCGTGCCGCGCGCATAGGCGGCGGTGTGCAGGCACACATGCGAGGCATAGACGTGGAACAGCGGCATCACGCACAGGATGCGCTCCACGTCGGGCCGGCTCGGCATCAGCGCCTCGCGCTGGCTGATGTTCATGGCATAGGCGCGGTGCGTGAGGTTCACGCCCTTGGCGCGCCCGGTCGTGCCGCCGGTGTATTGCAGCGTCGCGAGCGAATCGGGATCGGGCAGGGGCAGTTTGCCGTCGAGGCCCGCCTCGTTGCGCCACGCCGTGAGCCGCCGCCCGCCGCCGCCGACCAGCCAACGGTGCGGAATGCCGAGCTTCGCCGCGACGGGCTCGACGGCGGCGGCAACCGCCGCCTCGTAGAACACCGCCGCCGGCGCCGCATCGCCGAGCATCTGCTCGAGTTCGCGCGCGGTGTAGAGCGGGTTGAGCGGCACCGCCTGCGCGCCGGCCGCGTGCGCGCCGAAATAGGCGATGCAGATGTCGGGCGAATTGCCGAGCACGAACGCCACGCGCTGGCCGGCGGCGCCGAGCGCTTTCAGCTCCGCCGCGAGGCCCGCCGCGCAGCGCGCATACTCTTCGTAGGTGAGCCGCTCGCCGCCCATGGCCAGCGCCTCGCGCCGCGGCGCCCTTGCCGCGGCCTCGCCGAGCATGTGGACGACCGTGGGGAAGACGCGCGGCAGCGGCATCGCGGCTCAGGCTTTGGCGCCGCGCCGCTTCAGCATCTTCTCGGCGAGGCGCGGCGCGGTCCCCGGCTTGCTCCACGGGCAGGCCGCGATGCAGATGCCGCAGCCCCAGGTGCTGGCGAAGTACGGCATGCACTTGTCGAAATCGACGTACCATTTCTCCGCGCCGCGCACCCATTGCTTCGCGTCGCCGATCGCGGCGGGCGGGCAGGCGTTGGCGCAGACCTGGCACGACGCGCAGAATTCCTCGGCGCCGATGTCGTCGAACGGGTCGGGCGCCAGCGGCAGGTCGGTCAGCACGCCGGCGAGGCGGAACGACGAGCCGAGCTGCCGGTTGATGATCGAGCCGTGCTTGCCGAGCTGGCCCAGCCCCGCGGCGATCGCGGCCGGCACGAGCTGCAGCGGCCCCGCGCCCGGGCCGCCATGGCCCTCGGCCTCGTAGCCCTGGCCGCGGATGAAATCGGCCAGCGCCTTGGCCGCGCGCGTCCCGCGATTGTATTGCCGCGCGACCTCTTCCGGCGAATCCACCGCCGGCGCCTTGGCGAGCTTCGCGTGCTCCATGGCCACGCCGAGCACGACGACGAACGGCCCGTGCGCCTTGGCGCCCTCGAACACCCAGAGCGGATCGATGCGCGCGACGCCGACGAGGTCGGCCTCGTGCGCGCGCGCGAATTCCTTCACGCGCCGCGTCCAGCCCTCGGGCGTGTCCTGGCGGCGCTCCGGCGCGACCGGCGCCGGCTTGGCCCGGCGCTCGGGGCCCGAGAACGCGCCGGTCAGCCGCGGATGCGATTCGTAGCTGTCGTTGACGTGCTGCTGCACGCGCCCGTGCGCGATGCGGTCGGGCCGCGTCCACATCACGTAGCGCGGCGGCCGCGGTGCGCGCTCGCCGAGACCGTTGACGGCGTTCCCCGACGTTTCGGGGAACAGCGCCGTGATCTCCGGCGGCGGCTGCCACACCGGCGTCTTCCGGTTGCTCATCGTCGCAGCCCTCCCTTGCCGCGGCCGTGGGCCCTCAGGCGGCGGGCGGGCGGAGCCCTGCACCGCACGCGCAGGCCCGCTCGCCCGGCGCGATCCTCATTTCTTGTCGGCGTCGGCGGCCACGCGCAGCGAAACGATCTTGTCGGGCTTGGCCGGCGGCTCGCCCTTCGCGATCTTGTCCACCACGTCCATGCCGTCGGTCACCTCGCCCCACACCGTGTACTGGCCGTCGAGCCATTGCGCGCGGGCGAAGCAGATGAAGAACTGGCTGTCGGCGCTGTCGGGGTTCTGGCTGCGCGCGGCGCCGATGGTGCCGCGCTTGAACGGCTCCTTGCTGAACTCGGCCTTGATCTTCTTGCCCGAGCCGCCGGTGCCGGTGCCGGTGGGGTCGCCGCCTTGCGCCATGAAGCCGTCGATGACGCGGTGGAACGGCGTTCCGTCGTAGAACTTCTGGCGCACCAGCTCCTTCACGCGCGCGACGTGGTTGGGCGCGAGATCGGGGCGCAGCTTGATCGTGACGCGGCCATGGGCCGTTTCCAAGTAAAGCATGTTCTCGAGGTCTCCTTTGTCTTGGGCGTGGGCCGCGCCCGCGAGCGCGAGCACGAAGGCGGCGGCGAGGGCGAAGCCGGCGGCAAGGCTCGGCAGGCGGCGCATCGGTGTCTCCCTGGTCGTCGGAACGGGCGCTGGTTTGTGGCGGAACGCGCGGCGGCGCGCAAGCGGGGGTCAGATCCGGAAGCCGAGCTGCTGCAGCGACGTGTGCAGGAACAGCGCGCCGAAGCCGAACACCGCGATGCCGCCGACGAGGCCGATCGAGCGCTGCGCGGCGTTGGCCAGGCGCTCGCTGCCGCGGCCGGCGCTGCTGGCCGCGCGCCGGGCATAGATCGCGACGAGGCCGATCGCCGCCACGACGAGGAACGTGCCGAGCGACATCACGACCGTCGCCAGCACGCCGATCTCGAAGATCCCCTGCGAGAGCGTGAACAGCAGAACCAGGATCGCGCCGGTGCAGGGACGGATGCCGGAAGCCAGCGCCACGGGCAGCATCGAAACGAAGCTCGCATGGGCTGGCGCCGGCGGCGCATGGCCGTGATGCCCGTGGCGATCATGGTGATGGTGCGCGTGGCCGTGTCCATGCGCGTGCGCGTGCTTGTGGCCGTGATCGTGGGCGTGCCCGGCCGGGGCGAGCACGGGGCCGTGGCTGTGCGTGCAGCCGCGCCCGACGACTCCGCCCCACGCGATCCACAGGCCCACGCCGGCGATCAGCGCGTAGCTCGCGGCCTCGACATAGAGGACGCTGCGCAAGGTCTCGGTCTGGCTCATCCGGAACAGCAGCGCGAACGCGCCGACGAACACGATGGCCGACAGCGCCTGGAAAACCCCGATCAGCGCCGACATCGTGATGCCCTGCGCGGCGGCGGCGCGGTTGGCGCCGAAATAGGCCGCGGTCGCCATCTTGCCGTGGCCGGGCCCGGCCGCGTGCGCGACGCCGTAGAGGAACGACACCAGCAGCAGGCCGAGCACCGGCGCCAGCGAGCCCTGTTCCTTGTAGGCGCGCACTTCGGTGGCCAGCGAGCGCGTCAGCTCGCCCTGCCAGCGGCGCAGCGCGGCGTACCAGCGGTCGACGAGGCCGAAGTCCGCCGGCTTCGACTCGGCCGGGCGCGACTCGGGCGTGCCGGGCGCGGAGGGCGTGCCGCGGCCGAACGGGCTCGTCTGCGCGCCGGCCGCGGCCGAAAAGCCGGCCAGCAGCGCGAGCGCGAGCAGCAGCGGCGCGAGCAGGCGGCGCATCGCCGGACGGGCGCCGGTCACTTCTTGTCGCAGCGGATCTCGATCCGCCGCGCGTAGGTGGCCCCGAAAAAGAGCGGCGCCTCCTTGTCTTCCACGACGGCGAATTTGCACGTCTCGGAGCCCCCGCCGGCGAGCTTCACGCCCAGCTGCGGGTTCACCTCCACGTCGACGTAGTAGCTGTGATCGTAGACGCCGGCGGCGAACTGCACCGCGCGCGGGTCGACGGGCTGCGGCAGCATGGCCATGAAAGTGTAAACGACCTTGCCGTCCTTGATGCTCGGCGCGAAGTCGCGCGTCGTCTCGATCGTCACCGCCTTGCCGCCGATCTTGACGTGCGTGAAGTAGCCGAACTCCTTGAGCGCCACGAACGCGTTGGCCTCGAGCTCCTTCACCTCGTCGGGGTCGAACGCCTTGTTCTTGTTCTTGTCGAAATCGGCGATCAGCGCGTTGCTGAAGAAATCGTCGAAGACCCACTCGTGGCGGATGCCGGTGATCTTGCCGTCCTCGAACTGCATCGTGGCGGTGGCACGGATCCAGATGTGGGGATGCGCCTCGGCCGCGGCGGCGGGCGCGAGCAGCGCGAGCGCAGGGAGGAGTCGTTTCAAGGCGCGCAAGTGCGTGTCCCCGGTCGGTTTCCGATCCCGCTTATGGACCTAGCCGCGGACTGTGGCAATCCGGGGGCGGGGCTTCCGGCAGCGTTGGACGCGGCGATGGCTTGGCCGGACCTGCGGCGGCCGGTGTAAAGTTTGGCATGAAAGGCGTGGATCATCGCGGCGCTTCGTGACGGGAACCCTTAACCAGTGGGCGGCCTGGCTGCTCGGCCTGCAGCGCGAGGTCTATGGCCTCCTCGGCAGCCGCATCCAGTCGATGGCCGACAGCGCGGAGGCGGCGGCGGGCGCGATCGCGTTCGCGCTGGCGCTCGGCGCCGTCCACGCGATGACGCCCGGCCACGGCAAGGCCGTCGTCTTCTCCTATTTCCTGGGCGCGCAGGCGCGCCCGCTGAACGGGCTGGCGATGGCGGGAAAAGTCGCCGCCATGCACGTGCTCTCGGCCGTCCTGCTGGTTGCCCTGTTCGGTTCGGCGGCGAGCATGTTCGGGCGGCCGGCGGGCATCGCGAAGTGGCTGCAGGTCGCGAGCTACGCGATCATCGTGGCCATCGGCTTCTGGCTCCTGCTGCGGGCGATCCGGGGCGGACCGGCCGCGCACCGGCACGATGTTTCGCGCGGCCTGCTGCCGTTCGCGGTCGGCCTGCTGCCATGCCCGATGACGATGCTGATCCTCACCTATGCGCTGGCCAACGCCTCGCTCGCCGCGGGCCTGGCGCTCGTCGCCTTTCTCGGCATCGGCATCGCGGCCACGATCGCGCTGGTGGGGGCGCTCGGCATGCTCGCCCGCCGCGGCGCGTTCGCCGCGCTCGATCCCGCGGGCCGCCTCTATGCCCGGCTGCTCGGCGCGCTGGAGATCGCGAGCTGCCTCGCGATCATAGCACTCGGCGCCGTGTTCCTGGCCGGCGCGCTCGCCTGACGCGCTCAATGCGAATGGCGGTGATGCAGATCGGGGTAGTGCGCGTGGGCGTGCACGAGGCGGCCGTGCCGGTGGCGGTGCGCGTGCGGTTCGCCGGGCGGGTCGCCGGGCGCGTGATCGTGGCGGTGATGCGCGTCGTGCACGTGCCGGTGCTCGTGCTCCATCGGTTCGTGGACGTGCTCGTGCGCATGCCGCTCGGCCAGGTGCAGCCAGACGCCCGCGCCCATCAGCAGGCCGGCGGCACAAAGCTGCCACGTGAGCGGCTCCGCGAACAGCGCCAGCGACAGCACGGCGCCGATGAACGGCGCGGTCGAGAAATAGGCCGCCGTGCGCGCCGTGCCCAAATGGCGCAGGCCGAGCACGAACAGCGCGATGCTGACGCCGTAGCCGAGAAATCCGACCACGGCTGCGCCCGCGACGGCGTCCGCCGCGGGCCATGACGCGCCGAGGCCGAACGCAATGGCGAGGTTGATGGCGCCGGCCGCGAGCCCCTTGATCGTCGCGATCTGCACCGGGTCGGCCGAGGAGAGCTTGCGGGTGAGGTTGTTGTCGATGCCCCAGGCGAGGCAGGCGCCGGCGATGGCGATTGCGCCCCAATCCATGCCCACCGAGCCGCCGGGCCACGACAGCAGGACGGCGCCGGCGAGGATCGCGAGCGCGCCCGCGAGGATGCGCCGGTCGACGTTCTCGCGAAACGCGAGCCACGCGATCGCCATCGTCGCGAGGCCTTCGAGGTTGAGCAGAAGCGAAGCGGACGAGGCGGCGGTTGCGGCGAGGCCGAGCATCAGCAGGACCGGGCCGGCGACGCCGCCGCAGACGATCACGCCGGCCAGCCACGGCAGGTCGCCGCGCCGCAACGGCGCTTCGCCGGCCCGGGCGCCGAGGACGCGCCGGGCGAGCGCGAGCGCGAGCAGCCCGGCGCCCGATGCGGCATAGAGGAGGCCGGCCAGCATCCACGGATCGACGCGCCCAACCAGGAGCTTCGCGAACGGCGTGCTGGCGCCGAACAGCGCCGCCGACGCCAAAGCCAGCGGCGCGCCCGGCCAGGCGGTGTGCAGGGCCCTCATCCCGCACAGCATGCGCCGGGCGAGGCCCCCGCATCAACTCAATGATCGTGCCCGACGTGGTCGGCGGCGCCGAGGCCGAACTTCCAGTGCAGGTTCACGAAGGCCGAATGCTGCGAGCGCCGCTCGGCCGGCGGCGTCAGGAACATCGCATGGTCGTAATTGTACTGCACGCTCATGCGCGCGAGCCGCGCGAAGCGCCAGGTGACGAGCGGCGAGATGCGGTGCCGGTTGCCGCGAAACGGATCGGCGCCATTGCCGGCGAACTGGTTGACGCTTTCGCCGCGGCTCGAGGCGTATTCGTAGCGCGCGCCGACGGTCCAGCGGTCGGAGAGGTCCCACAGCAGCGCGGCGTGGAAGCCGAGATCGACCAGGGTCTGCTGCGGCAGCACGATCGTGCCGCCGGCGCCGTCGTCGATCTCCTGCTCGCGCGCGCGGAAGCGGCGCTGCGCGAATTCGGCGACCGCGCGCAGCTTGCCGGCGTTGCCGAGCGGCACGGCGAGCGTGGCGTCCGCGCCCCAGACGATCGTGCGGCCGCTGCTGCCGGTGGCGTTCGGCCCGAACATCGCCGAGGCGCCGAGCTGCAGCGTGGTTCCGCTTCCGAGCGCGAAGACGTTGGCGAAGCGCGCGAAGTAGACGAGGCGCGAGAGCCCGTTGGTCTCGCCGGAGCGGAACGTATACCCGCCGATCGGGCGCTCGTCGTAGAACTCCGCGCTCGACAGGAAGCTCGCCTGCGTCTCGCCGGTCGCGTTCTGGAAGCCGAGAACGAGGTGGCTGTTCCACGGCGTCGGCAGGTCGAGCCTGGCCTGGAAGCCGACGCCGCGATGGCCGTCCTCGCCGAACAGGCGTGACAGGATGATCGGCTGCGACTGGAAGTCCCATTCGTGCGAGTGCACCGGATTGATCGCGCCGAACGGCGTCAGGAACAGGCCGGCCTTCAAGGTCGCGACCTCGAACAGCTTCTTGCTCTGGAACCACGCCTCTTCGAGCTCGAACTTCGATTCGCCGTCGGGCGTGAGCTGATAGACGATGTTCACGAACGCGTCGAAATAGGGGTCGTAGGAGCCGGAGAACGACAGCTCCACCGAGCGCAAGGTGAAGCCGTTGCGGCGCGGGTCGTGGCCGCCGGCGAACAGCCGCTCGACATTGGCCTGGCTGGTGGTCGTCCAGCCGAACGCGCCGTCGAGATCGAGGCCGATGCGGTCGAGCTTGAGCACGCCGTCGCCGACCGGCGTGGACCAGACGACGTCGCCCTCGTCGTGGCCGTGCGGCTTCTCGCCCTCCGGCTTCCGGCCGGGCCCGTGCGCGTGATCGTGGTCATGGCCGGATTGCGGCGGCTGGCCAGGCGCGGCGTGACGATGATCGTGCCCGCGATCGTGCTCGTCCGTCTTGCGCGGCGCGGCGGGAAGGCGCCGCCCGCGCAGCCGGGCGACCTCGGCTTCCAACGACCTGACTTTCTTCTCGCGCTCCTCGTCGCGGCGCAGGAGGTCCTGGACCGTCTTCTCCATCAGCAACAGGCGGTCGCGGTCGGTCTGCGCCGATGCGGGCCACGCGGCTCCGGCCACGAGCAGGGCGGCCAGGCCGCATACGGCGAGCGTCTTCATCGTTCGGTCTCCCTCGGGTCGTCGTGTTAATGTTATAACGTAACGTTTCGGGGCCGCGAAAAAGGGCGCCCGCGCGGCGGGCGCCCCCGATCACGCGCGCCGCTAATCGCGGCCGAGGCAATCGGCCAGCGCCTTGGCGACGTTGCGCATCATCGCTGCGTAGGCGTCCTTGCCTTCGGGCACGGCGGCGCCGCCGTCGGTGTCGATCTGGCCGGTGCGCGCCTTGGTGCCTTCGACCGCGGTCTTGACGAGGCTGTCGGGCACCTGCGGCTCGCCGAACACGCAGACGACCTTGTCGCGGAGGATGCGGCTGCGGATTTCGTACAGCCGGCGTGCGCTCGGCGGTCGCTCGGGCGAGACCGAGATCGAGCCGGCGGCGGCGAGGCCGTAGCGCTTCTCGAAATACTGGATCGCGTCGTGCGAGACGACGAAGCGCTTGCCCCTGAGCGGCGCCAGCTGCCGGCGCAGGTCGGCGTCGAGCGCCTTCAGCGCCGCCACCGTCTTGTCGGCGTTGGCCGCGTAGGCGGCGGCGTTGCCCTTGTCGAGCTGCGACAGCTCGCGCGCCACCGCGCGCACGATCGCGGCGGCGTTGTCGGGGTCGAGCCAGACGTGGCCGTCGATCTCGCCGTGCGCATGGCCGCGCGTGTGCTTGTGGCCGCCATGGCCTTCTTCCTCCCAGAGGCCGCCCTCGCGCGCCTTCAGCAGCTTCAGCGACTTCTCGCGGTCGAGGCGCAGGATCCGCGCCTTGCCGGCCAGCGCCGCCAGCGGCTTTTCGAGGAAGGTCTCGACGCCGGGGCCGGACCACACCACGAACTGCGCCGCGTCGAGCGCCTGCGCCTCGGACGGCTTCAGCGTGTAGCTGTGCGGGTCGGCGCTCGTCTTCACCAGCAGCAGCGGCGCGCCCACGCCGTCCATGACGGAGGCCACGAGCGAATGCAGCGGCTTGATCGAGACGACGACGCGCGGCGGCTCGGCGGCGGCGGTTCCGGCCGCGAAAGCGAGCAGCGCGGCGAAGCGGGCGAAACGGCGGCGCATGGGGTCCTCGGCGGGTTGCCAGATTGTTATAACATAACAATCGGGCTGTGCGTCAACCGGTGCGCCGGCGCCGCGGGCGCCGCTACTTCATGCGCTTCAGAATCCCGGTGACCGTGCGCTGGGGCGCGCCGTCGCGGATGCGCTGGAACTCCACCTTCATGCCGTCGTCGGTCACCGTGCGGTGGTAGACCTGCATTTCGTAGCCGCCGTCGTCGTTGATGATGATGTTGTAGACCGACAGCGTCTTGCCGCTGATGCGCGCCCAGTAATAGGGGTCCTTGCCCGAGATCGGATCGATCGGCACCTGCTTGCCGAACATGTCCTGCCGGCTCGCGGCGGAATAGATGTTGTCGCGCCGCGTCGGCACGAAACGCACCCTGTCGGCCGGCTGCTCCTCGTCCTTGCCGCTCGCCTTGTGGATGACCGTCTTCCACATCACGAGGAAGCCCTTGCCGTCGGGGCTCTTGGTGATTTCCACCGTGAGGTCGCGCTTCGATTCGTCCGTGCCCGACACCTGGACCGACGCGCCGGCGAAACGGCCGAGGAACGGATCGATCGATTGCGCCGCCGCCACGGCGGGCAGCAGCGCGAGAGCCAGCGTCAGCGCCAATTGCATCGCACGCATGGTTCCACCCTTTGGTTTTCTTGTCGCGAGTGACTTGACGCGATCATATACGACGCGGCGCGCCGAGTCGCGCAAGGCCTGTCGAGACGGCGTCAATTTCGTGTTAAGAGAGCGGTCCCTCCCGCTGCCGAGGAAGCCGCGCACTTGCCGTCCGAAGCGCCCACACCGCCGCTGATCCGGCTTTCCGGCATCGTCAAGGCCTATCCGGGCTGTCTCGCCAACGATCGCATCGATCTGTCCGTCGCCGCCGGCGAGATCCACGCGCTGCTCGGCGAAAACGGCGCCGGCAAGAGCACGCTCGTGAAGATCATGGCCGGCGTGGTTTCGCCGGATGCCGGCGAGATCCGCTGGCAGGGCGCGCCGGTCGCCATCGAAGGCCCGGCCGCGGCGCGCCGGCTCGGCATCGGCATGGTCTTCCAGCATTTCACGCTGTTCGAAAGCCTCACGGTCACGGAAAACGTGGCGCTCGCCGCCGGCACGAAGGGGCGCGACCGCAAGGCCCTGGCCGGGCGCATCGCGGAGCTCGCCGCCCGCTACGGCCTCGCGGTCGATGCGAACCGCCACGTGCACCATCTGGCGGTCGGCGAGCGCCAGCGCGTCGAGATCCTGCGCTGCCTGCTCGAGGAGCCGCGCCTCATCGTGCTCGACGAGCCCACCTCGGTGCTGACCCCGCAGGAGGCGGAGGCGCTGTTCGCGACGCTGCGCATGCTCGCCGCCGAGGGCCGCGGCATCCTCTTCATCAGCCACAAGCTCGACGAAGTGCGCGCGCTGTGCCAGCGGGCGACGATTCTGCGCGGCGGCAAGCGCGTCGGCGAGTGCGATCCGCGCGCCGAGAGCGCCGCGAGTCTCGCGCGGCTGATGGTGGGCAGCGACGTCACCCCGGCGCGCCGCGGCGCGCCCAAGGCGCCGGGCGGCGAGATGCTGGCACTCGCCAAACTCGACCTTGCGCCGGCCGATCCGCACGGCGTGCCGCTGCACGCGATCGATCTGACCGTGCGCGCCGGCGAGATCGTCGGCATCGCCGGCGTGGCCGGCAACGGGCAGAGCGAGCTGCTCGCGGCCGTCACCGGCGAGCGCCTCGCGCCCGAGCACGCGGTGCGCATCGCCGGCGTGCCCGCGGGCCGGCGCGCATCCTCCTATCGCCGCAAGCTCGGCCTCGCGGTCATTCCCGAGGAGCGGCTCGGCCGCGGCGCGGTGGCCGAGATGAGCCTGGCCGAGAACGCGGTGCTCACCGCGGCGGACCAGGGCCTGGTCAGCGGCGGCATGGTGCAGTCGCGCGCCGCCGCCGCCTACGCCAAGGCGGTGATCGAGCGCTTCGGCGTCGTCGCGCGCGGCGCCGGCGCCGCGGCCGACAGCCTGTCGGGCGGCAACCTCCAGAAATTCATCCTCGGGCGCGAGATGCTGCAGAATCCCAAGCTGCTGGTGGCCGCGCATCCCACCTGGGGCGTCGATGTCGGCGCCGCCGCCGCGATCCACCGCGCGCTCCTGGCGCTGCGCGAGGCGGGCGCCGCAATCCTCATCGTCTCCGAGGATCTCGACGAGCTGCTCGCGATCTCCGACCGCGTCGCCGCAATCTGCGGCGGCCGGCTGTCGCCGGTGGTGCCGGCGGAGGAGGCAGGGCGCGAGCGGCTGGGCCAGTGGATGAGCGGCCTGTTCGGCGGGGGAGCCGAGGCACATGCGGCTTAGGCTCGAGGCGCGCACCGAGACGGCCCGCTGGCTCGTCGTCGCCACCCCGCTGCTCGCCGCGGCGCTGACGCTCGCCTCCGGCATCGTGATGTTCGCGGCGCTCGGCTACGATCCCGCCAAGGCGCTGACGAGCTTCTTCATCAAGCCGATCGAGAACGTCTACGGCCTGACCGAGCTGGCGGTGAAGGCGACGCCGCTGCTGCTGTGCGCGCTCGGCCTCGCGGTGGGATTCCGCGGCGGCGTGTGGAACATCGGCGCCGAGGGGCAGCTCACGATGGGCGCCGTCGCGGCCGGCGGACTCGCGCTCGCGTTCCACGGCGAGGAGCCGGGCTGGCTCATGCCGGCGATGGTGCTGGCGGGCGCGCTCGGCGGCGCGGCCTGGGCCGCGATCCCGGCGTTCCTGCGCGCGCGCTTCAACACCAACGAGATCCTGACGAGCCTGATGCTCACCTACGTCGCCGTGCAGTTCCTGGGCTATCTCGTGCACGGGCCGTGGCGCAATCCGCAGGGCTTCAACTTCCCGCAGTCGCGCGACTTCGGCGAGGCCGCGATCATCCCGCTGCTGATGGAGGGCACGCGCCTGCATCTCGGCGTGATCCTGGCCGGCCTCGCGGTGTTCGCCGCCTGGCTGCTGCTCGACCGGAGCCATCTCGGCTTCCAGATCCGCGTCTCGGGTTCGGCGCCGCGCGCGGCGGCCTATGCCGGCTATCCGGTCTCGCGCATCGTCTGGGCGGGCTTTCTCGCCGGCGGTGCCATGGCCGGGCTCGCCGGCATGATGGAGGCGGCGGGCCCGATCGGGAAGCTGCAGCCGCTGATCTCGCCCGGCTACGGCTTCGCGGCGATCATCGTCGCGTTCCTGGGGCGGCTCAACGCGTTCGGCATCCTGCTCGCGAGCCTGCTCGTGGCGCTCCTCTATCTCGGCGGCGAGACCGCGCAGATCGACCTCAAGGTGCCGCCCGCCGTCACCGGCGTGTTCCAGGGCCTCTTGCTGTTCTTCCTGCTCGGCTCCGATTTCCTGACGCGCTACCGCGTCAAGCTCGTCCGTCGCGCGGCGGCGTCATGATCGAGATCGCCGAGGTCGTCGTCGTCATCCTGGTCGCGACGCTGCGCGCGGGGACGCCGCTGGTGCTGGCGGCGCTCGGCGAGCTGATCGCGGAGAAGTCCGGCGTGCTCAATCTCGGCGTCGAGGGCATGATGCTGGTGGGCGCGGTCGCCGCGATCATCGCGACGCTCGGCACCGGCTCCTACATGCTCGGAGCGCTGGCCGGCACCTTGGCCGGCATCGCGATGGCGCTGGTGTTCGGCCTGCTCACGCTCTCGCTGCGCGCGAACCAGGTGGCGGCGGGGCTGGCGCTCACGATCTTCGGCCTCGGGCTCAGCGCGTTCCTCGGCCTCGCCTATCGCGACCGGCCGCTCGACGGGCTCAAGCCGCTCGCGGTGCCGGGCCTCTCCGACATTCCGGTGATCGGCCCGCTGCTGTTCGGCCACGACGTCTTCGTCTATTTCTCGCTCGCGCTGTTCGCGGCGGTGGCGTGGTTCCTCGCGCGCACGCGCGGCGGCCTGGTGCTGAAGGCGGTGGGCGAGGCGCCCGAGGCGGCGCACGCGCTCGGCCACGACGTGCTCGCCGTGCGCTATCTCGCGACCGCGTTCGGCGGCGCCACGGCCGGCCTCGCCGGCGCCTATCTCACGCTCGTCTACACGCCGATGTGGGCCGACCAGATGACGGCCGGGCGCGGCTGGATCGCGCTGGCGCTGGTGGTCTTCGCCACCTGGAAGCCGGGCCGGGTGCTGCTCGGCGCCTATCTTTTCGGCGGCGTGACCATCGCGCAGCTCCACCTCCAGGCGCAGGGCGTGGCCGTCTCGTCGCACATTTTGGCGATGCTGCCCTATGTCGCGACGATCCTGGTTCTGGTACTGATTGCGCGGGACGCCACGCGCATCAAGCTCAACGCGCCGGCCGCGCTCGGCAAACCGTTCGAGCCCGGCCGCTGAATTCGGATGACGTGCCCTTAGCCATCGTCTTGCGGGAGAGAGACATGAAACTTCGCATCGCTACCGCGCTGGCCGCCTTGGCCATCGCCGCCGCACCGCTTGCGGCCCCGGCCGGGGCGCAGGAGCTCAAGATCGGCTTCGTCTATGTGAGCCCGATCGGCAGCGCGGGCTGGACCTACCAGCACGAGCTGGCGCGCCAGCACCTCGAGAAGACCTTCGCCGGCAAGGTGAAGACGACCTACGTCGAGAGCGTGCCCGAGGGCGCCGACGCCGAGCGCGTCATCCGCCGCCTGGCGCAAGAGGGCAACAAGCTCGTCTTCACCACCTCGTTCGGCTACATGGACCCGACGATCAAGGTGGCGCAGGCGTTCCCGAACGCCATCTTCGAGCACGCGACCGGCTACAAGACCGCGAAGAACGCCGGCAACTACATCATCCGGTTCGAGGAAGGGCGTTATCTCGCCGGCATCGTCGCCGGTAAGATGAGCAAGAGCGGCAAGGCCGGCTACGTCGCCGCGTTCCCGATCCCCGAGGTGATCCGCGGCATCAACGCGTTCATCCTCGGCATGCGCTCGGTGAACCCGAACGCGACCGTCAGCGTCGTCTGGGTCAGCTCGTGGTACGATCCGGGCAAGGAGCGCGAGGCGGCCGAAGCCCTCATCGCGCAGGGCGCCGACGTCATCATGCAGCACACGGATTCGACCGCGCCGGTGCAGGCGGCCGAGGCCAAGGGCGTCTACGCGATCGGCTATCACTCCGACATGTCGAAATTCGGCCCCAAGGCGCACCTCGTCGCCTCGACGCACAACTGGACCGGCTACTACCAGTCGGTCGTCGAGAAGGTGATGAAGGGGCAGTGGAAGGCCGAGCAGTATGTCGGCGGCATCAAGGAGGGCATGGTCGTCATGGCCGGCTGGGGCCCGATGGTGCCCGACGACGTGAAGAAGCTCGTCGCCGAGAAGGAAGCGGCGATGAAGGCCGGCAAGCTCGCGCCGTTCCAGGGCCCGGTGAAGGCCCAGGACGGCAAGGAGGTCGTAAAGGCCGGGGCCGTGATGTCCGCCAAGGACATCGCGAACATGAGCTTCTACGTCCAGGGCGTCGTCGGCGCGCTGCCGAAGAAGTAGCGCCGGCATCCGGCACGAACACGGTCGAGGGCCGCCAGGCAACCGGCGGCCCTCTTCGATTGCGGATCAGGCGGCGCCGGCTGCCGTGCATGACCGGTTTCCGGCAAGCGCCCGTTCGCCGTTGTCATCAAACGAGAAGTCATCGAATCGGCGTTCGAATACAACTTTTAGAAATATCACCCGCCTGCCGCGTTTTC
>JAEULD010000086.1 GCA_016792765.1 Candidatus Odyssella sp.
GGCGGCGTCAAGCGCTCCGGCTTCGGCCGCGAGAAGGGCATCGAGGGGATGAAGGAGCTGACCGCGCTCAAGACGGTGGCGATCCGCCACGGCTAGAGTGCGCACAGGTGAATAAGATCGGCACCCCGTCTACCGATAACCCGTTGGTTCCCAAAGGCGGCAGAACAGTGGGCTTCACGCGCGGGCCAACGGGTGCCGGCGGCAGCGATTCCGGAGGACTGGAAATAGTCTCGATCCACCATTGATGCGTGATAATTTGGTGCCATGATGCGAGAGACCCTCAGTTGGGGGCAATTGTGAGGCGGCGCAATTTCCTATCGCTTCTTGGGAGCACGGTGATTGCGTGGCCGCTCGCTGTCCGAGCGCAGTCTCCGGCGCTGCCCGTGATCGGGTATTTCAGCGGCCGGTCTGCAAACGCGGAGCAGCCACTGTTGGGGCCGTTTCTCAAACAGTTTGAAGAGATGGGCTATGTCATCGGACGCAACGTTGCAATCGAGTATCGTTTCGCTGAGGGCAGAGACGAGGCGTTACCGCGGTTGGCGGCCGACCTCGTTCGCCGTCAGGTAAAGATGCTGATCGCCACGGATCGCTCCTCTGGAGTTGCGGCAAAGGCTGCGACTTCGGCCATACCAATCGTATTTGCCAGTGGCGAAGACCCGGTCAAGCTGGGCTTGGTCTCGAGCCTCAATCGACCCGGCGGCAATGCGACCGGGGTGTTCGTCTATGGCACCGAGCTTGGTCCCAAGCGTCTCGAATTGTTGCGCGAAATCCAGCCAAAGTCCGGATTGATCGCGCTGATCGTCAATCGCCATGCTTTGCAGACGCCGTTCCAGGTAAGAGAATTGCAAAGGACGGCCCAGTCCATTGGCCAGCCATTGCTCATACTCGACGTGGGCACCGAGCTCGATGTCGTCAAGGCTTTTGCGATCATGGAGCAACGCAAGGTTGTGGCGGTTCTCTTCGGCACGTCCCCTTTTTTTCAAACCATTAGCGACAAGCTCATCGATCTTGCGGCCCGCTATGCCATTCCGGCCGTATACGAATGGCCTGTGTTCGTCAGGGCTGGCGGGCTGATGAGCTACAGCTCGAAACGAGCTGAGATTGGGGGACAGATGGCAATCTATGCCGGGCGAATTCTGAACGGCGAAAGCCCCGCGAACTTACCGGTCGTTCAGACGACGCGCTTCGAGCTGGTGATCAACCTAAAGACCGCGAGATCGCTTGGGCTCAGACCGCCGTCTGAGCTTCTTGCCCGCGCTGACGAGATCATCGAATAAGCGGCGCCGGAGATCGGCCTCGGACAATTGCCTGAAGCCGCTTGCCATGGCGCGATTCTCCGCTTTCAGCGCGTTGGCTCACCCGATCGATGCCTGAGTGCGCGCCGGCACCGCCCCTTGCCGTTTCCGGCTTTTCTGCGATGCTCGCGCCTCACTCCGAGGGGGAAGCGAACGTGCATCCGCGCGGCACCGTCGCCATGCTCGCGAAGCTGGTGGCGTTCGACACGACCAGCCGGAACTCGAACCTGCCGCTGATCGAATGGGTCGCGGCCTATCTCGCCGATCACGGCGTGCGCTCGCACCTCGTGCACAACGCGGATCGCACCAAGGCCAATCTGTTCGCCACGATCGGCCCCGAGACGAACGGCGGCGTGATCCTGTCGGGCCACACCGACGTGGTGCCGGTCGACGGCCAGCCCTGGACGACCGATCCCTGGACGCTGGTCGAGAAGCAGGGCCGCGTCTATGGGCGCGGCACCACCGACATGAAGGCGTTCTCCGCCGCCGCGCTGGCCAAGGTGCCGGAGTGGACGAAACGCGGTTTGAAGCGGCCGATCCACCTGGCGCTGTCCTACGACGAAGAGGTGGGCTGCACCGGCGTCGGCGGCATGATCGACTGGCTCGGCCGGAGCGGCCTGCGCCCGCGCGCGGTCATCGTCGGCGAGCCCACCGACATGAAGGTGGTGACGAGCCACAAGGGCGGCATCATCGGCACCTGCACGGTCAAGGGCGTGGCCGGGCATTCCTCGCAGGTGCACCGGACCGTGAACGCGGTGATGTATGCGTCCGAACTCGTGGCCCACGCCGTCCGGCTCGGCGAGGAGATGAAGGCCGGCCGGCAGGACGCCGCGTTCGATCCGCCCTATTCCTCGCTCCAGGTCAACATCATGAACGGCGGCGCCGGCGGCAACGTCGTCCCGCACGAAGCCGGCTTCTTCTGGGAGCACCGCGCGATCCCCGGCGTCCGCATGGAAGACGCCGTCGACCGCCTGCGCGCCTTCGCCGCCGAGACGCTGCTGCCGCGCATGCGCGCCGTCTCGCCGGCCACCGATATCCGCATCGACGTGCTCGCCACGATCCCGGCGCTCGCGGCCGAGCCGGGCTCCGCGGCCGAAACGCTGGCGCTGCGCCTGGCCGGGCGCAACGCCACCGAGGCCGTCGCCTTCGGCACCGAAGCCGGGTATTTTCAGGGCCTCGGGATTCCCACGGTGGTGTGCGGGCCCGGCAACATCGCGCAGGCGCATCAGCCCGACGAGTTCGTGGCGCTGGAGCAACTGTCCGCCTGCGACCGCTTTCTCGACCGGCTCGCCGAAGACTGCCGGACATCCGATTGAACGACTGCAACGCAAGAGGGAGTAGCCAATGACCGCCTTGTTCCGCCCGCATAAGGGCCTCGCCGCGGTGGTGTTCGCGGCGGCGCTCGGCCTCGCCGGAGCCGTGCACGCGAAGACCTTCAAATGGGCCGCCGACAGCGATCCCGGCTCGATGGACCCGCACAGCCGCAACGTCGCCTCGACGCTGTCGATGCTGTCGAACATCTACGAGCCGCTGATCCGCCGCAGCAAGGAGCTGGCGCTCGAGCCGGCGCTGGCGGTGAAGTGGGAGGCGACGAGCCCGACCACGTGGCGCTTCACCTTGCGCCAGGGCGTCAAGTGGCAGGACGGCTCGCCGTTCACGGCCGACGACGTCGTGTTCACCTACGGCCGCACGAAGGGCCCGGGCTCGCTGCTCGCCACGGTCCTGCGCGGCAGCACCGCGGTGAAGAAGATCGACGACCACACCGTCGAATTCACGATGGCCGGGCCGAACCCGACCTTCCCGCAGCAGATGTCGTCGTGGCTGATCATGTCGAAGGCATGGTCGGAGAAGAACAACACGACCAAGGCGACCGACCTCACGAAGAACGAAGTCTCGTTCTCGACGATGAACGCGATGGGCACGGGGCCATTCATCCTCAAGAGCCGCGGCGCCGACGGCAAGATCGTCATGGTCCCCAATCCCGGCTGGTGGGACAAGGCCGAGCACAATCTCACCGAGGTGATCTTCACGCCGATCGCGAACCCGGCCACGCGCAGCGCCGCCCTCCTCTCGGGCGAGGTGGACATGGTCCATACGCTGCCGGTCAACGCGATCCCGCGCGTGCTGGAGCAGAAGGGCCTGCGCGTGATGCGCAAGGCCGAGCTGCGCACGATGCTGTTCTTCGTCGACCAGCTCCGCGACGAGCTGATCGACAGCAGCGTCAAGGGCAAGAACCCGTTCAAGGACGTGCGCGTGCGCCAGGCGATGGCGATGGCCATCGACGCCGAGGCGATCTCGCGCCAGGTGATGCGCGGCGTCTCGGTGCCGAACTACCTGCTCGTCGGGCCCGGCATCAACGCGTTCGACGCCGCGCTCAACGCGGCGCCGAAGCGCGACATCGACGCCGCCAAGAAGCTGATGGCCGATGCCGGCTATGCGAACGGCTTCGAGGTGGGCATGCAGTGCTCGAACGACCGCTACGTCAACGACGAGTTCATCTGCACGGCCGCGGTGGCGATGCTGGCGCGCATCGGCATCAAGGTGAACCTCAAGGTCATGCCGTTCAACCAGCTCATCAAGTTCCTCTCGCCGCCCTACGAGACCAGCCTGATCCTCGCGGGCTGGCTGCCGGCCACCTACGACGCGCACGACGCGCTGTTCAACCTCACCGCGTCGCGCAGCAAGGAGCTGCAGCGCGGCGTGTTCAACGTCGGCGGCTACAACAATCCGAAGCTCGACGAGCTGGTGATGAAGGCCGGCGTCGAGCTCGATCCGAAGGCCCGCGACACGATGCTGCGCCAGGCGCTGCAGATCGTGCGCGACGACGTGGCCGTGATCCCGATCCACCAGCAGGTCATCGTCTGGGCGGCGAAGGATTCGGTCGACCTCGTGCAGAACGCCGACAACTTCTTCCCGCTGCGCTTCGTGAAGATGAAGTAGCGGGCGTTGACGACGCGGGGGCGGGTGCGGAACCCGCCCCCTGCGATTTCCGCCGTCCGCTCAGTTCTGCGGAACGCGCTCGATCTCCATGTCGCGGCGGGCGGCGATGATCGAGACGGTGAAGCCCGCGACCACGTCGATGGCCGCCATGGCCGTGACGAGCAGGAACGTCGTCGTCCCGGTCTGCCGCACGAGCAGGAACAGCAGCAGGCAGCCGACGAAGACGACCATCGAGGCGACGTGCTCGACGATCTGGGCGCGGCCGGAGCGCGTCGATTTCAGGATCTCGAGATAGAGCAGCACGAGGCCGATCAGCAGGAACAGATCGCTGACCAGGAAGCGCCAGATGCTTCCCGAGGGCAGCGTGAGATCGAAGAGCGTCCTGCCCAGCACCGTGTCGAAAACGGCGGCCACGATCAGGTAGATGACCGCGAGCAGGCCGATCAGCGGCGTCTGGCGGTAGATCGAACCCATCGCTGCACTCCTGTTGCGCGCCTGTGCGCCGGCGCCGCCGCGGGCGGCCGGAAGCCGGAGTATCGCCCGGCGCCGGGCCCGCAGCAAACGAAACCTTGGCGGCCCGGCTGCCGCCGCGGCGGCGCGCCGCCGACTCCCCCGGCGGCATCAGGTGGATGGCGTCGGCGAGCAGCGAGACGGCGGCGGCGGCGCCGGGCGCCAGCGCGTTGCGCCGCGCCGTGTGGGCGCTCACCGAGAAGGTCAGCGCCGGCGCCGCGCTGCCCGCGCCCGCACGCAGCGTGATCGACGCCGTCTCGCCGAGGAACAGCACCTCCTCGATCGTGCCGGCGAGCGGGTTCTCGCGCTCCCCGCGCGAGGGCCGCTCGCGCCGGTGCAGGACGATCGCCGCGGCCGGGATCATCCAGGCGACGTCGGCGCCGGGCGCGAACCGCCCGTCGTCGCGCGCCTCCAGCGCGATGTCGCCCCAGCGCAGCGCGAGCAGCCCCGCCGGCCCGCGCGCGGCCACCGTGCCCGCGAACACGTTCGGCTGGTCCATCAGCCGCGCCACCTGCGGCGTAGCCGGGCGGTTCGCGACCTCGTCGGGCGTGCCGTGCTGCAGCGTCGTGCCGCGATACAGCACGCTCATGCGGTCGGCCAGCGCCGCCGCTTCGGCGAGGTCGTGCGTGACCAGGATCGTCGGCGCCGCGATCTCGCGCCGCAGCAGCGCCAGTTCGCGCTGCAGCTTGCGCCGCGTCACCTGGTCGACGGCCGCGAACGGCTCGTCGAGCAGCAGCACGGCGGGCTCGCGGGCCAGCGCCCGCGCCAGCGCCACGCGCTGGCGCTGCCCGCCCGACAGCGCGTCGGGCCGGCGATCCTCGAGCCCTTCGAGGTGCACGCGCGCGAGCAGTTCGCGCGCCCGCGGGCCGCGCGCGGCCCGGTCGAGGTGGCCCAGCGCCGCCGCCACGTTGCCGAGCGCCGAGAGGTGCGGAAACAGCGCGTAGTCCTGGAACACGAAGCCCGCGCGCCGGCGCTGCGGCGGCAGGAACACGCCCGAAGCGGCGTCGAACCAGGTTTCGCCGTTGCACGCGATGCGCCCGGTGCGCGGGCGGATGAGGCCGGCGAGCGCGCGCAGGATCGTCGTCTTGCCGGCGCCCGAGGGGCCGACGAGCGCCAGCAATTCGCCGGGCCGGCACGCGAGCGCCGCGTCGAGCGGGATCGGCGCCGGCTGCCCGAACTGCGCGGAAAGGCCCTCCATCGCGCGGCCTAGCGGCGGCGGACCAGCCCGCGCTGGCCCAGGCCGTACACCACGCCCACCGCGACGAACGACAGCGCCAGCAGCGCCGCCGACATGATCGCCGCATCGTTCATCGCGAAGGCCTGCACGCGGTCGTAGATCGCGATCGAGATCGTGCGCGTCTCGCCGGGGATGCTGCCGCCCACCATCAGCACGACGCCGAATTCGCCGAGCGTGTGCGCGAAGGTGAGCGCCGCGGCCGAGGCGAGGCCGGGCCAGGCGAGCGGCAGCTCGATGCGCGCGAAGGTGGCCAGGCGCGAAAGCCCGCTGCACCACGCGGCCTCGCGCAATTGCTCGGGCACCGCCTCGAACGCGCGCTGCAGCGGCTGCACGGCGAAGGGCAGGTTGACGAGCAGCGACGCGGCGACGAGGCCCTCGAACGTGAACACCAGCGGGCCGCCGAACGCCGCCTCGTAGGCCTGGCCCAGCGGCGCGGCGCGGCCGGCGGCGGCCAGCATGTAATAGCCGAGCACGGTCGGCGGGAGGACGAGCGGCAGCGCGATCAGCGCCTCGACGAAGCCCTTGCCCGGAAACCGCCGCCACGCGAGCCCGCGCGCGATCGCAATCGCGAGCGGCAGCAGCAGCGCCGTGGTCCAGAAGGCCAGTTCGAGCGAAAGCCGGAACGCGGTCCAATCCATGCTTCGATCCGCCGGTCAGCCCTCTTCGCCGGGCAGGAGGAACCCGTGGCGCTTGAAGATGCGGCGCGCCGCCGGCGTCTGCAGATAGCCGTAGAAGCGCCGGGCGTCGCCGCTCGCGTTCTTGAGCAGCACCATGCGCTGGCGCAGCGGCCGGTGCCAGTCCTCGGGAATCAGGGCATGCGCGCCGAGCCTGGCCACGGGCGGCGCGAGCGCCAGAGAATAGGCGACGATGCCGCCCTCGGTGGAACCCGACGTCGCGTATTGCGCGGCCTGGGAGACGTTCTCGCCGAACACGAGCTTCGGCCGGATCGCGTCCCAGAGGCCGGCATGCGCGAGGGCCTCCTGCGCGCGCCGCCCATAGGGCGCATGCTCGGGATTCGCGATCGCGAAGCGCGCGATCCTTCCGGCCGCAAGCGCGGCGCGCAGCCCCTCGAGCCGGCCGTCGACCGCGAGGCGCGAGCCGTGCGGCGCGATCAGCGCGATCCGCCCGATCGCGTAGAGCGTTCCGCGGTCGGCGGTAAGCCCCTCCTCGGCGAGGCGGAGAACGTAGTCTTCGTCCGCCGACAGGAAGATCTCGAACGGCGCGGCCTGCCGGATCTGCTGGTAGAAATTGCCCGACGAGCCGAACACGAGCCGCAGCGCCTTTCCGGTTTCGCCGCGATACGCCGCCGCGATGTCCTCGGCCGCGAATTTGAGGTCCGAGGCCGCGGCGACGACCGGGGCCTCGGCGGCGGCGTGCGCGGAGAACGCGAGCGCCGCGGCGGCGGCGGCGCGGCGAATCCAGGGCATGACTCCGGTGCGAGGCATCGCGGCGCATCCGTGCGAGCGTTATAGCCAATTGACCATATCGAACGGGCGGCGACAAGCGGCCCTGCGGCAAGCGGTCATCGCTTCGCCAGCATCCGGCGCAGCGCGGCGGCGTCGCGCGCCACGGCGCGCTGCGCCGCCGCCTCCATGCGCCGATAGCGCTTCAGCACGCCGGCGCCCGTCTCGGTCAGCGCAGCGCCGCCGCCGCGCTCGCCGCCCTTGGCCGCGGCCACCAGCGGCGCCTCGAACGCGGCGTTCATCTGCTCGACCAGCAGCCAGGCGCGCTTGTAGCTCATGCCCATGCGCCGGCCGGCGGCCGCGATCGAGCCCAGGTCGCGGATGCCCTCGAGCAGGCGCGCCTTGCCCGGGCCCAGCGAAATGTCGGGCTCGAACGTGATGCGGATGCGCGCGGCGGGGGACTTCCACTTCGCCATCCGCCGATTTCAGCACGCCGCGCGAGAAAATCGTAGGGGCGGGTCCCCGACCCGCCCGCCTTCCGTGCCGCGTCCAGGGCGCACGCCGATTTCGATAGGCGGCGCCGTCGGGCGGGTCGGGGACCCGCCCCTACGCGGCGGAACCGAGACGCTCGCCCTACCTCTCCGCCAGTGCGGGGCGGC
The DNA here is from genome assembly GCA_016792765.1 of Candidatus Odyssella sp. Classification (GTDB taxonomy): domain Bacteria; phylum Pseudomonadota; class Alphaproteobacteria; order Bin65; family Bin65; genus SBBV01. The sequence continues at coordinate 8,045 of JAEULD010000086.1, forward strand.
GGCGGGGCTCGGGCGCGGCGGCGTCGGCGGGGAGCGTGAGATAGCCCTCGCCGCGCAGCCAGCGATAGGCGTCGTCGAGCATCAGGCGGAGCGGCGTCGGCTGATAGCCGAGCTCGTCGCGGGCCTTGGTCGAGACGAGGCGCGGACGCGCGAGCATCATTTCGGCGGCCTCCGGCGTCAGCGCCGGCTCGCGGCCGGTGAACACCGCGGCGATCGCCTTCGAGCGCGCGACGACGCGGATCGAGAACGGCGTCAGCGTCCGCCGCGGCACCGGCTGGCCGGCGAGGTCGCCGATGAGGCGGATCACCTCGCCGAAATTCGCGTCGCACCCGCCGAGCAGGTAATTGTGTCCCATGCGCCCGCGCTCCACCGCGGCGATCATCGCGCGCGCCACCGCCTCGGCGTGGCAGAAGCTGCCGCTGCCCGGCAGGATGCCCGGCAGCTTGCGCGTGGCGACGAGCGCGAACAGGCGGCCCCAGCCCTCGTGATCGTAGCGGCCGAGGATGTGCGCCGGGTTCACGATCACCGCCGGCAGGCCTTCGGCCGCGGCCCGCTTCATCTCCTGCTCGGCCAGCGCCTTCGAGCGCACGTAGTTCACCTTCGAGAACTGGCCGGACTGCGAGGTCGATTCGTGGATCGATCCGTGCTCGAGGCCGTAGGCGGCCCACGACGAGACGTGGACGACGCGCTTGGCCCCCTTGGCGCGCGCCGCCGCGATCACGGCGCGCGTGCCCTCCACGTTGTCGCGCGTCTGCTCGGCGTCGCGTCGCGACCACATCGAGGTGTTCGCGGCGAGATGGAAGATCGCGTCCACGCCCTGCGGCACCGCGGCCGCGACCGCGTCGAAATCCGCGATGTCGCCCTCGGCGAGGCGCACCGGGAAGCGGGTGACGCGCGCGGTGTCGGAGGTGGGGCGGTGGTACGCGACCACGATCCAACCGCGTTCGGAGAGCTGCTCGACCAGATTGAGGCCGAGAAAGCCGGTGGCGCCCGTGACGAATGCTGTCGGCATGGCCGGCACTCTCGCCGAAATCGCTTACCGATCCGTTCCGCGAATTCGTAAACCGCTCTCTACGCCCGGGCGCGAAGCTAAGCTTAAATCCGCGTAACGAGTGGCTGACAATTCGTGAGGATAGCCGGGTAAGCCCGCCGGGCGCGGGGCGATTCTCCGCGCGCGAAAATCGCGCCGGCCGTGCGGCGCAATGCGGCGGATTTGCGGACGTGGCTAAGACGCCGCCAACGATTCCGAAATTTCACCGTCCCCGTTGCGCCCGCGCAACACCGCTTCTCCGCGCGCGACCGACGCGAAGCGTCGTCCCGCGTCTGCGCGGCATCGCGCCCGGGACGAAGGTCGAGGCACGGGATCGCCGGCATCGCGCGATCCGCGCGCGTCCGGGCGGCCCGGTCGCGACCGGCGGTTACCTTCCCAGACGGGCGGCAACCTGTCAGTCTGGCGCCGACGCGCGGGGCGCCAGTGCGATGAAGGTCGTCGAGGAATCGCCGTGGTCGTGGATGCTGCTCGCCGAGGGCGCGGAGATGTTCCTCTCCGTCGTCTGCGGCACCGTCGCGGTTCACGAGATCGAGTTCGCGCTCGCGCCCGAAGAGATCGAAGGCTACGCGCGCGAGGGCAAGGCGTTCCTCGATCGGCTCGCCGAGCGCGTCATCGGAATGCCCGGCACGTTCGGCGCGCGCCGCATCCCCGATTTCCACGACCGCCCCGGCGTCGAAGAAGCGATTGCCGCGTGGCGGAAGATCGCGGATGCGGCGAAGGGGCAGGGCTAGCGCGGCGTGGCGTTGCCGTCGGCGCGGGTATCGAGTCCCCATCTCTCCGCCGCAACGACGCGGATGCAGGTCCGTTCGGTTGAAATCTCCGCTTGACAATGTTCATGTTTTGTTCAATCGTCGGCGACCGCCGGCGTGGTCCGGCGGACGGCGCGCTCGCGAGGCGCGGCGCTGTTTGGACATGTGGATCGAATTCGATCGTGCGGCGCGCAACCGCCGCTGCCGCGCATGAGCCATGGATGCAGGCGCGACCGAGCCTCTCTCGCGCTTCATCGCGAAAGCCAAGAAAAGCCAAGGTGCGCGCTTCGGAAAGCCAACAAAAGCCAAGGTCGGCCGCGCGCGGAAGCCAAGGAAAGCCAAGGTGCGGACTGCGAAAAGCCAAGGAAAGCCAATGAAAGCCAAGGATCGGCGCGACGGCCGCGCTTCCCGCGATCCGCGGCGCGGCCTTGCCGAAGGTTGTCGAGCTGCAGCGGACCACCGATGCGCCGCACCGGCTTTCACCGGCACAGCGCCGGAAGATCCGGGCATGCGCGCGGCCGGAACGACGGGGAATGCCCGGCGATGCGCGGAAATGCCGGTGTGTTCCCGAATCCGGGCAAGTCCGGGCTTTTTGCCCGCGCCCAAAGCGGGCGGCGCGCCTGTTTACGGATGTCGACGAATGTTTACGTTTGTTAACGCGCGACGGGGGAGGGGGCCGTCACGTCCAGATCGCCTTGCCGGTCCCCGGAAGCCCGAGGTCTTGCCACATCGCGTCGACCTTCTTCACCACGTCGTCGCTCATGCGGATCTTGCGGCCCCATTCGCGGTTCACCTCGCCGGGCCATTTGTCGGTGGCGTCGAGGCCGATCTTGGAGCCGAGCCCGGAAACCGGCGAGGCGAAGTCGAGATAATCGATCGGCGTGTTCTCGACGATGGTGAGGTCGCGCGCCGGGTCCATGCGCGTCGCGATCGCCCAGATCACGTCTTTCCAGCTGCGCGCATCGATGTCGTCGTCCACGACGATGACCCATTTCGTGTACATGAACTGGCGCAGATACGACCACACGCCGAACATGACGCGCTTGGCGTGGCCGGGATACGCCTTCTTCATCGAGACGACGGCGACGCGGTAGGAGCAGCCCTCGGGCGGCAGCCAGAAATCGACGATCTCGGGGAATTGCTGGCGCAGCAGCGGCACGAACACGTCGTTGAGCGCCTCGCCGAGCACGGAGGGCTCGTCGGGCGGGCGGCCGGTGAAGGTGGAGAGGTAGATCGGCTGGCGCCGCATCGTGATCGCCGAAAGCCGGAACACCGGGAAGCGGTCGACCGAATTGTAGTAGCCGGTGTGGTCGCCGTAGGGGCCTTCGTCGCCGAACTCGTCGAGCGAAACGTGGCCTTCCAGCACGATCTCGGCCTCGGCCGGAACCTTGAGCGGCACCGTCGCGCAATCGACCAGCTCGGCCTTCCTGCCGCGCAGCAGGCCCGCGAACTGGTATTCGCTCATCGTGTCCGGCACCGGCGTCACCGCGGCGAGGATCGTCGCGGGATCGCAGCCGATCACGGCGGCAGCCGGCAGCGGCTCGCGCGCGCGCTCGGATTTCCAGCGCGCATGGTGCTGCGCGCCGCCGCGGTGGCGCAGCCAGCGCATCAGCGTCGTGTCCCGGCCGGTCACCTGCAGGCGGTAGATGCCGAGGTTGAAGTCGTCGGCGCGGTCGTCGCGCGGCTTCGGCCCTTGCGTGACGACCAGCGGCCAGGTGATCAGCGGCGCCGGCTCGCCGGGCCAGCAGGTCTGGATCGGCAGCGCGCCCAAATCGATGTCGGCGCCTTTGAGCACCACCTCCTGGCACGGCGCGCGCGACACGGTCCGGGGCTTCATCGCCAGCACGGTCTTGAGCAGCGACGGCCCCATCGAGAGCGCCTCGCCGAGGCTCGCCGGCGGCTCCGGCTGGCGCAGGAAGGCGAGCGTCTCGCCGAGCTGGCGCAGCTCGCCGGGCTTCTTGCCCATGCCGCGGGCGACCCGCGCCACCGTGCCGAACAGATTGACCAGCACCGGGATCGGCGAGCGCGCGCCGTCCGCGCGCACGACGTTCTCGAACAGCACGGCCGGCCCCTGCTCGGCGAGCAGGCGCGTCTGGATCTCGGTCATCTCGAGGTGCGGCGACACCGGCGCCTTGACGCGCACGAGCTCGCCGGCGCGCTCGAGGTCGTCGATGAAGTCGCGGAGCGAGGCGTAGGGCATGGCGCCTATCGGATATGGCGGCGCAGTGTTAGCATTTCCGCGCGCCATCCGGCAGGGGAGCCCCTCCTATGAAGATCGCCGCCCTCATCTTCGACAAGATCACGGTGCTCGACATCGTCGGCCCGATCGAGGCGATGAGCTGGGTGCCCGGCGCCGAGATCGTGTGGGTCGGCAAGCAGAAGGGCCCGATCCGCGCGGCGCCGACGGGCCTCGCGCTCACGGTCGAGCACACGCTCGACGAGGTGCCGGCCGCCGACATCCTCGTCGTGCCCGGCGGCCCCGGCGTGCGGCTCCTGCTGAAGGACGAGCCGGTGCTCGAGTGGGTGCGCGGCATTCACGCGCGCACGCAGTGGACGACGTCGGTCTGCACCGGCTCGCTGCTGCTCGGCGCCGCCGGCCTGCTGAAGGGCCTCGACGCCACGACGCACTGGAATTCGGCCGCCGTGCTCGAATCGTTCGGCGCCAAGTATCGCGAGCGGCGCGTGATCCCGCAGGGCAAGATCGTCACCTCGGCGGGCGTCTCCTCGGGCATCGACATGGCGCTGTGGCTCGTCGGCCGGATCGCCGGCGACGCCGCCGCCCAGGAGGCGCAGCTCTGCATCGAATACGATCCGCAGCCGCCCTACGATGCCGGCGCGCCCTCCAAGGCCGGCGCCGCCCTCGTCGAGAAGGCCCGCGCCACGGTGAAAGACATCGTCGCCAAGACGCTGGCGGGCGCCTGAGCCCCGGCGGCGCCGGCCCCGATCGGGCGCCCGCGGGCCCGCGCTCACTTGAAGTTGATGAGCTTCCGGAACTCCGCGGTCTGGTGCTTCATCATGTTGAGATGGGCGCGGAAGTTCTTCGCGGGATCGGCGCCGGTGCCGGCGAACATCACGTCCATCGAGATGCGCGCCGCCTGGCCCGAGTCGGTCTGCGCGGAATAGACGCGGATGTAGCGGTTCTCGGCGTTGAACTTGTTCATCGTGAACGACGAGACCGGCTGCGAGACCGTGTAGCCCGAGAAGAACTGCAGGCTGAGGCACGAGCGCTGCTCGAGATCGCCCTGCTTCGCGCAGCCGTAGAAGAAGATGGCCCATTTGTAATTGTCGACCGTCGTCGCGACGCGCGGATCGCCGTCGCTGGCCGTGCTCACTTCGGCCGGATAGCCCATCGCGCGCAGCTCGCGCGCGACGATGCCGGCGGTCACGCGGTCGCCGGCGCCGTCCGCGGGCGGCGGCTCGTCCTTGGTCGAGGGGCCGGGCGTGGGCGTCGCGCCGGCGGCGTAGGTGCAGGAGCAGTCGACGTGGCCGTTCGTGAACGGCACGCGCCAGAAAAGGCTGGCGCCCTGGACGCGCAGGTCGCGCACGTTCCAGTCGGCGTCGCTGCAATAGCGCTGGCTCGGCAGCGAGAGCGGGCGGGTCGCGGCGATGAACTTGTTCGAGCCGGGCTGGCAGAGGTGGTTGGGCGTCTTCTTGACGCTGTCGAGGCCCTCGCCGGGCGACGTGGCGGGCGGCGTTGCGGGCGGCGTTCCGGGCTGCGGCGTCGGATTGATGCCCTCGGCATGGGCGGCGCCGGCCATGGCGGCGAACAGGGCCGCCGCGAGGACGGTCGTGGCGGCACGGGTCGGCGCGGACGAGATCTGCATGAGTCGCTCCGGGTTCGGTCGGGACGGGCGCGCCAGTATACTTGCACTGTCCGGTTGCGCCACGGGCGCGCACGATATACGCGGATGGTTTCGCCACTATGAACTGGATCACACCCCGCACGCGCCCGCGATGAACCGCTTTCCGCGCGAATTCGCCGATCTCCTGACCCGCCGCGGCCGCCGTCTGCTCGACGGCCGCGAGCCGACGGCGTCGGGCGCGCTCGGCCGGACCCATTTCCTGGCGCTGTCCGGCGCCGTCGACGCGGCCAAGGCGCGGGCCGCGCGCGGCCTGCTCGAAGCGGCGCTGGCGCCGCATCTCGCCCTGCTGGAGCGGGGCATTCCGCCCGAATCGATCGCCGGCCAGACGCGCAATCACCAGGAGCGGCTGATCAAGACCGTGCGCGTGCGCACCGCCTATCTCGAGCGGCGCGGCTCGCGCGCCTGGCAGGCGGCCGAGCGCATCGGCCTCGTCGCGATGACCGGCAGCGTGACGTGGCACCGCTTCGCCGAGCGGCTCGCCGGCCGCGCGCTCGACCGACGCGGCGGGCGGCAGGTGCTGCGCTACGGCCCCGGCGACTATGCCGGCCCGCACACCGACCACCATCCCGAAGACCCGCGGGCGCGCGCGGGCTATGTCGATCTGCACCTCACGTTCTCCGGCCCCGGCGTCGCGCATCAGTGGCTCGTCTATGCCGAGGCCGGGCATTTTCGCCACGTGCTCGACGTGAATGCGGCCGGCGGCATCACCGCCTATCGCCTGCCGTTCTGGCACTACACGACCCCGCTCGTCGCGAAGCCGGGCCGCGCGCGCGACGCCTGTCGCTGGGTCGTGCTCGGCACGTTCCGATTCGCGGCGCCTTGACGGCGGAGTGCGCGCCTTGCAAGAACGCGCGCGGCGGCAGCGGATCGGAGCCATGGAGCGCTACTGGGTCGTCGGCGGAGAATACGAAACCACCGATTTCACGCGGATCGCGGGCGGCCGGTCCGAGGATCGCCACGGCCCGTACGCCGATTTCGGAGCCGCGCGCGCCCAGTGGGCGTCGCTCTCGATGGCCACGGTCGACAACGCGCACATCCGCTATCGCATCGAGCGCGAGGATGCGCGCGAATACTGGGTCGTCGGCGGCCACTACGCCGATACCGGATTCACCCGCATCTCCGGCGGCCGCGGCGAGGAGCGCCTCGGCCCGTACAAGAGCGAGCGCGAGGCGCTCGACGTCTGGCGCGCCAAGGCGTTCGCGACGGTCGACGACGCGCTCGCGCGCTATCACATCGAGCGGGTATGACGCCGCTCGATCGCGCCGCGGCGATGGTCACGCCGCCCGCGGCGATGGACCCGCTCGAGCGGGCCCTGTCGTACCCCTACGCGGCGCCGACGCATTCCTATCTCTTCCGCGGCGGCGAGGCGGTGCCGGCCGCGATCGGCGCGCGCGAGAGAGCGGGCCGCATTCCGGTGCTGGCCTGCGGCTCCAACCGCGCGCCCGCGCAGCTCAGGCGCAAGTTCGCCGGCATCGCCGGGGCCGAGATCGCGGCCGAGCGCGTGTTTCTCGCCGATTTCGATTCGGTCTACGCCGCGCACATCTCGGGCTACGGGGCGATCGCGGCCACGCTGCAGCACTGCGCCGGCACGCGCGTCGAGCTGTTCGTCACCTGGCTGCCCGAGGCGCTGATGGAGCGCATGCACGCCACCGAGGGCCGCGGCGCGTTCTACGACTACGTGCGCCTCGACGGCATCGCGCTCGAGAGCGAAGGGGGCGGGCGCTTCGACAGCGCCTACGCCTATGCGTTCCGCGGCGGCTGCCTGGCGCTCGGCGGCGCGCCCGCGGCCGTGGCGGCGGTGCCGGCGGCGGGCCGCCGCTTTAGGGCGCTCACCGAGGCCGAGGTGCAGGCGGCGGCGCAGGCCAAGCTCGGCGAGAGCGGGCCGCTCGAGGATTTCGTGCTTGCCGCCGTCCACGATCAGGCCGTCCGGCTCGCGCGCGAGGCGCGGCTGTGCGCGGATGCGCTGCCGCTCGCATGGCCGCGCGTGACCGTGATCGCCGCCGGCAACCGCTGATCCGAGCGGCCAGAGCGTATCTCGATTCGATGCGGTCCTTGCCGCGTAGGGGCGCGCTGCGCGCGCCCTGTCTCCGCGCGTGCGCGGCCGGAGTGCGGCGCAACCGGCCGCCTACGACTGCCAATGCCTGCGCGGTATCGGCCGGGCGCGCGCACCGCGCCCCTACGCCGCAACCGCCGCGCCCGTCCGATCGAAGCGCGCTCTAGTCCCGCAGCTCCTTGAGCCGCGCGACGCGCAGCGACGTGGCGGGATGCGTCGACATCAGCGCGCCGGCGTCTTCCTTGAAGCGCTTCAGCGGATTCACGATGAAGACGTGCTGCACGGCCCGATTGACCGCGAGCTTCTCCTTGCATTTTTCGATCTTCGCGAGCGCGCTGGCGAGGCCGTCGGGCGAGCCGGCGAGATACGCGCCGGCCGCGTCGGCGCCGTACTCGCGCTGGCGCGAAATCGCCATCTGCACGAGCTGGGCGAGGAGCGGGGCCAGCACCGCGGTGACGACGAGCACGGCGATGGCGACGATGGCCGCGCCGCCGCCGTCCTTCTTGTCGCCGCTGCGCGACGAGCGCGAGCTCTTGGCCTCGGCGCCGATGCGCGCCGTGGCGCCGGCGATCTCGCGCAGGATGACGATGAGGCCGAGGCACAGCGCGACGATGTCGGCATAGACGATATCGTGGTTGCAGATGTGGCCGATCTCGTGGCCGAGCACGCCTTCGAGCTCGTGCGGCTCCAGCGCGTCGAGCAGGCCGCGCGTGACGCCGACGGTGGCGTGGAACTCGTCGCGCCCGGCGGCGAATGCGTTCATCGCCGGGCCCTCGATCACGACGAGGCGCGGTTTCGGGATGCCCGCGGCGTCGGCCACGCGCCGGGCGGCTTCGTGCAGCTTCGGCTCCTCGCTTTCGGAAACCTCGCGCGCGCCGAGGATGCGCGCCATCACCACGTCGCCGACGACGAGCGCGCGGATCGCCAGCGCCGCACCGACGACGGCGGTCAGCAGCGCCGCCGCGAAACCCCAGTTGGAGACCAGGAACAGGCCCGGCGCCTTGCCCGACGGCGCCATGTCGTTGGAGAGATAGACGTCGATCGCCCAGCCGACGACATAGGCGAGCGCGCCGCCCACCAGCGTCAGCGCGGCGCAGAGCGCCATCGAATTGATCCAGTTCCACCAGATCGCCGAGGCCACTCTGTGCCGGGCGGTGGCGGCGAGGCGCTTCGGTCGGGCGGCGGTCTCGCTCATCGGCGTGCGGAATGCGGATTGGACGGGCCGGCGAACTCTATCACCGCATATCCTGACGAACCGTGACCTCGATCACAACGCCGCATCACCGCCCCGGCAGGACGCGCCACACCGCGGCGGCGCGCAGATCGCTGTCTTCGATCTCGGTCGTCGTGGGCACGGCATAGCGCGCGACGAGCTCGATCCCCGCGGCCGGGAAGTGGCTGCGCCTGGGGTCGCCGATCAGCACGGGCACGCGCCGCGCGAGCGACCTCAGCCACGCCTCGACACGTCCCGCCATCGGCTGCTCGTAGCAGACGTCGCCGGCGATCACGATCTGCCAGGCCGCGTCGTCCGTGCCCACGAGGTCGTCGGCCGCGATCTCGACCGCGACGCCGTTGGCGGCGGCATTGAGCGCGATCGCCGTGCGCGCGAAGGCGTCGATCTCGGCCGCAACCGCGCGCGCGGCGCCGGCCTTGGCGGCCGCGATCGCGCCCAGGCCCGAGCCCGCGCCGAAATCGAGCACGGTCTTGCCGGCCACCACCTCGGGGTGATCGAGCAGATAGCGGGCGAGCGCCTGTCCGCCGGCCCAGGCGAAGGCCCAATAGGGCGGCGGCAGCCCCAGTGCCGCGAGATCGGGCTCGGTCGCGCGCCAGAGCGGCAGCAGCCTGTCGGCCTGGTGCAGCGCGATCTCGGGAATGAGCCGCGGCGCCGAAAGCCGCGTGTTCGCGCGGACGAACGCGGCCGGGTCGGCGATGGCGCTCACGGCGCGAGCAGCAGATCGGCGAACAGGCCGGCCACGAGGATCCAGCCGAAGTAGCGGTTGGACTTGAACTTCACGAGGCAATCGGCGGCGTCGTCGAGATCGACGTCGATCACCTGCCAGGCGAGCTGCGCCGCGCCCGCGGCCAGCGCCGCGTAGAACGGCCAGCCGAGCCCGTCGGCGAGGCCGGCGGCGGCGAACAGCGCCAGCGCCGCGGCATAGAACCCGGCCAGCCAGGGCCGCGTGGCCGCGCCGAGCTTGAGGGCGGTGGATTTCACGCCGACGAGGATGTCGTCTTCCTTGTCCTGATGCGCGTAGATCGTGTCGTAGCCGAGCGTCCAGGCGATGCCGCCGACGTAGAGGAGGGCCGGCGCCCATCCGAGCCCGCCCGCCACCGCGGCCCAGCCGAGCAGCGCGCCCCAGTTGAACGCGAGGCCGAGCACGAATTGCGGCCAATAGGTGATCCGCTTCATCAGCGGATAGGTGAAGACGAGCAGCAGCGAGGCGGCGCCGAGCGCCACGGCATACCAATTGAGCTGCAGCAGGATCGCGAGGCCGAGGCAGAGCAGCGCGAGCATGAAGGCGATCGCCTGCCGCACGCTCACCTGGCCGCTCGGGATCGGCCGCGTGCGCGTGCGTTCCACCTTGGCGTCGAAATCGCGGTCCACGATGTCGTTGTAGGTGCAGCCGGCGCCGCGCATCACCATGGCGCCCACGCCGAACAGCAGGTAGAGCCAGGCGAGATGGAGCCATTCGCGGCCGCTCGCCGGCGCCTTGTCGAGCGCGAACACGAGGCTCCACCAGCATGGCCACAGCAGCAGCCAGGTGCCGATCGGCCGGTCGAGACGCATCAGCTTGGCATAGGGGCGCAGCGCCCGCGGCAGCAGGCGGTCGACCCAGCCTTGCGCCGGCATGTCGGTGCCGGCGATCAAGCCTTCTGTGTTCCGGGCGGCTTCGGCCATGCGCTAAGGTTAGTCCCATGAACCGGGCGGACCAAGGCGGCGAATTGCATGCGGGGCGGCGCGAAGCCGCCGTGCAGGTGGGCGTGCGCCTCTATGTCGAGGCCGATCTCGCCGCCGGCGCCGCGGTGCCGCTCGATCCGGCGCAGGCGCATTATCTCCGCAACGTGATGCGCCGCGCGCCCGGCGACGCGGTGCGGGCGTTCAACGGCCGCGACGGCGAATGGCGTGCGACGATCGCGGCGCTCGGGAAAGGGAAGGGCGCGCTCGCGGCCGAAGCGCAGACCCGCGCCCAGGCGCCCGAGCCCGATCTCTGGCTGCTCGCGGCGCCGATCAAGCGCACCGCGATCGACTTCGTCGCCGCCAAGGCCACCGAGCTCGGCGCCTCGGCGATCCAGCCCGTGTTCACCCGCCGCACGGCGGTCACGCGCGTCAACGCCGATCGCATGCGCGCCAACGCGATCGAGGCCGCCGAGCAATGCGAGCGGTTGACGGTGCCCGCCGTGCGCGACGCGGCGCCGCTCGCGAAGCTGCTCGACACGTGGCCGAAAGGCCGGCGAATTTTGTTCGCCGACGAAACCCGCGATGGGCTTCCCATCGCCGCGGCGCTCGCCGCCGAACGCGCGAAGATGCCCGAGCCGTGGGCCATCCTGATCGGCCCCGAAGGCGGCTTCGCGCCCGAGGAGTTGACGCGTATCCGCGCCGTGCCCGGCGTGGCGCCGGTCTCGCTCGGCGAGCGCCTGCTGCGCGCCGACACCGCCGCGCTCGCGGCACTCGCGGTGTGGCAGGCGGTGATGACTCCAAACGCGTAGGGGCGCGCTGCGCGCGCCCTGTCTCCGCTCAACGCATGTTTTTCTATGCGTAATGCGCCACGGGCGCAGAGAGGGCGCGCACAGCGCGCCCCTACGCGTCCGAAGACGCGTTCTTCGCCCTGGGATGCGCCTCGTCGTAGACGTCGAGCAGCTTCTTGGCGTCCACCGCGGTGTAGCGCTGCGTCGTGGAAAGCGAGGCGTGGCCGAGCAGCTCCTGGATCGTGCGGAGATCGCCGCCGCCGGCGAGCAGGTGCGTCGCGAAGGAGTGGCGCAGCGCGTGCGGCGTGGCGGTTTCGGGCAGGTTGAGCAGCGGGCGCAGCTTCTGGATCAAACCCTGCACGATGCGCGGGTGGAGCGGCCCGCCGCGCACGCCCACGAACAGCGGCGCCTCGGGCGCCAGCGCGTGCGGGCACGCTGCGATGTAGGCCGCCACCGCCTCGCGCACGGCGGGCAGCACCGGCACCATGCGCTGCTTGCGGCCCTTGCCGGTGATCGTCATCGTTTCGCCGGCCGGCGCCTCGGCGCGGGTCAGCGACAGCGCCTCGGCGATGCGCAGGCCGCAGCCATAGAGCAGCATCAGCACCGCCGCGTTGCGGCGCGCGATCCACGGCTCGGCGGCGTCGAACTCGGCGTTGTCGAGCAGATCGAACGTCTCGCGCTCGGTCAGCGGCTTCGGCACGGCGCGCGGCAGTTTCGGCGATTTCACCGCGCCGAGCGCCGCATTGTGCACGAGCCCGGCGCGGTCGAGATGCTGGAACAGGCTGCGCAAGGCGGAGAGGGCGCGCGCGGTGGAGGTGCGTTCGAGGCCCGCATTCGCGCGTGCGGCGAGCCAGGCGCGGAAATCGGCGGGGCGCAGCGCCTTCAATGCGGCGAGATCGGGCGCGCCGCCGACGTGTCCGGCGAGGAACGAGACGAACGCGTCGGCGTCGCGCGCATAGGCGGCGAGCGTGTGCGGCGAGGCGCGCTTCTCGCTGCGCAGGCGCTCGATCCAGGCAAGGGCCGCCGCGGCGAGATCCGGCGCGGCGCGCGCGAAGCGCGTGTCCGCGGCGTCTATTCGCCGAGATCCAGCCATGCGCGCGCGGTGCTCTCGATCGTCTTGGCGAGGAATACGAGCAGCTCTGTGCCCTGGCCGGCGCGGAAATGGCCGGGCTCGCGCGAGCCCACCGCGATGACGCCGGTGGGCGCGGCGGGGCCGATCGCAAGGCGCAGCAGCGCATCGGATTTCACGAGCGGCGCGGCCGGCCCGTAGAGCGCGCGCTCGCCGACGATGGCCGGCCGCAGCAGCACCTCGTTGCGCGGCCCGAGCAGCGCGTCGACCGAGCCCAGCGCCAGGAAGCGCACGCCGCTCTTGGTGCGGGGCTGGTTCGGCCGCGCGCTCTCGACGCAGAGCGAGACCGCGTCGACCTCGAGCTTGAGGGTGAGGTCGGTCGTGATCGACTCGACGAAATGCTCGAACGAGGGCGCGTTCATCAGCTCGATGACGGCGCCGTGCACGCGCTGCTGGCTCTGCAGATTGCCGCGCGCGGCGGTGATCGTGCTGTCGTGCAGTTGGCGCGTCTCGGCGAGGTCGCGGCGCAGGCGCTCGATCAGATAGTGCTGCATGTCGACGACGCCGCGCCCGTTCCTGTGCTCGGGCGGCAGCAGTTCGGCGACCAGCTCGGGGTGCCGGTCGAGGAAATCCCGGTGCCGGCGCAGGTAGTCGACGACCTGGTCTTCGCTGAGGCGGGGCGCGGGCGCGCTGGCGAAGGGGCTAGGCTTGCTCACGTCGCGCCGCTTTGGGGGCTTCGAGGATGCTCTGCCCCGTCTTCGCCCAGTCGTCGAGGAAGGCCTTCAGGCCCTTGTCGGTCAGCGGATGCTGGAACATCTGCTTCAGGACCGCGGGCGGCAGCGTCGCCACATGCGCGCCCATCTTGGCCGCCTGCACCACGTGGCCCGGATTGCGCACCGAGGCGACGAGCACCTCGGTCGCGATCTGCGGGAAGTTGCGGTACATCGCCACGATGTCGGCGATCAGCGCCATCCCGTCGTGGCCGATGTCGTCGAGCCGGCCGACGAACGGCGAGATGTAGGTGGCCCCCGCCTTGGCCGCGAGCAGCGCCTGCGCCGCCGAGAAGCACAGCGTCACGTTCACCTTGATGCCTTCGTGCCGGAAGGTCTTGCAGGCCTTCAGGCCCTCCATCGTCAGCGGCACCTTGATCACGACGTTCTTCGCGATCTTGGCGAGGCGCTGGCCTTCGCGCACCATGGACTGGTATTCGGTGGCCGTCACCTCGGCGCTGACGTCGCCCGGCACCACCTCGCAGATCTCCTTGATCGCGTCGATCATGTTGCGCCCGGCTTTCGCGATCAGCGTCGGGTTCGTGGTGACGCCGTCGAGCAGCCCGGTCGTCGCGAGCTCGCGGATTTCGTCGAGATTGGCCGTGTCGATGAAGAATTTCATGTGGTCCTCGGCTGGCATCTATCCATCGCCCGGCAGCCCCATGCCGTTCGGCGATCGAGAGCGCTGCGGCCGTCCGGATCGCCGCGCGGAGCGATGCGCCGCGTTGCGCGCCGGACGCTTCCTATATAAGGCAAACCGGTGAGTGGCGCCAGTTTCGCGCAAGGGAATCCCGCGGCGGTGGACGAATCGCCGGCGCGCGTCGGCGTGCTGCTGCCGCTGGCGCTCGCCGGAGTCTACGACTACGCGGTTCCCAAAGATTTGCCGTTGGCGCCGGGCGATTACGTCGTCGTGCCGCTCGGCCGGCGCGAGGAAATCGGCGTCGTCTGGGGCGCGGCGCGGGGCGACGTGGCGCCCGCGCGGCTGAGGCCGGTCTCGCATCGCTTCGACGCGCCGCCGATGCCGGCGGCGCAGCGCCGGTTCGTCGATTGGGTCGCGGACTACACGATGTCGTCGCCCGGCGCGGTGATGCGCATGGCGATCCCGGTGCCCGACGCGCTGGAGCCGCCGGCGGCGCTCGCCGCGCTGCGCGCACGCGCCGGCTTTGCGCCCGCGAAGCCGCTCACCGCGCCGCGGCAGCGCGCGCTCGAGATTCTCGCCGCGCAAGGGCCGATGACGGCGCGCGATCTCGCGCGAGCCGCCGCCGTCGGCGCCGGCGTCGTCAAGGCGCTGGCCGCTCTCGGCGCCGCCGAGCCGGCCGCGCTCGCGGCGGACGAGCGCGTCCCCGGCGAGGCGCCCGATCCCGATGCGGAGCATGTGGCGCTCTCGCCGCGGCAGCAGGCGGCGGCCGCGGCGCTGGTCGCGGCGGTGCGCGCCGGCGCCTACAGCGCCACGCTGCTCGAAGGCGTCACCGGATCGGGCAAGACGGAAGTCTATTTCGAGGCGGTGGCGGAAACCTTGCGCGCCGGCCGCCAGGCGCTGGTGCTCGTGCCCGAGATCGCGCTGACCGCGCAGTGGATCGAGCGCTTCGCCCGGCGCTTCGGCGCGCCGCCCGCGCTCTGGCATTCCGACGTGCGCGGGCGCGAGCGGCGCCTGGTCTGGCGCGCGGTCGCGGAAGGCCGCGTCAAGGCCGTGATCGGCGCGCGCTCGGCGCTGTTCCTGCCGTTCCCCGATCTCGGCCTCATCGTCGTCGACGAAGAGCACGACAGCTCGTTCAAGCAGGAAGACGGCGTCGTCTATCACGCGCGCGACATGGCCGTGGTGCGCGGCCATCTCGGCGGCTTCCCGGTCGTGCTCGCCTCGGCGACGCCGGCGCTCGAGACGCTCGCCAATGCCGAGCGCGGCCGTTATCGCAAGCTGGAGCTGCCCGAACGCCACGGCGGCGCCACGCTGCCCGAGGTGACGCTCGTCGATCTCCGCCGCGCGCCGCCGCCGCCGCGCCGCTGGCTCTCGCCCGAGCTGGCCGAGCGGCTCGGCGACACGCTCGAGGCCGGCGAGCAGGCGATGCTGTTCCTCAATCGCCGCGGCTACGCGCCGGTCACGGTGTGCCGCGCCTGCGGCACGAAGCTCAACTGTCCGAACTGCAGCACATGGCTCGTCGAGCACCGCCTGGCCGGCAAGCTGCAATGCCACCATTGCGGCTATGCGGCGCCGCTGCCGAAATCCTGCGCGGCGTGCGGCGCGGAAGGAACGCTCGTCGGCTGCGGGCCCGGCGTCGAGCGCTTGGCGGAGGAGGCGGCGCTGCTGTTCCCGGACGCGCGGCTCGCGATCATGGCGTCGGACACCGTGCACGGCCCCGAGGCGGCGCAGGAATTCGTGCGCCGCATGAAGGCGCGCGAGATCGATCTCGTGATCGGCACGCAGATCGTCGCCAAGGGCCACGATTTCCCGATGCTGACGCTGGTCGGCGTCGTCGACGCAGACCTCTCGCTCGGCGGCGGCGATCTGCGCGCGGCCGAGCGCACCTGGCAGCTGCTCGCGCAGGTTTCGGGCCGCGCGGGCCGCGCCGAGCGGCCGGGCCGCGTGCTGCTGCAAACCTACATGCCCGAGCATCCGGTCTTGCGGGCGCTCGCCGCCGGAGACCGCGCGCGTTTTCTCGCGGCCGAGATGGAGGCGCGCCGCGCGGCCGGCTATCCGCCCTATGGACGGCTCGCGGCGCTGGTCGTCTCGGCGCCGAAGCGCGAGCTCGCCGAGCGCGCGGCGCGCGAACTCGCGCGCGCCTGGCCGGCCGCCGATGCGGCCAAGAGCGGCGTCGAGATGTGGGGGCCGGCGCCGGCGCCGCTCGCGCTGCTGCGCGGCCTCCACCGCTTCCGGCTGCTGGTGAAGGCGCCGAAGGACGTGAGCCTGCAGCCGCTGATCCGCCGCTGGCTCGCCGCCGCGAAGCAGCCGGGCGCCGTCCGGATCAAGGTCGACATCGATCCCTACGGCTTCCTCTGACGCGCTACGGCTGCTTCGGGTCCGGCTCGGCCTGGCAATCGCGCGTGACGCCTTTCATCGCCGCAGAGAGCCGCGCGCCGGCCGGCGCGCCGCGCTTCTCGCCCGCCTGCTGCAGCACGGATTCCATCTGCGTGGAATCGCCCTCGACATGGCCTTTCACGAGGGCCGCGAAATCGTCGTAGTCGGCCGGCTCGAGATGCGGGCCGGCGGCGGAGAGGAAGCAGCGGCAGCGCCGCTCGTCGAGGCCCCATTCCGCCTTGCACGCCTCGAGGAAGCGCCGCGGGCCTTCGCCCGCGGCCGTGCGCGGATCGGGCCGCGGCGCCGCCCCGTTCGGATCGCCGAAGGTGAGCGCGATCGCCACCACGGCCACGGCCACGGCGAAGAACCCGCCCGTGGCCGTCAAGCCCAGCATCATTGCGCGGCGCTTGCCGCCGTCAGGGGATCGCGCGGGGCGCGCGGCGGCGCGGGCGGCGGGCGGCGGGCGCGGTGCGGGCGGCGCGGGCGGCATGGGCGGAGCGGGTGCGGCCTCGGGCGCCGCCGTGCGCGGCGACGGCGCGGGCGCGGCGGGCTGGGTGACGGGCGGCGGCGCGGCCGGCGCAACCGGCGGCGCCTCGGCTGGCGCCGTCGCCGCGGGCGGCGGCGAGGCGCGCGCGAGTCCCAGCGCCAGGCGGTCCGCCTCGCTCAGCACGTCGCGCAGCGTCGTGCGGAACTCGCCGAAGCGGATCACCGTGTCGGCGTCGATCGCGGTGTCTTTTGCCGCGATCCAGCCTTGCCCCTGCCAGACCTGGGTTCCGAAGGTGCTGCCGAGATCGGTCAGCGAAAAGCGGCCGCCGCCGAGCTCCGCCGCTTCCGCGTGCTGGCGCGAAACCGAAGCGTCGGGGATGACGATGTCGTTCGTTTCCGATCGTCCGATGCGAAGGCGGCGCATGGCAACGCGAAGAAAGTCTCCGCCGCACTCCTAACACGGGCGCCGCCCTCAGGCGAGGGGCCCGCCGCCGTTCAGCGGCCGGCGAGCTGGCGGTCGCGATCGAGGAAGATGAACCCGGCGCCGCGGCGTGCGGCGGTCCCGAGCGCCGCCGTGCCGACGAGCGCGAGCCGGCCATTGCCGAGCTCGGCGAGCGCTGCGGCGCGATCGCCCGGCGCCGCCGGCAGACGGCTTTCGCGCGCGGCGCGACCCTGCGCGTCGAACTGCGCGAGCCACAGCTCGGGCGCGGCGTCGCCGGCGTCGCCTGCCACGAGGATGCCGCCGCGGATCAGCACGAGCCCGGCCACGCGCCGCGGCGCGGCATGGCGGCGATCCCAGACCACGTCGCCGTCTCCGGCGATGCGCAACAGGCGCAGCGCGGCGGCCGGCGGCGCGTCGCCTGCGGCCGGTTTCGGCCCCGTCATCGTGGCGGCGACGACGAAATCGCGGCCGCGCGCCACTTCCACGCGCACGGCGTCGGGCGTGCCGGCGCCGGCGAAATGCTGCTCCCACACCGTGCGCCCGCTGCGGTCGAGCCGCGCGGCCCACAGCGCGAGGCGCGCATCGCCGCGCTCGCGCGCGGTTCCCGCCACGACGAAGCCGCCGTCGGCCGTTTCGCGCAGATCGGCCGCACGGCTCTCGCCCTTGCCCGCGAACTTGCTCCACTTGATCTCGCCGCCCGGCGAAAGGCGGAGAACGAAGGCGCGATCCGGCTTGTCGGCGCCGAGCCTGGCGTGCGCGGCGACGCCGTAGCCGCCGTCGCGCGCCCGCACGATGGCCACGGCGCGCCCGGAATGACCCACCGGGACCGTACGGCTCCACGTCAGAACGCCCTTGGCATCGAGCTTGAAGATCCAGAGGCGCTTCTCGTCGCTGTCGAAACCGGCCACGGTGCAGCCGCCGTCGCCCGAGGCCGTCACGGCGAGCGCGCCGTCGCGCCCCGGCCCGCCGGGCCGGCGCTGCCAGCGCACGGTGCCGTCGCCGTCGGTGCGCAAGACCCAGGCCTCGCGGCCGCCCGAGAGCGACGCGGTGCCGGCGAGGCAAAGCCCGTCGCCGCTCGGCGCGGCGGCGGCGATCTCGCTGTCGGGCGTACCGTCGATGCTGACTTGCCAGGGCCGGCCGCTGCGCGCGGGCGGCTCCGGCGCGGCCGGCTTGGCGAGGCCGGGCTTCTTGTCGTCGCTCGGGCGCACGGCCACCTTGTCTGCGTCCGGCGCGCGCTCGGGTTCGGCGCGCGCGGCCGGGGCGGCCGGCACCGCCGCGACACGCGGCTCGGCGCCGGGCGCGTAGCGCAGATAGGCCGCGACCGCGCCGCCCGACATCAGCAGCAGGACCGAACCCGCCACCGCCCATTTGGCGAAACGCGGCGAGTTCGCCCGCCGCAGCCAGGCCGGAGGGAAACGGCGGCCGGCGCGCGACGCGGGCGGCCTCGCCTCCAAGGCGGGCTTGAACAGCAGCGAGGGCGCGCGGCGCGGCGCTGCAGCGCCCTCGGCCGGCACGGCCGGCGCCGCATTCTCCGCAAGGCTGGGTCCGCGGCGCGAAACCGCGTCGTCGGCGCCGGCGCCCGGCACGAGGCTCGGCGCCGCGCGCAGCAGCCGCGCGGGATCGCCCTCGGCCTCGGCCGCACCGACGAAGGCCGGCAGGCAGATGCTGGGCTCGTCGCGCGGCGCCTTGCGCTCGCGGCTGCGGCGGTGCAGGCGCGCCCAGTCGCTGTTGATCATGCGCCGCACGAGGCCCGACGCTTCGGGCGCGGCCGGCGCCGTCGGCAGCGGAATCTTGCGCGGCGCCGGCGCGGGCTCCGGCGCCGGCGGCCGCGCGGCGGTTTTGGGCGCGCGCATCAGCAGCGCGGCCACCGTCGTCACGACCTCGCCGAGCAGGATGCGCTCGTCGCGTTCGACCGTCGCCTGTTCGATGTGCTCCCACGCGCCGTTCTGGCGGACGGCGGTGCCGTTCATGCTGTTGAGGTCGACGACGAGGATCGCGCCGTCGTCCTGGAGGCGCAGCTCGCAATGATGCCGCGACACCGAACCGTGCTCGATGACGATGTCGTTGGTCTGGTCGCGGCCGACCCGGTAGACGCGCCCGGAGTCCATCCCTTGCCGTCCCCCAATCTCCCACCGGGGCGCCCTTGGCCGGCTTGTCCCAAAGCCCGAGCGGGCACCCCTTGCTGACCGACTCTTACGCTCCGAAAAGGCGCCGCGTGCCTCCTTCCAAGCACCTGAATCGGCACGCAATCCCCAGATTCCGCGCCAAAATGGCGCGCCGAAAAGGCCCCGGTTGCGCGCCCCCGGCCTGCGTGTTACCAAGCGGCGCCGGCCGGCCGGGGAAACTCGGCCGGCGGGTTTCCGTTTCGACACCGATCGTTTCAACGGGGTGTCCGGGGGTGCGGGCCTCGCCAGGCATGCAGGCCGCTCGGGCGCTCTTTCCGACCATGGGGCCCGTCGTCCTTGGCCAGCGATAGTTCCGGTTTGAGCGGCGTCGCGGAGCGTTACGCGACCGCGCTCTACGACCTTGCCGATGAGTCCAAATCCCTCGATGCGGTCGCCGACGATCTTCGGCGCCTCAAGGGCATGATCGAGGGCTCGTCCGATCTCCGCCGCTTCCTGCGCTCGCCGCTGATCGACCGCCAGGCCCAGACCAAGGCCATGCTGTCGGTTCTCGACGCGGCCAAGACCGGCGATCTCGTGCGCCGCTTCGTCGGCGTCGTCGGCGGCCACCGGCGCCTGTTCGCGCTGCCGGGCATGATCGAAGCCTTCCTGCGCCATCTGGCCCAGCGCCGCGGCGAGGTGACGGTCCGCGTCTCGTCCGCGCGCCCGCTCACGCCCGAACAGAGCGCGGAGCTCGCCGAGACGCTGAAGAAGTCGGTGGGCCAGAAGATCAACATCGAATCGAAGGTCGAGCCCGAGCTCATCGGCGGGCTCGTCGTGCGCGTCGGCTCGCGCATGGTCGACACCTCGATCCGCACGCAATTGCAGAAACTCCGGCGCGCGCTGCGCGCCGCCTAAGGGAGCTGAAGAATGGACATCCAGGCGGCCGAAATCTCCGCGATCCTCAAGAAGCAGATCGCCGAGTTCGACAAGCAGACCGACGTGGCCGAGATCGGCCAGGTGCTGTCGGTCGGCGACGGCATCGCCCGCGTCTACGGCCTCGACAACGTCCAGGCCGGCGAGATGGTCGAGTTCCCGGGCGGCATCCGGGGCATGGCGCTCAACCTCGAGACCGACAACGTCGGCGTCGTGATCTTCGGCTCCGACCGCGACATCAAGGAAGGCGACATCGTCAAGCGCACCGGCGCCATCGTCGAAGTGCCCGCCGGCAAGGGCCTGCTCGGCCGCGTCGTCGACGGGCTCGGCAATCCCATCGACGGCAAGGGCCCGCTGAAAGACGTCAAGATGCAGCGCGTCGAGGTGAAGGCACCCGGCATCATTCCGCGCCGCTCGGTGCACGAGCCGATGCAGACCGGCCTGAAGGCCATCGACGCGCTCGTGCCGGTCGGCCGCGGCCAGCGCGAGCTCGTGATCGGCGACCGCCAGACCGGCAAGACCGCCGTCGCCCTCGACTGCTTCATCAACCAGAAGAGCGTCAACGCGGCGAACGATCCCAAGACCAAGCTGCACTGCATCTACGTCGCCGTCGGCCAGAAGCGCTCGACGGTCGCCAAGATCGTCAAGACGCTCGAAGACTACGGCGCGATGGAATATTCGATCGTCGTCGCCGCCACCGCATCCGATCCGGCGCCGCTGCAGTTCCTGGCGCCCTACACCGGCTGCGCGATGGGCGAGCATTTCCGCGACAACGGCATGCACGCCGTGATCGTGTACGACGATCTCTCGAAGCAGGCCGTCGCCTACCGCCAGATGTCGCTGCTGCTGCGCCGCCCGCCGGGCCGCGAGGCGTATCCGGGCGACGTGTTCTATCTCCACTCGCGCCTGCTCGAGCGGGCCGCGAAGATGAACGACAAGAACGGCTCGGGCTCGCTCACCGCGCTCCCGGTCATCGAGACCCAGGCCAACGACGTCTCGGCCTACATCCCGACCAACGTCATCTCGATCACCGACGGCCAGATCTTCCTCGAGACCAACCTCTTCTACAAAGGCATCCGCCCGGCCATCAACGTCGGCCTCTCGGTGAGCCGCGTCGGCTCGGCCGCGCAGATCAAGGCGATGAAGCAGGTCGCCGGCACGATCAAGCTCGAGCTCGCGCAGTACCGCGAGATGGAAGCCTTCGCGCAGTTCGCGTCGGACCTCGACGCGGCCACGCAGAAGCTCCTCGCGCGCGGCGCCCGCCTCGTCGAGGTGCTGAAGCAGGATCAGTACGCGCCGCTCCCGGTCGAAGAGCAGGTCGTCTCGATCTTCGCCGGCGTGAAGGGCTTCCTCGACAATGTCGGCGTGCGCGACGTCGGCCGCTTCGAGCAGCAATATCTCTCGGCGATCCGCGCCAAGGGCGCCGACATCCTCGGCGCGATCCGCACCGACCGCGAGATCAAGAAGGAGACCGAGGAGAAGCTCCTCGCGTTCCTGCGCGATTTCGCCAAGACCTTCGCCTAAGGCCGGGCGCAGCGGGGAAACGGGCCGATGGCTAGCTTGAAGGACCTGCGCGTTCGGATCGGAACGGTCCGCAACACGCGCAAGATCACCTCGGCGATGAAGATGGTCGCCGGCGCCAAGCTGCGCCGCGCGCAGGAAGCGGCCGAGGCCGCGCGCCCCTATGCCGAGCGCATGGGGCGCATGCTGGGCTCGCTCGCCCAGAGCCTGAAAGGCCAGGCCGGCGCCTCGCCGCTGATGGTCGGCAACGGCAAGGACAAGGTGCATCTCCTCGTCGTCGCCACGTCGGACCGCGGTCTCTGCGGCAGCTTCAACACCGCGCTGGTGCGCCGCGCCCGCCAGCTCGCCCGCCGCCTCGCCGGCGAGGGCAAGACGGTGAAGTTCCTGATCGTCGGCCGCAAGGGCCGCGACCAGCTCCGCCGCGACTACGGCGACGCGATCCTCGAGACGATCACCGACGTCGGCAGGCGCCAGGTGCGGTTCGCGGAGGCCGACGCGGTGGCCGAGAAGATCGCGAAGCTGTTCCGCGAGGGCGCGTTCGACGTCTGCACGCTGCTCTACAACCGCTTCAAGTCGGCGATCAGCATCATCCCGACCGAGCAGCAGCTCATCCCGTTCGCGGCGCCCGCCTCGGGCGAGGCCGGCGCCTCGCCGGCGGCCGAGGGCCCGCGCGTCTCCTACGAATACGAGCCCGACGAGGGCGAGATCCTCGCGGCGCTGCTGCCGCGCAACCTCTCGATCCAGATTTTCCGCGCGCTCCTGGAGAGCAACGCCTCCGAGCACGGCGCGCGCATGACGGCGATGGACAACGCCACGCGCAACGCGAGCGACATGATCGGCAAGCTGACGCTGGTCTACAACCGCACGCGCCAGGCGCAGATCACCAAGGAACTCATCGAAATCATCTCGGGCGCCGAAGCGATCTAGGCGCAGCAAGGGCCAACGGAGCGAACAATGGCGAAGAACAGTGTCGGGCGGATCACCCAGGTTCAGGGCGCGGTCGTGGACGTGCAGTTCGACGGCGAACTGCCGGAGATCCTGAACGCGCTCGAGGCCGAGAACCAGGGCAACCGCCTGGTGCTAGAGGTGGCGCAGCACCTCGGCGAATCGACGGTGCGCACGGTGGCGATGGACACCACCGACGGCCTCGTGCGCGGCCAGAAGGTCACCGACACCGGCGCGCCGATCTCGATCCCGGTCGGCGCCGAGACGCTCGGCCGCATCATCAACGTCGTCGGCGAGCCGGTCGACGAGCGCGGCCCGGTCAGGGCCAAGGCCACGCTGCCGATCCACCGCAACGCGCCCGATCTCGTCGAGCAGTCGACCGAGGCCGAGATTCTCGTCACCGGCATCAAGGTCATCGATCTCCTGGCGCCCTACGCCAAGGGCGGCAAGATCGGCCTGTTCGGCGGCGCCGGCGTCGGCAAGACGGTGCTGATCATGGAGCTGATCAACAACGTCGCGAAAACCCACGGCGGCTACTCGGTGTTCGCCGGCGTCGGCGAGCGCACGCGCGAGGGCAACGACCTCTATCACGAGATGATCGAGTCGGGCGTCATCAAGCTCAACCCCGACGGCACGACGACGGGCTCGAAGGTGGCGCTCGTCTACGGCCAGATGAACGAGCCGCCGGGCGCGCGCCAGCGCGTGGGCTTGTCCGGCCTCACCGTCGCCGAGTATTTCCGCGACCAGGAAGGCCAGGACGTGCTGTTCTTCGTCGACAACATCTTCCGCTTCACGCAGGCGGGCTCGGAAGTGTCGGCGCTGCTCGGCCGCATCCCCTCGGCGGTGGGCTATCAGCCAACGCTGGCCACCGACATGGGCGCGCTTCAGGAGCGCATCACGTCCACCAAGAAGGGCTCGATCACTTCGGTGCAGGCCATCTACGTGCCCGCCGACGACTTGACCGATCCGGCGCCGGCCACCTCGTTCGCCCACTTGGACGCGACGACGGTGCTCTCGCGCGCGCTGACCGAGCTCGGCATCTACCCCGCGGTCGATCCGCTCGACTCGACGAGCCGCATGCTCGATCCGCGCATCGTCGGCGAGGAGCACTACAAGGTGGCGCGCGAAGTACAGCGCGTGCTGCAGACCTACAAGTCGCTGCAGGACATCATCGCGATCCTCGGCATGGACGAGCTGTCGGAAGAGGACAAGCTCGTCGTCGCCCGCGCCCGCAAGATCCAGCGCTTCCTCTCGCAGCCCTTCGACGTGGCGCAGGTCTTCACCGGCCGCCCGGGCGTGCAGGTGAAGCTCGAAGACACGATCAAGGGCTTCAAGGGCATCGTCGAAGGCCAGTACGACCACCTGCCCGAGCAGGCGTTCTACATGCTCGGCACGATCGAGCAGGCGGTCGAGAAGGCCAAGCAGCTCGCCGCCGAGGCGGCGTAAGGACAAGCCGGCATGGCCGCGGACAAGGTCGAATTCGAACTGGTGTCGCCCGAGCGCCTGCTGCTCTCGGCGCAGGTCGACATGGTCGTGGTGCCGGGCGCCGAGGGCGATTTCGGCGTCCTGCCGCGCCATTCGCCGCTGATCTCGACGCTCCGGCCCGGCGTGATCCGCGTGTTCGAGGGGCGCGAGGTCAAGCAGCGCATCTTCGTCGCCGGAGGCTTCGCCGAAGTGACGCCGGAGCGCTGCACGGTGCTGGCCGAAGAGGCGGTGCCGGTGGGCGAGATCGACGCGGCCAAGGTCGATCAGCAGATCAAGGACCTCGGCGAAGACCTCGCCGACGCCAAGACCGACGAGGAAAAGGCCGTGATCGCCCGGCGCATCAAGGTGCGCGAGGCGATGAAGGCGGCCGCGGCCTGATCGCGTCCCGGCGGGGCGGGGCATTTCCGTCCGCGGCCATGGTTACCCCGATGCTCTTCGCAGGTTGCGCAGGCGCGGTTATTGTCACGCTTGATCAAAGACTTAAGTCCCTCTAGACAGGCGCGCGGCGGCGCCGCATCTTGATGACGCGCGTGCGAAGATTGCCTCGCCGGCTTGGCGCAATAGGTCGGGCGGAGAAACGCTCGGCCGTGCCGTGGGGGACAGTCATGGGATACTGGACACTCGACGACATAAGTTGGGACCGGTTCGACCGTTCGAAGGTCGACCCCGAACTCCTCAAGGTGGTGAAGGCCGCGAGCCTCGTCGAGCGAAACGCGCGCGACTACGCCGCCTATCTCTGCAGCGTCTTCAACGACGATCCGGAAGTGCTGCGCACGGCCGGCGAATGGGCCGCGGAAGAGGTGCAGCACGGCATGGCGCTCGGCCGCTGGGCGCAGATGGCCGATCCCTCGTTCGATTTCGAAGCGTCGTTCAAGCAGTTCGTCGACGAAATCAAGCTGCCGCTCGATGCGAAGGAGTCCGTGCGCGGCTCGCGCACCGGGGAATGGGTCGCGCGCTGCGTCGTCGAAACCGGCACGTCTTCGATGTACACCGCGCTGGCGCAGGCGACCGAGGAGCCGGTGCTGAAGCAGATCTGCCAGAAGATCGCGGCCGACGAGTTCCGCCACTACAAGCTCTTCTACTCGCACCTGAAGCGCTACGTGGCGAGCGAACGGGTGGGCGTCTGGAAGCGTCTCAAAGTGGCGCTCGGCCGCGCGGCCGAGACCGAAGACGACGAGCTGGCCTACGCCTACTACGCCGCCAATCACCGCAACGACGGGCCCTATGACCGCCGGATATACGTGGAGCGCTATGCGCGCCGCGCGTTCTGCCACTATCGCTACGGCCACTTGGAGCGCGCGTTCGCGATGATCTTCAAGGCGGTGGGCCTGAAGCCGCATGGCTGGCTCAACCGCATCGTCGCCGCGGCCGTGCACCGCGCGATGCGCTGGCGCATCCGCCGCTTCGAGAAGCGCGAGCTGAGAGCCGCGGCCGCCGCATAGAGGCGCGCTGCGCGCGTCCCTACGTCGCCACCGCCGCCTTCACCTTCGGCCCCAGCTCCGCCACCAGCGCGGCGTAGAGGTCGCGCTTGAAGCCGACGATCAGCCCGGGCAGCGCCTCGAGCGGCGCCCATTTCCATTCCGAGAATTCGGGCGAATGATGTTTCGCGAGATCGACCTCGGCGTCGGCGCCCAAGAAGCGCGCGGCGAACCATTTCTGCGCCTGGCCGCGATACTTCCCGCCCCACACCTTGCCGACGAGGTCGTCGGGCAGGTCGTAGAGCAGCCAGTTGCGCGTCTCGGCCACGATCTCGGCGTTGGCGGTGCCGATCTCCTCCTCGAGCTCGCGCAGCGCGGCGGCGCGCGGCTCCTCGCCCGGATCGATGCCGCCCTGGGGCATCTGCCAGGCGCCGCCCTCCGTATCGCTGCGCTTGCCGAGAAAGACGAGGCCCGCGCGGTTGAACAGCATCACGCCCACGCCGCGCCGGTAGCCGACCGGGGGCGAGACCCGGCGCGTCCGCGCGACGCGGCGCGCCTCGGGGACGCGCGTGCGCGTCACGAGCCGCCCTTGGCGGCCGCGCTCACCGGCGCCACCGCGATGCCCTTGCGCTCCAGCGTCTTCAGCCAGGCCGCGAGGCGCGCGAGCGTCGCGGCGTAGGGCCGCGCGAGTACCACGGCGCTGCCGGTGCGCAGGGCTTCCGCCTCGGCCGCCGCGATCTCGCGGTCGATCGCCTCGCCGGCCAGGTCGCGGTCGAGCCAGATCGACACCGCGGCCTTCGGCACGCCGTTGCCCGGCGCCGCCGCTTCGGGCGATTCGAGCCGGTTCTCGACGTAGAGCATGCCGCGCGCCGCCAGCTCCTCGAACACCGGGCGCATGGCGACGGGGTCGCGCGCGAAGCGGTCGCCGAGGTCGCCGATGATGCCGACATTGCCCTGCATGCGGGCGAGCAGGGTCTGCAGGCGCTGGCGCGTGGCGCCCTCGGAATGGCCGACGCTCAGCGCCTCGGGGCCGGCGTCGCGGCGCCGCGGATCCGCCGCCTCCATCGGCACGGCGAGCAGGATCTCGTGGCCCTTGTCGCGCGCGCGGGCCACCAGCGGCGCGAGATTGTCGGCGTAGGGCGAGAATGCCAGCGTCACGTCCGGCGGCAGTTCCTCGATCGCGCGAAAGCTCGTCTCGCGCGCGAGGCCGAGGCCGGTGACGATGACGGTCACGCGCGGACGCTTGTCGGCGCGGTCGAACGCGCGGGCGAACTGCTCGCGGGCGGGGCGCAGCGGCGCCGTCGCCGGCCGCGCGGCGTCGCCGGGGCCGGCCGCGGGCGACAGCGCGCCGGGCGCGTCCTGCACTCGCTCGCCGTCGATTGCGAAGATCGTGTTCCGATCGTGCTCGACGAGAAGCCAGCCGCCGCCCGCCGCCAGCACGAAAAACAGCGGAACGAACAGGCGTTTGAAGAAATCCATCGCGGCCTCCCCGGCGCGGCGGTGCGGGGGTGCGGCGGCGCGATCCGCGCCGCCGAGTCCCCGCGATCCGCGTCAGCGCTGCGCCTTCCGCGCCTCGTAGAGCGCGATCGCCTTCAGCATGTCGAGCGCGCGCTCCATCTGGTAGTCGGCCGGCGCGGCGTCTTTCTTCTCGCCCGGCTTGGCCTCGGGCTTCGCCTCGCCGGGCTTGGCCTCGGGCTTGCTCTCGCCCGGCTTGCTCTCGTCCGCCTTCTTGTCGTCGGGGTTGGTGAGGGCGCCCTTCAGGTCGCGCTCGCGGCGCAATTCGCCGTTGGCCGCGGCCTCGAACTTGCCCTGCTCGACGGTGATGTCGGGCGTCACGCCCACGGCCTGGATCGAGCGGCCCGACGGCGTGTAGTAGCGCGCCGTGGTGAGACGCATCGCGCCCTGGCTGCCGAGCGGCACGATGGTCTGCACCGAGCCCTTGCCGAAGCTCTGCGTGCCCATGACGAGCGCGCGGCGGTGATCCTGCAGCGCGCCGGCCACGATCTCGGAGGCCGAGGCGGAGCCGGTGTTGATCAGAACGACGATCGGCTTGCCTTCGGCGCCGTCGCCCTTCTTGGCGTTGAAGCGGCTCGTCACCTTGCCGTCGCGGCCGCGGGTCGAGACGATCTCGCCGGCGTCGAGGAACTCGTCCGACACCGAGATCGCCTGATCGAGCAGGCCGCCCGGATTGTTGCGGAGATCGAGCACGATACCCTGCCACTTGTCGCCGAGCTTCTGCTTGAACGTGGCCAGCGCCTCGCGCACGCCCATGTCGGTCTGCTCGGTGAAGCTCGTGATGCGGATGATGCCGATATTGCCCTCGATGCGGCTCCGCACCGACTTCACCGTGATGACGGCGCGCGTCAGCGTCACGTCGAACGGGTCCTTCTCGCCGCGCTTCACCTTGATCGTCACCTTGGTGTCGACCGGGCCGCGCAGCTTGTCGACGGCCTCCTTGAGCGTCCAGCCGACGACCGACTTGCCGTCGATGTGGGTGATGTAGTCGCCGGCCTGGATGCCGGCCTTGGCCGCCGGCGTGTCGTCGATCGGCGCCACCACCTTCACCACGCCCTTGTCGAGCGTCACTTCCATGCCGAGGCCGCCGAACTCGCCCTTGGTCTGGACCTGCATCTCCTTGAACGATTCGGCGTCCATGTAGGAGGAGTGCGGGTCGAGCGACTGAAGCATGCCGTTGATCGCCGACTCGATCAGCTTCTTGTCGGTCACCTTGTCGACGTAGCTCGAGCGCACGCGCTCGAACACCGCGCCGAAGAGGTCGAGCTGCTTGTAGGTGTCGCTCGACTTCTCGGTGACGGCCGGGCCCGAAAGGAGCAGGGCGGTCGCGGCGACGGAGGCGAAAACTGCGAAGCGCTTCATGCGGTTACCCTAGGATTGACGGGGAAGAAACCAGTGGGCCGGGTCGATCGGCCGGCCGTTGTGGCGGATTTCGACGTAAAGCTGCGCGCCCTGGGATTCGTGCTCGCCGACGATGCCGACCGGCTCTCCGGCCAGCACCCACTGCTTGACGCTCGCGTCGATACGGGCGAGCCCGACGATCAGGCTATGATACCCGTCGCGGTGTTCGATGATCAATATACGGCCATAGCCCCGGAACGGCCCCGCGAACACGATCTGGCCGTCGAACGGGGCCACCGCCTGGGCGCCGGGCCGGGCCGCGATCATCATGCCCTTGCTGAACTCGCCGAGCTTCTCCTCGGAGCCGAAGCGCGGCGTCACCGTTCCCGTGGCCGGCAGCGTGAGCTTGCCGCGAAACGCGGCGAAGGAGCGGATCTTGCCCTTGGGCGGCTCGGTCAGCGCGGCCGTCCGCGGCGCCGGCTCGGGCTTGGTCTTCTCCTGGCGCAGCTTGGCGATGAGGTCGCGCAGCGTCTCGGCCTCCCTGGTGAGGGCCTCGAGCCGCGCGCGATTGGCGGCCTGCTCGTCTTCGGTCTCCTTCAGCAGCGCCTGCTTCTGCTCGAGCAGGCCCACGAGCGCCTGGCGCTCGCGGCCCAGCGCGCTGTCGGCGTCGGCGACGGTGCCGCGCCGCGCGCGCACCGCCTCCTTGAGCCGGCCATAGGCTTCGATCTCGCGCTTCAACAGCTCGGCGCGGCGCTCAAGCTCGGGCACCAGGCCGCGCAGCACCAGCGCCGTCCGCACCGCGTCGTTGGCGTCGTCGGTGCGGCTCGCGAGCGTCACCGGCGGGCGCAGCGAAAGGCGCTGCAAGGCTGCCAGGATATCGGCGAGCTGCTGCTGGCGCTTCCGGAAATCCGCGGCCGCCGCCTTTTCGCGCGCCTCGAGCACCCGCAGCTCGGATTCCTGGCGCGTCAGCACGGATTCGCGCGTCTGCGTCGCGGCCGCGGTCTTCACCAGCTTCTCGCGCAGCGCGCGGATCTCGTCGCGGATCGCCGCCGTGCGCTTCTGCAGCTCGGCGGCGGCCTCGCGCTCGCTCTTGATGCGCGCCTCCACCTCCTTGAGCTTCTTGGGGTCGGCCTTCTCGCCCGGCTTGGTCTGCGCCGCAACGGGCGCGGCGCCCGCGGCCAGCGCGAGCGCGATCAGCAACGCGATGCGGCGTTTACGCGGCAACCGTGCGCTCCCGGCCAGCGCGGGCCTTCTCGCGCGGCTCGATCAGCGAGCGGCCGGTCATTTCGTTGGGCTGGCCGAGGCCGAGCAGCTCCAGCAGCGTCGGCGCCACGTCGGCGAGCCTGCCGTTGCGCAGGCTCACGCCGCGCCACGCGCGCTCGGCGCCGCACAGCAGCACGGGCACGAGGTTCATCGTGTGCGCGGTGTGGTGCTGGCCGGTGAGCTGGTCCTTCATCGTCTCGGCATTGCCGTGGTCGGCGGTAACGATCATGGCCCCGCCGGCCTTGCGCACCGCCGCCTCGACGCGGCCGATCGCCTCGTCCACCGCGCGCACCGCCTTCACCGCCGCGGCGAGGTCGCCGGTGTGCCCCACCATGTCGGTGTTCGCGTAGTTGACGACGATGAAATCGAAGGCGCCGCCCTCGATCGCGGCCACGAGCCGGTCGGTCACTTCGGGCGCCGACATTTCGGGCTGCAGGTCGTAGGTGGCGACCTTGGGCGAGGGCACGAGGATGCGCTCCTCGCCCGGAAACTGCCGCTCCTCGCCGCCGTTGAAGAAGAACGTCACGTGCGCGTATTTCTCGGT
>JAEULD010000091.1 GCA_016792765.1 Candidatus Odyssella sp.
GCCCGGCACGTGTTCAAGGTTGATTGGGCGAAGACCTGGCCGCAGAAGTCGCGCGGCCTGATGTTCCGGAAGGACATGCCGCTCGACGCCGGCATGCTGCTCGACTACGACCCGCCCGCCGAGGCCTCGATCTGGATGCGCAACACGCTGATCCCGCTCGATCTCGTCTACATCCGCGCCGACGGTACGATCGAAAGCATCTATTACGGCGCCAAGCCGCACGACGAGACGCCGCGCCCATCCAAGGGACCGGTGCGCGCCGTGCTCGAGGTCAATGCCGGCGTGACGCGCCTGCTCGGCATCCAGCCCGGCGACAAGGTCGAGCACGCGATCTTCAAGGCACCGTAGCCCCCGGCCGGCGCGGCCGTAATCAAAGATTGCAGGTGCTCGATACTGCGCCCGTTGATTGCGGCGCGGGTTGCCGCTAATTTCCGCCGGGGCAACGACCGGGGATCCCATGCGCAGACATTTCGGGCTTGCCGTCGCCGCTCTCGGCACCCTCTTGGCCGTGCTCGCCGGGTGCACGGTCACGTTTCCGATGGTCGGCCGTTTCGAAGACGGCGAAACGTTCACCGGCCGGATCAATTCGAATCTGGCCGGCGACGCCGCCATCGCCGCCAACTCCTCGAGCGGCGCGACCTGCACCGGCGAATCGCGCATCACCTACAAGCCGGTCTATTCCGCCGTCGTTCCCTGCGTCGGCCAGCGCGGCATCGCCGTGCTCGCATGTTCGGACGGCCGCCGCGTGCGCGGCGAATGGGTGGCCACCGGCTGCACCTCCGGGCACGGCGTCGGCCGCGACCAGGACGGCAAGCAGCTCGTCTTCGCGATGGGCATGAGCCTCGACGAGGCGATCCGGCGCCGGCGCGAGGCGGGCGAGCCGGTGCCGGCGGCCACGGCGCCGGAGCCCGGCCCCGGGACGGGTCCGAGCACGGGCTCGGCGCCGGACCCCAGCGCGCCGAACCCCAGTGCGCCGAACCCCAGCGTGACGAACCCCAGCGTGCCGGCCTCCGGCGCGCCGGGTCCGGCCACATCCGGCGCCGCCACACCGCCGCCGCCGGGCGGCCCCATCCATTCGAACGGCAGCGGCTTCTTCGTGACCGCCGATGGATACGCCGTCACCAACGAGCATGTCGTACGCGGCAATCGTTCGCTGTGGGTGCGGATCGGCGGCAAGGACCTGCCGCTGCGTGTCGTCGATGTCGACGTGGCGAACGACCTTGCGCTGATCAGGATCGCCACGGCCAGCCGGCCGATCCCGATCGCCGCCGGCGAGCCGGCGAAAGGCGAGGAGGTGACGGCGCTCGGCTTTCCGATCGCGGGCGCGCTCGGCACCGAGCTCAAGGCCACGTTCGGCCGCGTCAATGCGCTGTCGGGGCTGCGCGGCGACGCGCGCCACCTGCAGATCGACACGCCGTTGCAGCCGGGCAATTCGGGCGGCCCGATTCTCAACAATCGCGGCGAGGTCGTCGGCGTCGCCGCCGCCACGTTCAGCACCGCGCGCGCGGTGCGCCTCACCGGCGGCGCGCTGCCGCAGAACGTCAATTACGCGGTGAAGAGCGCGTATCTCGTGCCGCTGCTCGAGCGCAACATCGCGGGCAAATGGCGGCGCGGCGGCGGCACGCGATTCGGCTCGGCCGCCGAGCTCGTGCGCCAGCGCGAGCCCTCGGTCGTGCTGATCGTGGTCCGATAGCGCGCACAAACGGAAAGCCCCGCATCGCTGCGGGGCTTTCGCCGGATTCGCAATGGATCGCGGCGTCAGGCGGCGGCGAGCGCCGATTCGACCCATTCGTAGAGCTTGTTCTTCGGCAGCGCGCCGACCTTCATCGCCGCCACCTGCCCGTTGCGGAACAGGATCAGCGTCGGGATGCCGCGCACGTTGTACTTCTGCGGCGTCGTCGGGTTCTCGTCGATGTTGATCTTGGCGATCGTCAGCTTCTCCTTGAGATCGCCGGCCATGTCTTCGAGCGCGGGCGCGATCGCGCGGCACGGGCCGCACCACTCGGCCCAGAAATCCACGAGCACGGGCTTGCCCGACTTCAGGACATCGCTGTCGAACGACGCATCGGTGACTTTGGTGGTGTTCATTTCGTCCCCTGACATTGGATTGCCGGACGGCCCCCGCGCGTCCGGCGCACGGGAATATCTAGGAGGCACCCCCGGAAGCGTCAAGGCAACGCGCCGCCGCGCAGGCCTTGCACTTTGAAATCATTTTGATATCAGGCCTCTGCGCGACCCGGTTCGGCGGCGTCGAGCAGCGCCGCGGGCAGCTCCGACAGCGCCGGCCCCACCGTCCACAGCAGGTAGCAGCGCACCGCACGGCCGGGATAGATGCGGCGCAGCAGGGCGCGATACGCCGCCATCTGCCGCACGTAGACCGGCGGCGGCTCGCGCGGCGGCGCGCGGTTGGTCTTGTAGTCGACGACGAGGATTTCGCGCTCGCCGATCGCGAGGCGGTCCACCTGGCCCGAGACGACGTGCGATCCGAGCGCGCCGGCGATCGGCACCTCGGCCAGCGAACCCGCGGCGAACAGCGGCGCGCAGGCCGGGTCGTCGAACAGCGCCAGCGTCTCGGCAGCGATGCCCGCGATCTCCGCGTCGCCGAGCGCCTCGCCGGGGCGCGCGAGGAAGCGCAGTGCCGCCGCGTGGCGCGCGGCCGGCGGCAGGTCGGGCAGGGTCTGCAGCAGGCGGTGCACGAGGCGGCCGCGCCGGAAGCGCGTCTCGTCGGCGAAAGGCGAGCGCACCGGCGGCTCCTCCTCCGCCGGGCGCGAAGGCGCCAGCGGGCGCAGCGCGGGCTGGTCGCGCGCGGGCAGCGCGCGCGCCCAGTCGGGAATCTCGGCGGCGCCGCCGGCATGCCGCTCGGCCGGCGCGGCGGCCCGGTCCGGCCGGCCGTGGCGCTCGATGCGCCAGCCCTTGCCCGCCCAGTGCTCGCCGAATTCGAAATCGATCGTCGGCTCCCGCGCGAAGGCCTTGGCGACGAGGTCGTACCAGCAGCCCGCGCGAACGCCGTGCTTCGTCTCGTAGCCGCAGATGTAGAGGCGGTCGGCCGCGCGCGTCAGCGCCACGTAGAGCAGGCGCCGGTACTCCTCCATCGAGCGCCGCGCCAGTTCCGCGCGGCGCGCGGCGGCTTCGGGAATCTCGTCGGCGCGCACCGGCGCGAACAGCGGCAGCGCCGCCAGCGCGCCGCCGCCCCCGTCGGGCCACAGCACGCGCTCTTCGCCTTGCGGCAGCGAGACGGTGTCGGCGAGAAACACGATCGGCGCTTGCAGGCCCTTGGCGCCGTGCACGGTCATCACGCGCACCGCCTCGCCGCCGCCCTGGTCGAGATCGCGCTTGATCTCGGTCTCGCCCTGGCCGAGCCAGTGCAGGAAACCCTCGAGGCTCGGCGCATGCCGGCGCTGATAGGCGAGCGCAAGCTCGAGAAATTCGTCGATCGGGTCCTCCGCGTCGGGGCCGAGCCGCGCGAGGATGTCGCGCCGTCCGCCCTCGGCCTCGAGCACGCGCGCGAAGATCTCGTAGGGCGGCGCGAAATCGGCGCGCGCCAGCAGCGCTTCGAGCCGCGCCCGCGCCGCGCCGAACCGGGGATTCGTCGGCGCGCGCTCGCCGAGCCGCTCCCACAGCGTTCCCGGCCGCGCGAATGCGAGCGGGAACAGGTCGCCGTCGTCGTCGAAGCCGAACAACGGCCCCTTCAGCACGTTGGCGAGCGTGTAGTCGTCGTCGGGCAGCAGCAGGAAGCGTCCGAGCGAAACGAGATCCTGCACGGCCAGCTGCTCGGAGAGCCGCATGCGGTCGATGCCGGTCACCGGCACGCCGAAATTCTTGAGCGCGCTCACCATCGCGTCCATGAAGTCGCCGCGGCGGCGCACGAGGATCATCACGTCGCCGGCGTGGATGGGCCGGCCG
>JAEULD010000194.1 GCA_016792765.1 Candidatus Odyssella sp.
ATCGCCGACAACGGCCGCGCCACGCGCAACCGCGCCGCGCTCGGCACGCTCGCCAACCGCCGCAGCGAGGCCGAGCAGGAGCATGCGGCCGCGATCGTCGGCGGCGACCGCGCCAAGATCGCCGAGGCCCGCCGCGAGGCCCTCGATTCCTGGCGCGCCGAGCGCCGCGCCCGCGGCGACGGCGAGGCCGAGATCAACGCCGCCGCCCGCGCGCTCGAGCGTGAGTATCGCAAGACGGCACTACGCCACCGACTCGCCCAGATGGACGAAGCCGGCATCACCCGCGCGCTCGACGGCGACGAAGACGCCAAGGCCGATCCCGGCATGGCGCGCGAAGTGGCCGGCGACATCCGCCAGATTCGCCGCGACGACCCGGCGCGCGTCGGCGAAGCGTCGATCGAACGCGACATCGCCGCGAAGAAGCGAGACGGCCGCATCGACACGCCCGAAGAGGAGACCGCCTATCGCTACAAGCGCCGTCTCGAAGCCCAAGCCCGCCGCGGCATCCCCGAGCACCAGCGCCGTCTCCTCACCAACGACGAGCGCACCGCGCTCGCCGCGGACTACCTCCGCATCGAGTCCAGCCAAGGCAAAGACGCCGCCGACGCCTGGCTCGACGACCAGGCGCAATGGACTGGATTGCACGCGGAGCGGTTCAAAGCCGAACTCAACGCGCCGCCGGCGTTTCCCGAAGCACCTGCCGGGCGACTCCCGGATCGTGAAGGTCGCGTCGAGCCGGCGCAGGCCTCGCCCGATGCTGCGAAGCCTCCCGTACCGCCGACCGGCCAATCGCCGGGTCGGGATAGCGAACGAGCCGCCGCGCGCGACGCGTTGCGCAACAAGATCGATGCGGAGGCGGACACGCTCGATCGCGACTACGACCCCGGCCAAAAACCCGGCCAGCCGAGCCGCATCAAGCGCGCGTTCGCACTGCTCAAACTTGTCGACGACCCGGCCTTCGACGAGCTCGCGCGCGAGTTCCACTACGACCCGGCCCGCCTGCGCGCCGTCGCGCGCCTGCTCGGCGCGAAGCCGGGCGACTACGCCGCGCTCCTCGCCGGCCTCGCGGACGAAAACGGCCCGATCAACGACTTCGCGTTCTTCACGCTCTACGCCGCGCATGCGCGCGACCTGATCGGAACCGGCGCCGCGCCGGGCGGCAGACCCGTCCCGAGCGAGGACCGCCGCATCTCCGCCGTCCTGCACCTGCTCGGACACGATCTGTCCAGCAGCGTCCGCGGCGAACTC
Source organism: Candidatus Odyssella sp. (assembly GCA_016792765.1). Lineage (GTDB taxonomy): Bacteria > Pseudomonadota > Alphaproteobacteria > Bin65 > Bin65 > SBBV01. The sequence continues at coordinate 1,249 of JAEULD010000194.1, forward strand.
GCGCGGAGGCAGGACGTCAACAGCGAGCCGTTTCCGCAGATCGCGCCCGACCTCTTGGCGGCGCTGGGTATCACATCGGCCGCAGCTCTTTGGTTGCGGCGTGGACGACGCACCAAGCCCGACCACGAAGCGTCCGTTCGCGGCCATGTCGCCGGTCCGTTCAAACAGACTCCCGGAGGCAACGAATCCGCACGCCTTGCCGCCGTTCGTTCCTCGACCCTGCGCGATTCCACCGGGCCGCGTTCCGTTGAATTCTTTCGCCAGAGCCCGCAACAGGCATTTCAGTCTACGCGCTGGCCGCCGATCAACGCTCAGGAGAATGTGCGGCGCGGACTTGCCGCGGCCGACGTGGCGCTGGAGAAAGCGCTTCGAGGTCAGGCAGGAATCGTCGGCGACGCGATGTACCGCGCCGACCTCGGGCGCACCGGCGGCTCGATCACGTTTCGTTGGGGCACGCCCGGCGATCCCGGCAAAGGCTATACAGGCGGCCTAGGCCTTTCTCACCTCATCGCGAAACACGGCATCGAGCACATTCGGCCAATGGTCGAGACCATCGCCCGAGGCAAGATCAGCCCTCATCCGAAAAGTCCGGGCCGATTGCTCGTCGAGCACGGCGATCAACTGGTCGTGCTGGCCCGAGACTACTCAAAAGCAAGAGAGATTTGGATCATCACGAGCTACAGCCGCAAGAAGATTGTACGAGATGTGCCCTTCGACCTTTCGCGGCTTCGTCGGCCGATCTTCTTCGAGTTGCCATCTAGCCCATAGGCTTTGCGAATCCGTCATCGCCCTCGGCAGCGGAGCGATTGTCAATCACGGTTTTGCTGCGTCCGGCCGAGGCAGAAAGTCGCGAAAGCAGTGATCGTTCTGCAACCATTCGCGCACTCGTGTCATGTCGCCGTCAAGCCGCGAGAACCAGTACCGCCGGTCGGGCCTATCGTCCGTGCCGGACACGCACACTTCGAACGACCAGACCCCGGGCCGCCGAAATTCATAGCGGGCAACAGCGGGCTCCGCCGAATTTTCGCGGTAGTATTGCACGAGACGACCGACGACATCGTAGTCCTGGCGCGGAAGGCTGTACTGCCAAGTGCGCGGCGGCTCGGGCTCGATAATCATAAATCCCCATTCGTGGTCGCGAATGAAGGTTCCGACGGCCGATTCGGCGTTCTCGAGCGTGCCGAATATCGCGGTTGCGCGGCTGCGTGCCGGTTCAGGCCAAAGCTCCATGAGAACATTCTAGAACAAATCATGAAAATGAGTCAACGATTCGGCTAGAATGATTGCGCTGGATGCACCCTTCAATCTTTCGCGAGACGAGCTGCGCTCGCCGCCCGGTGGCGACGAAGACTCGTCACGCCTTCCGCCGTTCGCGTGGACGAGCGACGGCATCAGCGCGTTGGACCATATGCGCTCGCTGGTCCGCCAGCCGCTGCACGGCGCGAGCGCGCCGCCCCCGGCGCCGACTTTGCGCGGCGCCGCGGCCGAGAAGCTGCGTGCCGCGGGCCTGTTCGGCGAAACGCCGGCCGCGGACGATGCTGCGATCGCCGCCGCCGGCGCGCAGGCCGAATGGACGGGTCCGCGGAGCTGGAAGCTACCCTCGCGCGGCACGCCGCAGGCCATCCTCGGCGACGACACCGCCGCGGGTCCGGCAGGCAGCATCGCTCAGCCCGCATCGACGTCGCCTGCACCGGAAGCAGCGGCACCCGCCGCGCCCTCCGCGGCTCCGCGTGACCCCGCGGCGCCCGCCACATCCTCGCCGCTCGACCATCCCGACGCGCGGACCGGCTTGGCACTCACCGCCGCCGATGCCTTGCTCACGAAAGGCATCGACCTTGCCGTCAACCTCGCCGGCGGCGATCCCGCCGTGGCGCGCAAGCTCGTCGAGGCCGCCGCGAACAGCCTCGCCGGCGTCCTCCCCCAGGAGTTCCGCGCCAGCGCGCTGACCAGCGCCAGCGCCGCCGCCGCCGAAGCCGAGCGCCGCATCGCCGACAACGGCCGCGCCACGCGCACCCGCGCCGCCCTCGGCACGCTCGCCAACCGCCGCAGCGAGGCCGAGCAGGAGCATGCGGCCGCGATCGTCGGCGGCGACCGCGCCAAGATCGCCGAGGCCCGCCGCGAGGCCGTCGATGCCTGGCGCGCCGAGCACCGCGCCCGCGGCGAC
>JAEULD010000212.1 GCA_016792765.1 Candidatus Odyssella sp.
GTCGCCGCGCTCTCGATCGGCCTCGCCGGCACCGCTTCCGCCACGTCGCCCGACGCCGAGATCGGCCCGCAGATCACCAAGGAAAGCGCCGTCGCGCAGACCGCCTGCTACTACCGCTACTTCTACGTCACGAACGGCTACCAGTACCGCTACTTCTATCGCTGGTACTGCTACTAAGCCGCCCGACGATCCCCGAACAAGCCAGCGGCCCGTTCCGGTTGGGGGAACGGGCCGCTCTGCGTTTCGGGGGGATGCTAGGCCGAAAGCTCCGCACGGTTCCGGAACAGCTCCAGCGCCTCCGGATTGGCGAGCGCCTCCTTGTTCTTCACCGGCCTTCCGTGCACGACGTCGCGCACGGCGAGCTCCACGATCTTGCCGCTCTTCGTGCGCGGAATGTCGGCCACCTGCAGGATGCGCGCCGGCACGTGGCGCGGCGTGGTGTTGGCGCGGATCTGTTTCCTGATCTTGTCGGCGAGCTTCTCGTCCAGACTCATGCCCTCGCGCAGCCGCACGAACAGCACCACGCGCACGTCGCCCTGCCAGTCCTGGCCGATCACCAGCGATTCCACGACCTCGTGGAGCTGCTCCACCTGGCGGTAGATCTCGGCCGTGCCGATGCGCACGCCGCCCGGATTGAGCGTGGCGTCCGAGCGGCCGTAGATGACGAAGCCGCCGTGCGGCGTGATCTCCACCCAGTCGCCGTGCGCCCAGACGTTCGGATATTTCGCGTAGTAGGCGTTGAAATACTTGCTGCCGTCGGCGTCGTTCCAGAAGCCGAGCGGCATCGAGGGGAACGGCTTCGTGCAGACGAGATCGCCCTTCTCGCCGCGCACCGGCTTCCCCGCGTCGTCGAACGCGTCGATGGCCATGCCCAGCATCGGCGCCTGGATCTCGCCGCGCCACACCGGCCCCAGCGGATTGCCGCCGACGAGGCAGCCGATGAGATCGGTTCCGCCCGAGACCGAGGCGAGGTGCACGTCGGCCTTCACCTTCGCGTAGACGTAGTCGAAGCCCTCCGGCACCAGCGGCGAGCCGGTCGAGCCGATGCCGCGCACGGTGGAAAGCTTGTGGGTCTTGATCGGCTCCAGCCCGGCCTTGTTGCAGGCGTCGATGAACTTGGCCGAGGTGCCGAACCACGTCATGCGTTCGGCGTCGGCGAAATCGAAGATCGCGTTTCCGGTCGGGTGGAACGGCGAGCCGTCGTAGAGCAGCAGCGTCGCCTCCGAGGCCAGCGCGGTGGCCAGCCAGTTCCACATCATCCAGCCGCAGGTCGTGAACCAGAACACGCGGTCGCCGGGCCTGATGTCGCAATGCAGCCGCTGCTCGGCGAGGTGCTTCAGCAGCGCGCCGCCCACGCTGTGCACGATGCATTTCGGCACGCCGGTGGTGCCCGAGGAATAGAGGATGTAGAGCGGATGATGGAACGGCACGCGCACGTATTCCACCGCCCGCGCGTCGAACGTCTCGAGATGGTCGGCCCACAGCCGCGTGTCGCGCAGATTGCGGACGTCGGGCCGGTCGGAGGCGTAGGGCACGAGCAGCGTGCGCTTCACGCTCGGCAGGCTGCGCTGCACCTCGGCGAGCTTCTCGAGCACGGAGTGCGTCTTGCCGCCATAGTGATAGCCGTCGGCGGCGATCAGGAATTTGGGCTCGATCTGGCCGAAGCGGTCGAGGATGCCCTGCACGCCGAAATCCGGCGAGCACGAGGTGAAGACGCCGCCCAGGCTCGTGGCCGCCAGCATGGCCACGATCGTCTCCGGCATGTTCGGCATGTAGGCGGCCACGCGGTCGCCGGCGCGCAGGCCCTCGGCGCGGAACGCCTGCTGCAGGCGCGAAACCTCGGCGGCGAGCTGGCGCCAGCTCATGCGGCGGCGCACCTTGTCTTCGCCCCAGAACACGAGCGCGTCGCCGTCGTCGTTCCGGCGCAAGAGGTTCTCGGCGAAATTCAGCCTCGCGTCGGGAAAGAAGCGCGCGCCCGGCATCTTGCCGCCGTCGACGAGCGCGCGGCTGCCGCGCGTCTCGGCCTTCACGCCGCAGAAATCCCAGACCGCGGTCCAGAACGCGCCGAGGTCGGACACCGACCAGTCGAGCAGCGCGCCGTAGTCGGCGGCGCGGGCGCCGTGGCGCTGCGCCGCGAATTCCATGAAGCGCGTCATGTTGGCGGCGCCGATGCGCGCCGCCGAGGGCGTCCAGAGCGGACCTGCGTTCACCTGCGTTACTCCCGGTTCGACGCGGCGAATTTGCGTCGAACGCGGCGCCGCGCGCAACCGGGCGGCGGGCCGCATGCGGCCCGCCGCCGCGCGGGGTGACTTGCGCCGCGCCAGTTCCTAGAGTGGGCGGCAATGAACGACCGCAATCCATCCGCGGGCCCATCCGTGACCGCCGTCGCCGGGCGCCACTCCAACATCGTCGCCGGCGGCGCATGGATGCTGACGGCGTGCGTGCTGTTCGCGATCATGACCGGCCTCGTCCGCCAGGTCTCCGACAGCGGCATGCACCCCTGGGAGGTGGCGTTCTTCCGCAACCTGTTCGGCCTGCTGGTGATGGCGCCGTGGATCGCGCGGGCGGGCATCGCCGGCCTGCGCACGGCGCGGCTGCCGCTCTACACGCTGCGCGCCTTCGTCGGCATGGTCAGCATGCTGTGCTGGTTCTGGAGCGTGGCGCTGATGCCGATCACCGAGGCGACGGCGCTCGGCTTCACCGCGCCGTTCTTCGTCACGATCCTGGCCGCCGTCATCCTGAAAGAGGTGGTGCGCCTCAGGCGCTGGGCGGCGGTGATCGTGGGCTTCCTCGGCGCGCTGGTAATCCTCCGGCCCGGCTTCAGCGATCTGCCGGCGCTCGGGGCCGCCGTGGCGCTGGGCGCCGCCGCCACCCAGGCCGCGTCGACGATCATGATCAAGACGCTGTCGCGCACCGAATCGCCGAACGCCATCGTCGCCTACATGACGATCTACCTCACGCCGATGTCGCTGGTGCCGGCGCTGTTCGTGTGGGCGACGCCCTCCTGGGAGCAGCTCGGCTGGATGTTCCTGGTCGGCCTGTTCGGCACGGCCGCGCATCTCTGCTACACGCGCGCGCTCAAGGCCGCCGACGCCTCGGCGATCGTGCCGGTCGATTTCGCGCGCCTCGTCTTCGTCGCCGTCATCGGCATGGTGTTCTTCAGCCAGATCCCGAGCGTGTGGACCTGGGTCGGCGCGGCGGTGATCTTCGCCTCCGGCATCTACGTGATCCGCCGCGAAGCGATCGCCGCCCGCGAAGGCCGCGCCAAGGCGCCGCCGCCGCTGGAGCCCCCGGCGGCGGG
>JAEULD010000213.1 GCA_016792765.1 Candidatus Odyssella sp.
GTCGCCGCGCTCTCGATCGGCCTCGCCGGCACCGCTTCCGCCACGTCGCCCGACGCCGAGATCGGCCCGCAGATCACCAAGGAAAGCGCCGTCGCGCAGACCGCCTGCTACTACCGCTACTTCTACGTCACGAACGGCTACAGCTACCGCTACTTCTATCGCTGGTACTGCTACTAAGCCGCCCGACGATCCCCGAACAAGCCAGCGGCCCGTTCCGGTTGGGGGAACGGGCCGCTCTGCGTTTCGGGGCCGCGCGGTGGCGATCAGGCGGCCGCGGAAGCCTCGTTCTGCACCAGCCGGGAGACGATTTTCCGCGCGGCGATCGGCGCCGCGTCGGCCTTGATCGTGACGTGCTTCGGATCGGCCGAGGGCCGCGCCATCCGTTTCTGCTGCGCCTCGGTCATCATGATGTCTTCTCCGAAGGTGTGCACGACGCCCTTCTGCATGATCTCGTCGAGTTCGCGGTTGTCGAGCGCGAAGTGGCGCGACACCGCCCAGAAATAGTGCGTCGTCCCCTCGGATTCGGGCACCAGCGCGTTGATGACGCGCCACTCGATGCCGTTGTCGATGTCGTTGGTGCCGGCCGGAACCGCGCGCGCATCGACAACCGCATAGCACGGCGGCGAGAAATCGATCACCTGCGAGCGGTCGATGTTGCCGGCGAAGTTGCGCGCCTTGCGGAACAGCGGCGGGGGCGCGCAGTTCGGCATGCGCCGGCGCACGCGCACGGCCGTGTCGTCCGCTTCGGTCTCGACCGCGGCTTCCGCCACGGCGGCATTGCCGATGGTGGAGCCGTGCAGGAACGTCTCGTGCGACAGGTCGAGCAGGTTGTCGATCAGCAGGAAATAGTTCGACTTGCAGTAGATCGTGCCGCCGACGGGCTTCCATTCGGGGTGGTCGAGCCAGAAGAAATTCGGAATGGCCGCCGCGTCGGCGCGCGCCGGGTCGCCCATCCAGATCCACGCCCAGCCGAAGCGCTCGACGAGCGGATATTTGCGAACCTTCGCGGCCTTCGGAATCGCCGCCTGCCCGGGCAGGCGCACGCAGTTCCCGTCGCAGTCGAAGGTCATCCCGTGATAGCCGCACTGGATCGCGTCGCCGACGAGCTTGCCCATCGAGAGCGGCGCCAGCCGGTGCGCGCAGCGGTCTTCCAGCGCCACGGCGCGGCCGCCTTCGGTGCGATAGAGCACCACGGGATCGCCGGTGATCCACCGCTCGAGCGGCGTCCGCCCGATCTCGTGCGACCATCCCGCGACATACCAGGCGTTCTTGACGAACATGGTCTCCTCCCTCCGCGCGGCGGCGCGCCTCAGGTGCGCTTGTCGGCCGGGCACTTGTCGGTGAACGAATCGGCGCGCTCGAAGATGACGCTGCCGCCCTTGATCGTCGGCTTGCCGTCCGGCCCGGCCACGACCTTCGTCTCCCAATAGGGCTGGATGAAGAAGCCGTTCACGTTGAAGCGCAGATTGCCGCGAATCGTCTCCTGCGCGGTCGTCCGCATCTGGCGCGCCACCGCGGCCATGTCGCCGGTGTTGCCCTTCGTCGCCTGCATCGCGCGCGCGATCATGCCCACGGCGTCGTAATTCGCCGCGGAGGGAAACGACGGCATGTGGCCGAACCTGGCGAGATAGTCTTTGACGAAGCGCCGGTTCGCGGGCAGCGGATTCTCGGGGTTCCAGTAGCTCGCCTCGACCGCGCCCACGGCCGCTTCGCCGATCGCGGGCAGCGTCATGTAGTCGATCGAGAAGATCGAATAGAGCTTCACCTGATCCTTGAGGCCGGAGGCCTGCCACTGCTTCATGAAGGCGACGCCCATCGCGCCGGGCGCGAAGATGACGATGGCCTCGGGCTTGCGCGCGCGAACCTGCGCGAACTCGGCCTGGTAGTCGGTCTCGGCGACCTTGAACATGACCTTGTCGATCATGCGTCCCTTGTAGGCGCGCTCGAATCCGCCGAGATAGTCCTTGCCGGCCTGGTAGTTGGGCGCGAGGCCCATCACGGTCTTGACGCCGTCGCGGTTGACGAGCTCGCCGGTGGCCTCCGCGACGAGATCGTTCTGCGCGCCCGCTGCGACGAACAGCGGATTGCACAGCTCGCCCGCCAGCGGCGAGGGACCGGCATTGGTCGAGATCAGCATCACCTTGGCGTCGAAGATCGGCTTCTGCGTCGCCATCAGCACGTGCGACCAGAGCTGCCCGGCGATGAGGTGAACCTTGTCGGACTTGATCATCTTGTCCACCTCGCGGATGCCGACATCGGGCCGCGATTGGTCGTCGCCGTAGAAGATGCGCGTCGGCGCGCCGCCGAGCCTGTCGCCGTCCTTGGCCCAGCCGGCGTGTTCGAGGCCGAGCTTCCAGCCGTTCTCGAGGAACTTGCCGATGAAGGCGCCCTGGCCCGTCGTCGTGTTGAGGAAGCCGATGCGGAGTTCGTCCGCGCCCGCGGGCGCGGCGGCGGCCGCGGCGAGGGCGGCGGCGAAGGCGATGCGAAGCGGCGTCATGGGTTCTCCTCCCGCGATGCCGGCCGTTACGGCCGGGTCTGTCAATCCGTTGCTGAGCGCGAAGGCGCGCGGGCGCGCTCGTCCGGCCGCTGCGCCCGTGCCGGCGCGAGCCCGAGCAGCGCGGCCGCGTTGCCGCCCAGCACGCGGGCGCGATCCGCCGCGCCGAGGCCGAGCGCCTCCACATGGGCGGCGTCGGAGCCGATGAAGGGGTCGTCGGTTCCCCACAGCAGCCGCTCCGGTCCCGCGAAATCGAGCGCCATCTTGAGCGCGGGCGGGAAAAACGACGTCGTGTCGTAGTAGAGCTTGCGCGCGAACTCGCTCGGCAGCCGGTCGATGTGCTTGCGGCAGTCGGGGAACAGGCGGTAGCCGTTGTCGAGACGTTCGACGACCATCAGCAGCGTGCCGCCGGTGTGCGCCATGATGTAAGGGAAGTTCGGATAGCGCGCGAAAATCCCGGAATAGATCATGCGCGCGGCGGCCAGCGTCGTGTCGAAGACGAAGCCGAGGCGCAGCGGCAGCTCGAACTCCTCCATGTCGCCCGTGTACGCCGGAAACATCGGGTGCTCGAACACCGGCACCCGCCGCTGGTCGAGCCGCGCCCAGATCGGCTCGAAGCGCGCGTCGTTGAGCGGCACCCCGTCGACGTTGGAGCCGATCATGACGCCGGCCATCCCCAGCTCGTCGAGCGCGCGGTCGAGCTCGACGAGCGAAGCGCCGATGTCGCCGAGCGGCAGGCTCGCGAGCCCGGCGAAACGGTCCGGATGGGCGCGGCAAAGCCGGGCGGTCGCGTCGTTCATCAGGCGCGCCATCGCCGGCTGCTCGGCCGCGGGCCAGACATAGACATTGGGCGTGCTCAGCGAGAGCACGCGCATGTCGATGCCCTTCTTGTCCATGTCGCGCAGCCGGTGGTCGAGATCGAACATGTCTTCGCGCGACCAGGCGAAGGTGTGGGAGCCCTTGCGCAAGAAAATCCGGCCGGGCGTGCTGCGGTCGGCGACGAGGCCGCACTGCGCCTCGAGCGCCTGCATGTAGGCGCGGTCCACGATGTGGGAGTGGATGTCGATCTTCACGGCGAGGCCCTCGCGCGTTTCGCCTTCTCGCGGCCGGGTATTCGTTTGACGATAATTCAATGCTGAATTATTGGTCGGCGGCGTGTCAAGCGCGCGCCCATTTGCCCATGCGCTTGGGCCGCGGCGCGGCGGTCGGAGGGGCGGAGCGGAAACGCGATGGCGAGGCGATCCAAGGCCGGTGCCGCCGGCGCGAAGCCGGCGCGAAGGCGCCGCTCCGGCCTCGTGCACGAGGAGGCGCTCGGCTTCCAGCTCAGGGTCACCTGGGAAGCGATGCGCGCCGCGTTGCAGCAGCGGCTGGCGACGCACGGGATGCGCTTCCAGCATTGGTCCTATCTCCGGGTCCTGTGGGCCGCCGACGGCATCTCGCAGAACGATCTCAGCGAGCGCGTGCGGCGCGTCGGCGCCAACACGGTGTCGGCGCTCAACGGCCTGCAGCGCGCCGGGCTCGTGAAGCGCGTGCGCAGCCGCGTCGACCGGCGCACGGTTCACGTTCACCTCACCCCGGCCGGGCGCGCTCTCGAGAGCATTCTCGTGCCGCTCGCCGAGGACGTGCAGCGTGCCGCGGCGAAGGGAATTCCGGCCCGAGACCTCGCATCGTTCCGGCGCGTGCTCGCGGCCATCCAGGGCAATTTGAGGGCGTCATGAGCGCGCAAACGGCGGCGGCACCGCGCATCGAAAGCCTGAGGCCGGTCGGGCGCGGAATAGCGCGCCCGGAAGATGTCGTGGTCGCGCGCGACGGGGCGGTGTGGGCGTCGGACAAGGCGAGTGCCGCCGCGCGCATCCTGCCGGACGGCAGCCTCGTGCGCTGCGGCGCGGCCGGCGGCGAGCCGAACGGCCTCAAGATCGATCCGCGCGACGGCTCCCTCGTCATCGCCAATCTGGCGCTCGGAATCCTGCAGCGCCTGCGGCCCGAAACCGGCGCGCTCTCCACGATGCTGAGCGCCGTGGGCGACACGCCGATCAAGACGCCGAACTACGTCCTCTTCGATTCGCGCGGAAACCTCTGGTGCTCGGTCTCGACCCGGCGGGGCCGCGTGCCGGAATGGCTCGACGGCACGCCGGACGGCTTCGTCTTCCGCATCTCCGCCGCGGGCGAGGCGCGCATCGTCGCCGACGGTCTCCGCTTCCCCAACGGCCTCGCGCTCGACGGCGGCGAGCGCTACCTCTACGTGGCGCAGACCGCGGCCGACAACATCCTGCGCTTCCCGCTCACGGCGCACGGGCTGGGCGCGGCCGAGCCGTTCGGGCCGGAGCGGCTGGGCCACCGCGTCTTCCCCGACGGCATCGCCTTCGACGCGGCCGGCAATCTCTGGACGACGCTGGTCCTGGCCAACCGCATCGTGGCGATCGCGCCGGACGGCAAGGTCGAGCTCGTCGCCGAAGACGACGGCAGCGGCCTGATCGACAAGCCGACCAACATCGCCTTCGGCGGCGCGGATCTCCGCGATGTCTACGTCGGCAGTATCGCCGCGGACTACGTTCTGCGCGGCCGCTCGACGATCGCGGGGCTGCCGCTGGCACATCAGCGCACCGACTGACGGTAGCCGCGGCACGGCGGAGCTGGCCTCTGCCGTGTGTGATCGAGTTCATGAACCGCAGGTGAACGGCTTCACTGCGGTGCCGGGGGGCTTCGGGCATAGTCCGCGTCAGATGAGGCGACGAACACGGCGCCTCGAGACATCAACCTCTTCGGACAGGACAAGCCGCCATGAAAGCCCTCGCCACCCTCGCCGCCGTCGCCGCGCTCTCGATCGGCCTCGCCGG
>JAEULD010000248.1 GCA_016792765.1 Candidatus Odyssella sp.
CCTCGTCGGCGCCGGCAAGCTGGATCAGGCAGACCTGCGGGTAATAGGTCTTCTCGCGGATGAATTCGGTATCGACGGCGACGAATTCTTCCTGCGCGAGGCGCGCGCAGAATTCGGCCAGGCGCGCCGTATCGGTGATCAGGGGCATGGCGCCGCCTATACACTCTTCCTGCCGGCCCCGAAAGGCGGAATGTCGTTCGATCCCAACGCGATGGGTCAGGCGGCCGCCCACAGCTCCACCGGCTGGGCGCGCCCCCGCAGCTGGGCCGGCGCGGCGGGCTGCAGGCGGCCTTGGGCGGACGCATCGAGCTGAGGGCCGGCCGCGGCCACCGTGTCGGCGCTGATCAGCGCGACGACTCCGCGCTCGCGCGTCAGCGCCTCGATGCGGCTCGCCGTGTTCACCGTGTCGCCGATCACGGCGTATTCGAGGCGGCGCTCGTCGCCCATGTCGCCGGCCACGACCGGGCCGTAATGCAGACCGATGCCGATGCGGATCGGCGCCTCTCCGGCCGCCGCGCGCTCGGTGTTCCAGCGCGCCACCGCGTCGGCCATGGCGAGCGCGCAGCGCACGGCCCTGAGCGCGTCGTCGCCGGACGGCCGCGGGGTGCCGAACGTCGCCATCACCGCGTCGCCGATGTACTTGTCCACCGTGCCGCCATGCGCGAACACGCTCTCGGCCATCCGCCGGTGGAAGCCGCGCAGCAGCTCCATCGTCTTTTCGGGCCCGAGCCGCTCGGCCAGGGCCGTGAACCCCACGATGTCGGCGAACAGCACGCCGGCCTGCTGCGCGCGCACTTCGCCGAGCGGCCGGTCGAGCGCCGCGATCTCGTCGACCATGTTCGGCGAAAAGTAACGCGCGAGCGCCGCGCGGCTGCGCTCGGCCGCGATCTGGCGCACGACGAGGCCCATCTGGCGGGAAACGCCGAGCGCGAGCAGCAGCGCCACGACCAGCAGGATGACGACCTCCTGCGTGAGATTGGCCAGATGCACGAAGGTGGGTTTCAGCAGGTATTCCGTCTTCTCGGCGATCGTCGCGGCGCCGCGGTTCGGCAGGTCGAGCAGCGTCACCGTGTCGGGCCGCAGCACGATCGGCGCCACGGCGGCGAGCCACACGACCGCGATGCACGCGCCGGTGAACAGCACGAAGCGCGGCGTGAAGCTGAAGATCGACAGCGCCAGCGGGATGAACAGGTAGAGGAACGACTGGAAGCGGAGATCGAGCTGCACCGCAACGCCGCCGTAATCGATGAGCGGATTTCGCAGCAGCGAGGCGAAGGCGATGAGCGCCACGTCGAACAGCATGAACGCGTATTTGCGCCAGGCGCGCGGGCGCGCCTTGGCCAGCCGGTACTGCAGCACGCCCGCGGCGCCGAACAGCGCGGCCAGCCCGATCCACCACAGCACCGGCCAGCTCGGAAACTGCACGACCAGGAACGCCGCGACGATGGCGGAAGCGGCGAGCTTCGCGCGCATCGCCATGCGCAGCGAGGCGAGCGCGGCCGCCGAGAAGGCCTGCCGCAGGCGCGGCTCGACCGCCGGCCCCGAGAACAGGAAGGCGAGCGGGAAGGCCCGGCTGGCGGCAGGAGCGGTCATGGCGATCCCCGGCACACGAAAATGTTTGGCGGCCCCGGACAGGATCGGATTGAAAAACGGGGACGCCGCGGTCAGCTTCCCCCGGCGTTTCCGCCGGGGTCAACGACGTGTTGCGCTTCCTCGCCCTGATCGCCTGCTGCCTGTGGCCGGGATTGGCCGCCGCCGATCCGCTCGATCAGCGGCTCACGGCCCCGTGGCCCAACGGCGCCGCCATCGACCGCATCGAGGGGCGGGAGGTGACGTTCGCGAGCGCCTCGCCGTTCAGCCCGGCCGATTTCGCCGATCTCGGCGAGGCACCGAAAGCCACCGCCCGCGCCACGCTGTTCCTGCCGCCCGGCCGGCACCGGCCGGGGTCGATCCCCGCCGTCGTCATGCTGCACGGCTCGGGCGGCGTCCTGTGGGCGCGCGAGATGACCTATGGCCGCCAGCTCGCCGCGATGGGCGTGGCGGCGCTGGTGATCGACGCGTTCGCCGCGCGGCGCGAGCTCGGCACGGGCTTCATCGACCGACTGCTCAACATCACCGAAAGCATGATGATCGCCGACGCCTATGCCGGCCTGCGCTGGCTCGGCGAGCGCCATCCCGAGATCGACACGAAGCGCGTGGCGCTGGTGGGATTCTCCTACGGCGCGATGGCGACGATGTATGCGATGAACGCGCGCGTCGCGGCGCAGCTCGGCAAGGGGCTCACCTTCGCCGGCCACGTCGCGTTCTACGGCCCGTGCATCGCGCGCTTTTCCGATCCGCGCACGACCGGGGCGCCGCTGCTCTATCTTTACGGCACGGCCGACATCCTCATCGACCGCGCGCGCTGCGAGACCTTCGCCGGCGATCTCGAGAAGGGCGGCAGCAGCGTCGAGATCGTCGCCTACAAGGACGCGCCGCACCAATGGGACGGCGGCTGGGGCCGCCGCACGATCGGGCGGACGATGCATGCCTGCCGACTGTGGGTCGAGCGCGACGGCACGGTGCGCGACCTCAACACGTTCCTGGCCATGTCCACGCCGTTCGCGCGAACGCTCATCCTCGGCCTGTGCGCGAGCGGCCCGCCCTATCCGATCGGCGCCGACGAAGAGACGCGCGCCAGGTCGAATCGCGACATGGGCGCGTTCCTCGCGCGCGTCTTCAAGCGCTGACCGCCGCCTGCGACGCGGCCTGCCGCACGGCGTCGGCGACGTGGCCGATATGGCGGTGATCGGTTCCGCAGCAGCCGCCCAGCACGTTGATGTGCCCGAGGCGGCGGTGCAGCGCCGCCGTCTCGGCGCCGAACGCCGCCGGGTTCCCGATGTCGAGCGTCGTGCTCTCGTCGAGCTCGGCGTGGCTCTTGCGCGAGGCGTTGCCGCGCAGGCCGCGCAGCCGGCCGAGCCAGGCGCCGCCCGCGGCCAGCGTGTCCGCGAAGTGCGAGGGGTGCGCGCAATTGATCATGTAGTAGGCGGGCGCTTCGCCGGTGGCGGCGTCCACCTCCTGGATCGCGTCGCCGAGCGCCTGGCCGGTCGGCAGCCGGCCGTCGGTCTCGAGCGTGAACGAGACGACCGCAGGGATGCCCGCGGCCTTCGCCGCGCGCGCGATGCCGATCGCCTCGGGCGCGTTGGTGATCGTGTAGGCCGTCACCATGTCGGCTTCGGTCTCGGCGAAGAGCCCGATCTGGACCGCGTGGTAGCGCTCGGCCTCGGCGGGCGACATGATTTCGCCGGGCTTGTAGCCGTCGCCGCGCGGGCCGACCGCGCCGCTCAGCACGATCGGCGAAACGCGGGCTTCGTGCTCGTCGCGGATCGCGCGCTGGAATTCGATGCTCGCGCGGTTCGCGGCGTCGAGCTCGGCCGGCGCGTAGCCGAGCTTGGCGCCCCAGTCCGGGCTCGCGCGCCAGGTCGGGCCGTCGACGATGAGGCCGGCGCCCGCCTTGGCGGCGATATCGGCGAAGCGCGCGAAATAGCGGCGCATCGCCGCCCGCGCGCGCTCGTCGCGGAGCAGCGGCAGGGCCGAGAGATAGGGCAGCTCGAAGCCTTCGTGGAACAGCATCGTCGTCTCGAGGCCGCCGTCGGTGATGAACAGGGCGCCCTCCAGTTGGGGCAGGCGGTGGCGGTAACGGGGCATGGCGAAAGTCTCCGGATTCGAAGGAAGGGGAGGCGCGGGGTGCGTCTGCGCCAATATCTACGCAGCGCGCCGGCGGCGCTCCAGCCGACTCGCGGTCAAGCCGCGCCGCGGCCGGAAAGTGCCGGAAAACAATGGGTTGCGATGCGCCGCGGCCGCCCTG
>JAEULD010000229.1 GCA_016792765.1 Candidatus Odyssella sp.
CGGCACGTTCATCGCGACCGCGGCCAACCGCGACAGCCTGAACCAGATCGTCGCGCGCAAGCTCGGCTTCCCGCCGTTCAAGACGAGCTATCAGCACGTCCGCGAATTCACGGTGGACGAGTTCGCGACGCTGCTGCGAGATCGCGGACTTGCCGTAGCGGACTGCCGCGGCGTCATGCTCTATCCCTATTGGGGCATTCCCGGCATCGACGAAGTGGTGCGGCGCGTCACCGACGACGACGACGAGCTCGTCGAGATCCTGCGCGACATGGGCTCGAGGATCGACCCGCGCCACGCCTACGGTTTCGCGATGCGGGCGGACAAGCCCGCCTAGCCATGCGCGCGGGGGCGGCCGGCGCCGCGCTCCCGCCGCGTATTGCGCTTCGGCGCAGGCGGCCTGTAAGTACCGGATGCAGGACCGCGCCGGCTTCGGATTGGAGAGCGGTCCGGCAGCGATGCGGGGGCGCCGCGACGATGCCGTACAGGATTCTCCAGGACCTCTCGACGGCGATGCTCGGAGCCTCGGGCATTCCCCACGATACGCGGCAGCTGTTCAAGGTTTTCTGCCGCATGCCGTCGGTGGAGATCACCGGCCTCCTCGGCGAGATGGGGCCGGGGCTCACGACCACGATTCCGCTGCGCCGGCGGGCCGGGGAGCCGGACTACTACGCCCTCGCCAGCTTCTTCGCGGCGATCTCCGGCAACCGCCCGACCGAGCCGCGCTTCGGCCGCATCGGCGAGGCGATCGATCTCTGGATCGGCCGGCTGCGGCGCTTCGGCATGGCCGACGTTCCGGGCGAACTCTTCGGCGACGTCATCTGGCGGCTCTATTTCGCCAAGTCCTTGTCCGCCGCGGACCGGCCTTTCGTCCTGTCGCGGCCGTTCAAGGCGACGAATCTGAACATCCAGGCGGTGCGCGACCGCCTCGCGTTGCCGCCGTTCTGCGCTGCCCGGCTCGACACGCGCGGCTACGACTTTCTCGTCACCTCCGACTCGCGGCCCATCGCGGTTCCGGCGGGCACGATCAAGCTCATGCGCTACTACGACCCGATCCCGATGCTGCTGCCCGACACGATGGGGCACATCGCGCCGGTGCGGCAGCACTACATGCTGACCAAGCGGGCCGCGCGCGACGGGCATTTCGTCTGCATCTCCGAAGCGACCGAGCGCGACCTGCTGAGACTGTTTCCGCAAGCGGCGGGGCGGACGACGACGATTCCCTGCACGCTCGGCGAATTCGATCCCGCCGACACCAAGGGGCCGGCATTGGGCGAGATCGCCCGCGTCCGCTTTTCCGGCTCTGCCCTGGGGCGGGACCCGCACCAATCGGCGGACATGGGCAAGATCCTGGCAGCGGCGAAACTGACGCCGGAGACGCGCTACATCATGGGCCTCTCGACGCTGGAGCCGCGGAAGAACTTCGAGGGGCTGATCAACGCATGGCTGCGCATCCGGCACGCGCACGCGCCGGACCTGAAGCTCGTCATCGTCGGCCGCCCGGGCTGGCGCTTCGAGAAGGTGCTGGACGCCATCCGCCCGCACATCGGCGACGGCGGGCTGCTGCATTTGCAGGATTTGTCGGTCGCCGAAACCCGCGCGCTCTATGCGCGCGCGGTTTGCTTCGTCTCGCCGTCGTTCGCGGAGGGATTCGGCTATCCGCCGCTGGAAGCGCTGCAATGCGGAACGCCGCCGGTGCTGTCCGACATCCCCGCGCACCGCTGGGTCTGCGGCGACGCCGCGCTCTACTGCGACCCCTACGACGTGAACGACATCGCCGACAAGATTCGCCGCCTTGTCGTCGACGATGGCGGCCCGACGGCGCGCGAGGCGCTTCTGCGCGCGGCCCCGGCGGTGCTGAAGCGCTATGCCGCGGACACGATCGCGGGCCAATGGGACGAACTGTTCGGCCGCCTCAAGAGGGGCGAGCGGCTGCCGATGCGCGCCTGAGGCGCTGCGGACTCAACCGCGCCGCAGATACAGCTCGGACCACGGCCGCGCGAGCAACTCGCCCTCCGCGCCAGGCGCCACCTCGGCGATGCGGCCATCGGTTTCGATCGTCGCGATCGTGAAGCCCTCGGCGCGCAGCGCATGGAGGATCGAACCTGCCTTCTCGCCGCCGCCGTAGAAGGCGGGCGCAAACTCCATCGCGACCTGCAGGTTGCGATTGCTCGCCAGCACGCGGCGGGCGCCGGCGAAGATCGCGGGCTCGGAGCCCTCCGCATCGATCTTGATGAAATCGAGCCGGAGATCGTCGCCGAGCGCGTCGTCGAGCCGCGCCATCTCCACTTCGACGTCTTGCAGCTCGTCGCCGTAGGCGGTGGCGTTCGCCGCCTGCGACAGGAACGATGCGCTTGCGAAATGCCTGCGCCAGACGCGCAGCATGCGCCGCCCCGGCTCGGCATGCAGCGCCACGCGGTGGCACTTGGAGAAGGCGTGCAGCCCGTTGATCTCCATGCTCCGGTACAGCAGGTCGAACACCGTCGGGCTCGGTTCGAAGCAATGGACGAAGCCTTGGGGGCCGACGAGGCGGCCCATCAGCGTCGCGTAGTAGCCGAAGTTCGCGCCGATATCGGCCACGCGCATGCCCGGCTTGACCACCCGCTTGACGGCGGTGGTTATCCAGGCCTCCCACATGCCATCGAGCAGCAGGTGCGGCGTCAGGCTCACGTCGCGCGTGTCGACGTAGAGCTTCATGCCGTCCGCCGTGACGGTGAGCGCGACATGGTCTCCGAGATAGACCGCCGGCGCCCGTTCCGATCGCGCCGGCGCCGCGAGATCGGCCGGCGCCGCCGCCGCGGCGAGATTGTCGTAGAAGCTCGCCATGTGACGGGGACTGGCCTCGGGCGATCCGCGCCGCGACAGGACGACGAAGACTTCGTTGGCGTAGATCGGCCGCATCGACCAGAGCGCCGCGCCGAGCAGCCGCGGCGCGATCTCCGGCATCATCCCCTTGTGCACGACGAGGCAGCCGATCTCCTCCGGCGCGCGCGCCGCGCCCTCCGCGTAGTCGACGCACCCGGGAAAATGGGCGGCGAAGTCGCGCGGCGCGATCACGGCGCCCGCGACCGGCCCGGCCGCGACGACGGCTTTGGCGGCGGCGCGCCAGGGAGCCTCCGCCGCGGACGCTTCGGACATTCCGGGCAGAAGTGCGGCCGTCCATTTCCGCAGATTGACCACAGCGCGAGCCCCCTCCGTCGTCGCCGCAGCCTATCAGGTGCCGCCGGCGATCATAAAGGGCGGCGCGAACCGCGCCGCTCGCCTTGTGCGTGCCGGAGACGAACGGCATGATCGCAGCGTGCGGCGCGCGCCGCGGCCGGCCGCCCCGTTCTCGACCCGAGCCTTTCATGAGCGAAACCCCGTCCGAGGCGGCCCGCCGCCATCTCGCCGCGCTGGCGGCGCTGCCCTCGACGTTTCCGCACGACCAGAAGATCTGCGACGCGCGCGATTGGTCCGATCCGCGCATCGCCTACGTGATACGGCACGCGCTGCGCTGCGCGCCGTTCTTCGTCGGCCGCCAGTGGGAATACGCGCAAGCGTTCTCGATCCTCGCGCGGCGCGGCGCGCTGCGGCCCGACAGCGTGGGCATATCGTTCGGCGCGGGCCGCGAGTTGCTCACCTACGCGGTCGCCAACGCCGCCGGGAAGCTGGTCGCCACGGACCTCTACGACCCGCAGTCGATCTGGGACACCGCGCGATCCAGCGACCCGTCCGGCCACGTGCTCGCGAACCCGCCGTTTCCGGTCGAGCCCGGCCACCTCGAGGTGCGCAGCATGGACATGCGCGCGATCGACGCCCCCGACGGCGCGTTCGATTTCGCCTATTCGATTTCCACGATCGAGCACATCGGCACGGATCCGGATTTCGTCCGCCACTTCGCGGAGGTCCGCCGCGTGCTGAAGCCCGGCGGCGTCTACGCGATGACGACCGAGCTGTGTCTCGGCCCGCGCAGCAACGCCACCGCGGGCAACTATGCCTTCGCGATCGCGCACCTGCTCGACCTTTGCCGGCAGGGCGGCCTCGCGCCGGACGCGGATTTCGACGGCACGCAGTCCGACGCCGCGCTCAATTGGCCGACCACCCCGCCGAGCGTGTTCCACCGCGATCCGCTCTATCCGGTCGAGCTGCTGAAGCTCTGCAACACGCCGGTGCTGGTGCGCGAATACGGCGGCATCGTCTCGGTGCCGTGCTCGCTCGTGCTGCGGCCGGCGGGAACATCGGACGACGGCGCGTGCCGGATCGCCGGGCTGAACGAAACCGTCGAGCGCGCGCGGCGGCACGCGGCCCTCGTTTCGGAAACGCGCTTCCGGGACTGGACGCAGCTCAGCCCGGCGGGCCTCTTCATCGACGGACGATATCCCTACGCCGCGGACGAGGCCGGCGCGGCCGGCCGCAAGCCCGCGGGCGACCTGATGTTCAGCACCGCCTACAACGCGTTCGGCGGGCGGCGCGTCAAGGCGCGCGTCACGCTCGTGGTGGGCGGCGGCCCGCCGCGGACGCTGCCCGCGCGCGTCGACCTCGTGGTGCACGAGTGGTCGCACGCCGATCTCGCGAAGATCGTGCCCGTCGTCGCGCGGCCGCATTACCTTACTCAGGCCGGCGACCGACTGATCGCAGACGAATTCGAGTTCGCCAGCCGCCCTGATCACTGCTATGCGATATTCGGATGGCGGGGCGCGGGCGATCTCCGCCTCGACCACGCCGATGTGGCGGTGCGGTTCGCCGACTGATGGGGCGGGCCGGCACCGGCGGACAGGGTGCCTTCGAACGTCGCATGCGCGTCGCGCTGCTCAACTGCTACCTCCAGGGCGGCCACACCGAAAACGCCGAGGTGGAATCGTCGGCACGCTTCGTCGAGGCGGCACAGCGCCTCGGCATCGAGGCCCGCATGTTCGCGCGCAGCGAAGACCTGGCGGACTTCCAGCCCGATTTCGTCCTCTCGCTCTCCTACAACGACGCCAAGCTCGCCGGCTTCCCGACCTATCTGCTGCTGACTGCGCCGCCGCGCTGGTTCGACGCGCTGCCGCGCTTCCGGCGCAACGTGCTGACCTACGACGGCTACTGGACGGTTTCGCCGAGCGTCTCGCGCCATGTGGCCGCGCTCTACGCGAAGGCGGGCAAGCCCGACCTCTGCGCGTTCGCCGCCCTGTCCTGCGCGCGCACCGATTTCGTGCCGCTCGACTTCTCGCGCGCCTGGGCCGCCTATGTCGGCACGAACTGGGACGGCGGCCGCCACGGCGACCTCTTCCGCGCGCTGGCGGCGGCCGGCGCGGCCCGCTTCTACGGCAAGCGCGAACGCTGGTCGCACCTGCCGGCGGAGGCGCTGGGCGGCGAAGTGCCGTTCGACGGCCGCTCGGTGCTCGACATCTACCGCAAGGCCGGCATCGGCCTAAGCCTCGGGCACGCCGATTTCGACGCCGCAGGCATTCCCACCAGCCGCACTTTCGAGATTCCCGCGGCCAGCGCGGTGATGATCGCCGCGCGCAACGCGCTGATCGAAGAGGCGTTCGGCGACGCGGCCCTCTACGTCGATGCGGGCAGCGCCCCCGAAGCCGCGGCCGACGCGATCCGCGGCCACGTCGAATGGGTGCGCGCCCGCCCGAAGCAGGCGCTGGCGATGGCCGAGGCGTGCCATCGCGCGTTCAACGAGCGCTTCGCGCTCGAGACCATGATCGCCAACGCCGTGGACATGCACCGCCGGGCCTGCCGCGCGCTCGGCTTCGCGCCGCCCGGCGCGGCCGGTTCCGCCGCCGGAGACGGCGCCGGTTTCGCCGCGACCGTGGCGATCGCAGTTCGCGATTCCTCGCTGCGCCATTTCGGGCGCTGCCTCGATTCGGTGCTGCGCCAGACCCTTCCGGCGCAGCGCATCGTCGTGCTGGATGCGACGTCGCGCGGGCGCGCGTCGGACGCGGTGCGCGCGCGCGCCGATGCGCGCCATGTGCGGTGCCGGCGCGTGGCACGGTTTCCCGCGGGCTTCGCGGCACAGCTGGCGCGCGCCTGGGACGACGTGGCCGGCGACTGGGTGTGCTGCATCTCGGCCGATGACGTGCTTTATCCGAACCACCTGTTCGCGGCCGCCGCCGCGGCACGGCGGCACGGCGCACGCGGCGCGCCGCCGGCGATCGTCTATTCGGGCACCGTGCAAGCCTCGGACGGGCACGAGCTGCCCGAACTGCTCCACGACCATTACAACGTACTGCGCAGCGAGCGCATGCGGCTGGCGCAGTTCGATTTCGAGGGCGCGGGAGCGCCGGCCGCGCGGAGCCCGCTCGATCCCGCGGGCTGCCTGCTGCACGTCCCGGCGCTGGCCGGATCGGCCGCGCGCCGCCTGGCACGGCTGCGCGCGTTGGCACGGGAAGGCCACATCGCGTTCACTGCCGCCGTCACCTTCGCCACGTCGGATGGGCGTCGCCGTGCGGGCGACGGACGGTTCGGGCTGCCGCCCGACTGAGCGAGCTGCAACCGGCGGTCGGCGCCGCCGCGTGACTCGCGGAAATTCCTGTGCCAAGAAACGCACCGTGTCGGGGACCGTGAGGCTTCGGGGGGCCGCGCGTGGAGGACGGAGCGCTTCGCACAGACCGGCCCGGTTCGGCGGGCTTCGGGCGCGTGTTCGCCCTCGATCCGGGCCTGGGGCCGATCCCCGGACACTGGGCGACGTTCGCCCGCAGCCTTTCGGCCGCGTTCCGGGCGCTCGGCCTCGAAGCCGTGCTGTGCGGCCACCGCCGGCAGGAGCCGCACATTCTCGGCGGCCTCGCGGTCGAGCCGCTGTTTTCGCTGACGCCCTACGAGCGCTACGGCGAGGATCCGCACGATCCGCCGTCGGCGCTGGCCGCGTTCCGGGCCCAGACGGCGCGGTTCGCCGACGATCTCGAGAAGCTGGACTCGCACGGGCTTTCGGATCGGGATCTCCTGATCTTCTTCACGGTCTATCCGCAGATCCTGGGCGGGCTGATCGAATGGGCCCGCCGCCGCCCCGAGCGGCGCCGGCAGCGCGTGGCGCTGCTCATGCAGTTCGCCGAGGAGGTGAACGTCTACGAGAAGGCGCGCGGCGCGCACGGCGACGTGTTCTATGTCGATTATTACCGGCGCATCATGCCCGCCGGCGAAGGCCGCGACGCGCATCCGAACTGGCGCTACTTCGCGGCTTCGCCGGGGCTGGGCGACTTGTTCTCGACGCTGCTCGGCAAGGACGTGCGGCCGCTGCCGCTGCCGGGGAGCGCCGCGTGGCCGCCGTTGCGCCGGCGCGCCGATGGCGGCCCTGTCGCCGTGGCGGTGCTCGGGCATACCTCGATCGCCAAGGGCGGCTTCCTGCTGCCCGAGATCTTCGAGGCGACGCTCGCGCGATTTCCCCGCGTCCGCTTCAATTTCCACCTCAGCACCAATCCCGACACGCGCGAGCTCGACGCGAGGTTCGCCGGAGGCAGCGATCGCCTGCGCATCCTGCGCGGCTACGTTTCCGACGAGGCGATCCAGGGCGTCATCGACGAGTCCGACATCGTGCTGCTGCCCTATGCGGCGGACAAATACCGGCTGATGCCTTCGGCCATCTTCATCCAGGCGGCGTGTTCGGGCAAAATCGCGGTACTGCCGGCCGGATCGCACATGCATCGCGAGCTGCTGCTGCGCGGCGGCGGCGGCACCCTGTTTCGCAAGCACACCGCGGCGGCGATCAACCAGGCCCTCTGGCAGGCCATCGAGGAGGCGGACCGGCTCTCGCGGCTGGCCGCGGCGGCGGCGCCGGCCCATCGCGAGGTCAACAATCCCCATGCCTATGTCAAACGCATCCTCGCCTCGTTCGGTTGATCCGGCGGCGCCGCTCCGGCGCGTCGCGCTGCTCGACCGCCATGGCGAGTGGTGGGATCAGCGCGAACGGATCTCGCGGCTGCGCGTCGCGTTCGCGCGCATGGGCATCGAGTTCGCGTCTTTCGCGAAGAGCGAGGAGATCGACGCGTTCGCGCCCGATTGCGTGCTGGTCGCATCGCCGCAGGATCCGAAGCTGACCAAATTCCCGACCTACGGCCTCGTCGACCGGCCGATGCACGCGTTCCTGAACGTGCCGCGCTTCGTGCGCAACATCCTCACCTATGACGGGCACCTGATCCTGTCTCCGGTTCTGAGACAGATCGTCGGCGACCTCGCCTTTTCGGCGCGCAAGCTCGATACCGGCGCCGCTTTCTTCGGCATCACGTTCCCGATGACGGTGCTCGAGCCGCCGGCGCTCGCCGACCCCAAGCTCTGCTACGTGGCGTCGGACCTCACGCGGACGCAGTACGACGTGCTGCTGGAGCGGCTCGCGCGCGAGGGCGCGCTGCGGCTGCACGGCGCCGAGGGCCGCTGGACCGGGCGGCTCGCAGGCGCCTATGCCGGCCCGCTCGCGACCGACGCCGAGGCCATCTGCGCCGCATATCGCGCGGCCGGCGCCGGCCTCTGCCTCGAGGCCTGCGACGACCTCAACAGGCACATCTCGCCCCGGCTGATGGAGATCGTCGCCGGCGGCGCCATCGCCATCGCCAATCGCAGCGAACATCTCGCCGAAACCTTCGGCGACTCGCTGCTCTATTTCGATACGGCGGCCGGCATCGACGCGGCGCGCGAGCAGATTCTCGCGCACCTCGCCTGGGTCAAGGACAACCCCGAAGAGGCGCAGCGCAAGATCATCCGCGCCCACCGCGTCTTCGCCGACCGCTTCGCGATCGAGCGCCTCGTGCCGAATCTCGTCGAGCTGCACCGGAAGACGCTGGTCGCGAAGGGCTACGTTCCCGCGCCCGGCGAGCGGCCCGAGGCCATGCCCTCGGTCAGCATCATCACGCGCACCGGCGGGCGCAGCCGCCCGTTCCTCGAGCGCGCGCTCGACAGCCTGGTGGCGCAGAACTACCCCAACCTCCAGGTCGTCTTCGTCCTGCACCGGCATTTCGACTGGATGGACGAGCTGATCGCGAAGTACGTGCCGGCGCTGAAATTCAAGATCGTGGAAGCGCTCGGCTCGCTGCGCTCGACGGCGATCGTGCGCGGCATGCAGGCGGTCGACACCGACCTGTTCGGGATGCTCGACGACGACGACGAGCTCCTTCCCAACCACCTGCGGACGCTGATCAAGACGCTGCGCTTCCACGACGGGCGCGACTGGCGCGGGCGCATCCTGGTCGCCTACGCCTCGAGCTACATCGTCAGCGACGGCAAGGTGTATCCGGAGCGGCCGCAATGGCGCGACGCGATGTTCGAGGAGCGCGGCGAATTGCGCGTGATCGAGCATTACCGCTTCTGGAACGCCGAGGAGATGGCGCAGCACTTCTTCTACATGATGTCGAACAGCTGGCTCGCGCACCGCGACGTGATCGACGAGGAAGTGCTGGCCGATCCCGAGACCGACACCTGCGAAGACCTCTATTTCGAGCTGCAGTTCGCGCAGCGCTCGCATTTCGCGTTCTCGGGCGAGACGACGGCGATCCACCATTATCATTCGGAAGGCAATTCGACCTTCGTCGACGCGCACCGCCATCAATACGATACGCTGCGCCACGGCCTGCGCACGCACATGCGCACCTTCCCGCGCATGACGCAGTATCGCTCGCACCTGACCGGCCGGCCCGAGCGCAGCGAGCCGGCGCATCACATTTCGCCGTTCCAGGCGCCGTTGCCGCCCGCGCCCGGCTACGTCAATCCCGGCACGCCGCCCCCGGACCCGACGGGCACCGGCGCGCGGCCCGCGGGCGGCCTGGCCGGTCGCGCGCGCGCGGCGCTGAAAGGCCTGACGGCGCGGCTCGGCCGGAAAACCTAGCCGGGCCGCGCCCCGCGCTTGTCAATGCGCGGCGCCGCTGTTATGGGGGACGAGAGCGCGCGGCGCGCTTCAACGGAGGCATCTCGCGTGGGCGAATCCCATTTCGGCATCTATCTGGCCGAAGCGGCCTCGATCTGCCGGCAGATCGACGCGGCGGCGCTGGAGCGTCTCGCGCGCGAATTGCGCGCGCTGCGCGAGCGCGGCGGGCGGCTGTTCATCCTCGGCGTGGGCGGAAGCGCCGCGAACGCCAGCCACGCCGTCAACGATTTCCGCAAGCTCTGCGGTATCGAGGCCTATGCGCCGACCGACAACGTCTCCGAGCTCACCGCGCGCACCAACGACGAGGGCTGGGAGACCGTGTTCGCGGCGTGGCTGCGCACGAGCCGCGCCGCGCCGGCCGACGCGGTGCTCGTGCTCTCGGTGGGCGGCGGGAGCGCCGAGCGCAACGTGAGCGCGAACCTCGTGCACGCGCTCGACGAGGCGAGGCGCGTCGGCATGCGCATCTTCGGCATCGTCGGCCGCGACGGCGGCTACACCAAGAAGGTGGGCCACGAGGTGATCGTGGTGCCGACCGTTTCGCCCGAGCGCATCACGCCGCATACCGAGGCGTTCCAGGCCGTGGTCTGGCACGGGCTGGTGAGCCATCCCGAGCTGATGGTGCGGGACACCAAGTGGGAAGGCCTCGTCCGCCCGAAGGCAGCGACGCGTGGCTGATCCCGCCGGCGCGCCGCCGGGCGCGAAGCGCGCCGTCTTTCTCGATCGCGACGGCGTCCTGAACCACGTCATGATTCGCGACGGCATGCCGTTCGGCCCGATGACGCTCGCCGAATTCGCGCTCGTCGAGGGCGCCGCGGACGACGTGCGGCGGCTCAAGGACGCCGGCTACGCGGTCATCGTCGCCACCAACCAGCCCGAGCTGGCGCGCGGCCGGCTGCAGCAATCCGCGCTCGATGCGATGCACGCGAAGCTGCGCGCCGAAGTGCCGGTGGATGCGATCTTCGTCTGTCCGCACGACGACGCCGACCGCTGCGCCTGTCGCAAGCCGGCGCCCGGTCTGCTACTGTCGGCGGCGCGCGCGCACGGAATCGATCTCGCCCGCAGCTTCATGGTGGGCGACCGCTGGCGCGACGTCGAGGCCGGCCGCGCGGCGGGCTGCCGGACCGTGCTCGTGGACATGGGCTACCGCGAGTCGCTGCGGTCGCCGCCGGACCATGTCGCGGCCGGGCTCCGCGCGGCGGTGCGCTGGATCTTGGGCGACCGCGCCGAACGCTAGCCGAGGGGATCGAGAACCGATGACCAAGCCGCCCGAACTCACGATCAAGGTTTTCGCCGACGGCGCGGAGCTCGACGCGATCGCGAAGCTCGCCGCGTCGCCGCTGATCAAAGGGTTCACGACCAACCCCACGCTGATGCGGAAGGCCGGCGTCGCCGACTACCGCGCCTTCGCGCAGGCGGTGCTCCGCGCCGTGCCGGACAAGCCGGTGAGCTTCGAGGTGTTCGCCGACGATTTCGAGGGCATGCGCGACCAGGCGACCGAGATCGGGCGCTGGGGCCGCAACGTGAACGTCAAGATCCCGGTCACGAACACCGGCGGCGTGTCGTCGGAGCCGCTGATCCGCGAGCTCTCGCGCCGCGGCGTTTCGCTCAACGTCACCGCGGTGTTCACGCTCGAGCAGGTGCAGGGCATCGCCGCCGCGCTCGACCCCGCGGTGCCGGCGATCGTCTCGGTGTTCGCGGGGCGCATCGCCGACACCGGCCGCGACCCGATCCCGATCATGCGCGCCTGCAAGGCGGCGCTGCGCGCGCTGCCCAGGGCCGAGCTGCTCTGGGCCAGCCCGCGCGAGCTGCTGAACGTGTTCCATGCGCAGGAAGCCGGCGCCGACATCATCACGATGACGCCCGACATGCTCGCGAAGCTCAAGGGCGTCGGCAAGGACCTGACCGAGTTCAGCCGCGAGACCGTGGAAATGTTCTATCGCGACGCGCAGGCGGCCGCCTACACGATCGCGGTGCCGCGGGCGACCGCGGCCTGAGCGCCGGCGACCGAGAGCGAGGACGGGGTTGGCCAGAGCCTTCGTGACCGGCGCCGCCGGCTTCATCGGCAGCACGCTCGTGGACCGCCTGCTCGCGCGCGGCGACGAGGTCGTGGGCTGGGACGATCTCTCGACCGGCCTCGCCGAGTTCCTCGACGGCGCGCGCGGGAATGCGCGCTTCCGCTTCGTGCGCGGCGACACGCTCGACCGCGCCGGCATGACGGCGGCAATGGCCGGCTGCGACACGGTCTTCCACATGGCCGCGAACGCCGACGTGCGCTTCGGCACCGAGCACCCCGAGAAGGACCTCAAGCAGAACACCATCGCGACGTTCAACGTGCTGGAGGCGATGCGCGCGAACGGCATCCGGCGCATCGCGTTCCCCTCCACCGGATCGGTCTATGGCGAGCACGCGACGATCCCCACGCCGGAGGATGCGGCGTTTCCGGTGCAGACCTCGCTCTACGCCGCCTCGAAGCTCGCCGGCGAGGGCCTGATCAGCGCCTATTGCGAGGGCTTCGGCTTCGAGGGCTGGATCTTCCGCTTCGTGTCGATCCTCGGCGAGCGCTACACGCACGGGCACGTGTTCGACTTCTACAAGAAGCTGCTCGCGAACCCCGGCGTCCTCGACGTGCTCGGCGACGGCACGCAGCGCAAATCCTACCTCTACGTCCAGGATTGCATCGACGCGATCTTCCTCGCGATGGAGAAGGCGCGCGGCAAGGTGCAGGTGCTCAATCTCGGGCACGAGAGCTATATCGACGTGAAGCGGTCGGTCGGCTGGATCACCAAGGCCCTCGGGCTCGCGCCGGAAATCCGCTACGGCGGCGGCGCGCGCGGCTGGATCGGCGACAATCCGTTCATTTTCCTCGACACCGCGCGCATCCGGGCGCTGGGCTGGCGGCCCAAGGTTTCGATCGAGGACGCCGTGATCAGGACGCTGCGCTGGCTGGAAGCCAACCGCTTCGTGCTCGAGCGGCGGCGCTAGCGCGATGACGGCGATCTGCGTCTATGGCCTCTGGCACCTCGGCCTCGTGACGGCGGCCTGCCTCGCCGAGGCCGGGTTCGAGGTCGGCGCGTCCGATCCCGATCCGGCGCGCATGCGCGACCTGCTCGCCGGCACGCTGCCGCTCTACGAGCCCGGGCTCGAGGAGTTGGTCGCCGCCGGCCGGGCCTCCGGCAAGCTGCGCTTCGCGGCCGACCCCGCCGAGGCCGTGCGCGGCGCCGGGATCGTGTGGATCGCGATCGACACGCCGGTGGACGACGACGACAACGCCGACGCGGCGCATGTGACGAACGCGGTGCGCGCGCTGTTTCCGCATCTCGCCGACGGCGCCATCGTGCTCTCGTCGTCGCAACTGCCGGTCGGCAGCGTCGGCGCGCTGGCGGCGGCGTTCGCGGCGGAGGCGCGGGGGCGCACCGCCGATTTCTGCTGCAGCCCCGAGAATCTCCGCCTCGGCGCCGCGCTCGGCGTCTTCCGCAAGCCGGGCTACGTCGTCATCGGCGCCGACAGCGAGCGCCCGCGCGCGCGGCTCGAGGCGGTGTTCCGCCGCTTCACCGACACGATCCTGTTCACCTCGGTACGCTCGGCGGAGATGGTGAAGCACGCGCTCAATACGTTCCTCGCCACGACGATCGCCTATTCCAACGAGATCGCGCGCCTGTGCGAGCGGACCGGCGCGGATGCGCGCGACGTGGAGCGGGCGCTGCGCTGCGATCCGCGCGTCGGCGCCAAGGCCTATGTGCGCGCCGGGCCGGCCTTCGCCGGCGGCACGCTGGCGCGCGACGTCGTCTATCTCGCGGGCATCGCGGCCGAGACGAGCCTGGACCTGCCGCTGCTCGGCCGCATCGTCGAGAGCAACAACGCGCACCGGCTCTGGACTTATCGGCGCCTCGTCGAGCTGTTCGGCGCGAGACTCGCGGAGATGAACGTCGCCGTGCTCGGCCTCGCCTACAAGGCGGGCACCAGCGCGCTGCGCCGCTCGCAGGCGCTGGAACTGATCCGCCGCCTCGCGCCGCACGGAACGGCCATCAGCGCGTTCGATCCCAAGGTGCGCGCGCTCGACGGCGCCGCGTTCGCCCATGTGCGCGTCTGCGCCGACATCGACGACGCGATCCGCGGCGCCGACGCGATCGCAGTGATGACCGACTGGCCGGAATTCAAGGCGCTCGACGCCGCGCGCGTGAAGCGCCTGATGCGCAGCCCCTGCGTCGTCGATGCGTTCGGAATGCTCGAGGCCGGCATGGACACGGTGCCGTACTACGCGGTGGGGTTCGCGCGATGAAGCTGGCGGGCAAGCGCGCGATCGTCACCGGCGCGGGCTCGGGCCTCGGCGCCGCGATCGCGGAACGATTCGCCGCCGAGGGCGCGGCGCTCGCGCTCGCGGGCCGGCGGCGCGCGGCGCTCGAAGCCGTCGCCGGCGCGATCCGCAAGACCGGCGCGAAAGCGACCGTCGTCGTCTGCCCGGCCGATCTCGCGCGCGAGGACGACGTCGCCCGCCTCGTCGAGACGGCGGCGGGCGCGCTCGGCGGCGTCGACATCGTCGCGAACAGCGCCGGCGTCAACGGGCCGTTCGGCACCGTCGACGAGGTGGACTGGCCGGCCTGGCGCGCGGCGTTCGAGGTGAACTTCTTCGGCGCGGTGAATCTGTGCCGCCTCGCGCTGCCCCATCTCCGCCGCGCCGCGCGCGGCAAGATCGTATTGATCTCGGGCGGCGGCGCCACGGCGCCGCTGCCGAAGATCACGGCCTACGGCGCGGCCAAGGCGGCGCTGGTGCGCTATGCCGAATCGCTGGCGCTGGAGCTGGGCGCCGCCGTCGACGTGAACTGCGTGGCGCCCGGCGCGATGAAGACCCAGCTCACCGACGAGTATCTCGAGAAAGGCAAGGGCGTGCTGCCGGCCGATTTCCTGGCGCGCATCGAGAAGCTGCTCGCCGACGGCGGCACGCCGCCCGCGCGCGCCGCCGACCTCGCCGTCTGGCTCGCCTCGGCCGACAGCGACGGGCTCAGCGGCAAGTTGATCTCGGCGGTGTGGGACCCGTGGCCGTTCGGCGCGGCCGAGCGCAAGGCATTGATGGCCGGCGAGGCTTATACGCTGCGCCGCGTCGTGCCCAAGGACTGACATGGCGGCGGTGCCGAAGCTGCTCGTCACCGGCACCGCGAGCGGGCTTGGCGCGGCCTTGCACCGCGCGCTCGGCGGAACGCCGATGACGCGCGCCACGCCATGGACCGAGATCGAAGCCGGCGCACCCTACGACGCGATCCTTCATTGCGCGTTCGGTTCGCAGAAGCGCGTGACGCCGGCCAGCGCCCACGCCTATCTCGACGACAACGTGCTGCTGACCGAACGGCTCGCGCGCCTGCCGCACGGGAAGTTCGTGTTCGTCTCGTCGATCGACGTCTATCCGGCGCCGCGGCAGGGCGCCCGGGAGGACGACGACTACGACCTCGCACGGCTCGCGGGCCCCTACCCGCTCGCGAAGCTGTTCTCCGACGCGCTGGTGCGGGCGCGCTGCGCGAACCACCTGATCCTCAGGCCCGCGAGCCTGCTCGGGTCCGCGATGCGCCCGAGCACGACGCTGCGCATGCTGACCGAGCGCGCGCCGCGCGTCTTCCTGCATCCCGATTCGCGCTTCAACTTCGTGCTGCACGAGGACATCGCCGCCTTCGTCGCGCGCGCGCTCGCCGAAGACATCCGCGGCGTCTTCAACGTCGCTTCGACGGACTCGGTGCGCCTCGGCGACATGGCCGAACGCCTCGGCCTGGCCGCGACGTTCGGCGAGCACGTCTACGACGCCGGCAATGTGGCCAACGCCAAGATCGCCGCGCTCGAGCCCGCGTTCCGGCGCAGCAGCGCCGAGACGCTCAACCGCTTCGTCGACAGTTTGGGCAGCCGCTTCGTCGGCCGCGGGCGGATGTGACGCCGCTCAGGCGTCGGGCTCGTACAGCACGACGCGCGAGCCCGAGCGCTCGAAGCGGAACGGGATCTGGAGGTATTCGGCGAGCGCCGCCGACACCTGCGCGCGCCGCGCCGGCTCCATGAACAGCAGCATGAAGCCGCCGCCGCCCGCGCCCAGGAGCTTGCCGCCGATGGCGCCGGCCGCACGCGCGCGGGCGTAAATCGCATCGACCGCCTCCGTCGAAACGGCGTCGGACAGCGAGCGCTTGAGTTGCCAGCTTTCGTCGAGCAATTCGCCGAAGTCGCGCAGGTCGCGGCCGTTGGCGAGCACCTCGAGGCCCTCGTCCACCAGCGCCTGCATGCGGCGGACGACCGCCTCCTTTCCGGGCAGCGCGTCGATCTGCTTCTTTGCGACGTCGGACGCATGGCGCACGATGCCGGTGAAGAGCAGGATCATGTGCTCCTCGAGCGCCTGCCGGCGCGCATCGCTCATCGGCACCGGCTGCACGGCGTAATCGCCGTTCTGGCCGATGTCGACCCGGTTGAGGCCGCCGAACGCGGCGGCGATCTGGTCCTGGATGCCGACGTTCTCCTTGAGCAGCGTCTGCTCGAGGTGGATCGCCTCGTCGGCGAGGCGGCGCTTGCCGACGACCTCCCCGCGCAGCGTGAACAGAGCGTGGAGCAGGCCGACCGCGAAAGACGAGCTCGAGCCGAGGCCCGTGCGCGCCGGCAGATCGCCGAAATGATGCACCTCGAGCCCTTCGGTGAAGCCGAGATAGCGCATCGCCTCGCGCACCGCGGGGTGCTCGATGCTGTCGGTGTCCTTGGTCGTCTCGATGCGCGACCACACCACGCGGTTCTTGTATTCGAAGAACGGCGGCAGGTTGCGGCACTGCAGATAGCAGTACTTGTTGATCGTGACCGAGAGCACCGCGCCGCCGTTGCGCCTGAACCAGGCGGGATAGTCGGTGCCGCCGCCGAGGAACGAGATGCGGAACGGAGTGGCGGTGATGATCAATTCGCCCTCCGGCCTCAGCGCGTGAGGAAGGCGGCGCCCTTGCGCGCCACCTCCTCGCGCCAATAGGCGAGCAGGTCGCGCATCGTCTCGGCGAACGGAATCTCGGGCCGCCAGCCGGTGTGCGCCGTGAACTTCGACGTGTCGGGCACCTGGAGATCGGCGTCGATGGGGCGCAGCCGCGCGGGATCGATCTCGACGCGGATCGCGTCCTTGCGGGGCGAGAGCGCCAGCAGCGCGTCGAGGATCTCGCCGACCGTGCAGCTATGGGTGCCGCCGATGTTGTAGTAAGCGCCGGCCACCGGCTTGACCGTCACCAGCATGTGGTAGGCGCGCACCGCGTCGCGCACGTCGGCCACCGTGCGCAGCGAGTCGAGATTGCCAACCTTCACCACCGGCGGGATCAGCTCGGCCTCGATCATCGCGATCTGCTTGGCGAAGGTCGATTCGGCGAAGACGTCGCCGCGGCGCGGGCCGGTGTGCGTGAACATGCGCGTTGTCAGCACCGTCATGCCGTAGGCTTCGGCATAGAAGCGACCGAGCAGATCGGTGCCCACCTTCGAGATCGCGTAGGGCGAGGCCGGATGGAACGTGCACTCCTCGCCGATCGGAATCTTCTCCTTCGGCACGCGGCCGAACACTTCCGACGACGAGCAGACGTGGACGACCGCCCGCGGCGCCCAGCGCTTGACGGCATCGAGCACGCGCGCGGTGCCCTGCACGTTGGTTTCGAGCGTGTCGAGCGGCGCGTCGAAGCTGGTGCGCGGGAAGCTCTGTGCCGCCAGATGGAACACGTAGTCGGGGGCGGCGTGGCGCACCGCTTCGCCGATCGAGAGCTCGTCGCGCAGATCGCCGTAGACGAGGCGGATGCGCTCGCCGCGATTGATGCGCGGGATATGGGCGCGCAGATTGTCGAGCGGGCTGCGCCAGCGGCAGAGGCCGACGATCTCCCAATCGGTCTTGGCGATCAGGTAGTCGGCCAGATGCGAGCCGACCATGCCGGTGATGCCGGTGATGAACGCGGTCTTTGCCGCCATGGCGCCTCCGCAGCCCCCGCTCAACCGCGCTCGCTCACGAACTTCGCGATGTGCTCGACGACATAGGCGCGCGCGGCGTCGTCGATCGCCTGATGGTTGCCGAACGAGAAGCCGCGCTGCATGACCGACGTCGAATGCCGGAGGTCGCCGACCGTGCGGTGCGCATAGTGCTTGAGCGCCGGCTGGCGCGCAATGTTGCCGGCGATGATCGGCCGCGTCTCGATGTTCGCGCGCCCGAGCGCCGCCATCAAGTCGCGCGCGCCGAACTTCGAGCCCTCGCGCACCACGAGGCTGAAGCCGAACCAGGAATGCCGCCCCTTGGGAGTCTCCTCCTGGAATGCGAAATGGTTGTCGAAGCGCTGCAGGGCCGTGCGGTAGGCCGCCGCCGAGGCGCGGCGCATCTCGACGAAGCGGTCGAGCTTCTTCAACTGCACCGAGCCCATGGCGCCCTGCGGCTCGGTGGCGCGGAGATTGTAGCCGACGTTGACGAACAGGAATTTCGGATCGATGTCGGGATACTGCGAAAGCCAGCGCTGCTTGTCTTCCACCTCGCGCACCCAGCCATGCGCGCGCAGGATCCGCATCGTCTCGGCCAGGTCGCCGTCGTCGGTGACGCAGATGCCGCCCTCGAGCGTCGTGATGTGGTGCGAGTAGTAGAAGCTGAAGGTCGCGACGCGGCCGAACGTGCCGACCGGCTTGCCGCCGTAGCTGGCGCCGAGCGCTTCGCAGCTGTCTTCGATCAAGACCAGGTTGCGCCGCCGGCAGATATCGACGATCGCATCCATGTCGCACGGATTGCCGTACACCGGCACGATCATCACGCCGCGCGTCTTGGGGCCGATCGCGCGCTCGATCTCGTTGGGATCGATGTTCAGCGTGCGCGGATCGAGATCGGCGATCACCGGCACGAGGCCGAGCTGGATCAGCGGCCACACCGTCGTCGACCACGACAGCGCGGGCACGATCACCTCGTCGCCGGGCCTGAGGCCGTTCTCGGTCTGCGCGTTGGCGAGGGCGGCCACGGCCAGGAGATTGGCCGACGAGCCGGAATTGACCATGACGCCGTGGCGCCAGCCGTGCTTGTCGGCGAATTCGCGCTCGAACGCCTTCACCTTCGGACCCATCGTGACATGGGTGGTGAGCATGCATTCGAGCGCGGCGTTGATCTCCTCCGCGCCGAACGTCGGCTCGTGCAGGCGGACGACGGGCTTCGCCGGATCGAACGCGTAGTTCTGCGTCCCCGAGCAATAGGCCTCGACGCTCGCGCGCACCGCGCGCATCAGGTCTTCGTGCCGGTTCGTCAACGCATCCCCCTGCTCTGCCGAATTCTCAGAACGGCCCCCGGAACTCCGCGATCTCGCGCGCGACGATGTCGCGCGCCTGCCAGTCGCCGGGCGCGCGGCCGGCGAGCGCGGCCACCTTCGCGGCGATGCTCTTGGCGCTCGGATAGTACACGTCTTCGAGCGGCCGCGTCGTCGGGCATGGCGTCGGCTCGTAGCCGAGGCGCAGCGCGCTGAATGCCCGCCTGCCCTGCAAGCGCTCGTGCACGGCGGCGACGATCTCGGCGCCGGCGCCGCAGGCGGCCCAGCTCGTGTCGACGACCGCGAGGCGGCCGGTCTTCGCCACCGACTCCGCGATCGTGCCGACGTCGAGCGGCGCCAGGCTGACCGGGTCGACGATCTCGGCCGAGAGCCCGATCTCTGCGAGCAAAGGCCGCGCGCGCAACGCCTCCACGACCATGTGGCTGATGGCGACGATCGTGACGTCGTCGCCTTCGGCCAGCACGCGCGCCTGGCCGAACCGCGCGGCGTAGGGCGCCTCGGGCACGATGCCGCGATTGCCGTAGAGCATGCGGTGCTCCATGACGATCACCGGATTGTCGTCGCGGATCGCGGCGATCATGCAGCCCTTGGCGTCGTGCGGCGTCGACGGCGCCAGCACCTTCAGGCCCGGCACGTGCATGAAATAGGAGTGGAACGCCTGGCTGTGCTGGGCGCCCTGCCCCCAGCTGCGCCCGATGATCGCGCGCACGACGAGCGGCACGTGCACGGCGCCGTTGCTCATGTAGCTCTGCTTCGCCGCCATGTTGACGAGCTGGTTCATGCAGAGCATGAGAAAATCCATGCGCTGATGCACGTGGATCGGGCGCATGCCGGCGATGGCCGCGCCGACGCCGAAGCCGGTCATCGCGTCCTCGGCCAGCGGCGTGTCGAAGCAGCGGTCGGCGCCGAAGACGCGGTGGAGATCGAGCGTCGTGCCGTACATGCCCTTGGGATCGTCGACGCCGAGGCCGTAGACGAACACGCCGGCGTCGCGCTCCATCTCCTGGCGGATCGCCTCGCCGATCGCCTGCGCGTAGCTGAGCTCGCGCCCGCCGCGCCTACCTGTAGACATGGTCGTACATCGTGTGGGCGGCGGGGAACGGGCTCTTCTCGGCGAAATCCATCGCGCGCGCGATCTCGGCCTCGACCTCGGCGTCGATGCGCTCGCGCGCGGCGGCGCCGAGCAGGCCGGCGAGCCGCGCGTTCTGATCGCCGGCGCGCCACGACGCGAGATCGGCCGCCGTGCGGTAGCCGATGTGGAGATCCTCGCCGGGGCCGACATGGTCGCGCCAGCGCTGCGTCTCGCATTCGAGGAAGCGCGGGCCGCCGCCGGCGCGCACCGCGGCGACCGCCTCCGCCGCGGCGGCCCGGATCGCGAAAATGTCGCCGCCGGCGATGCGCCTGGCCGGGATGCGATAGGCCTCGGCGCGCTCGCAGAGGTTCACCTCGGGCATGCGGTCCTTCACATGCGAGTAGATGGCATAGCGATTGTTCTCGCACACGAACAGGATCGGAAGTTTCTTGAGCGCGGCGAAATTCGCCGTCTCGTGGAACACGCCCTCGTCCATGGCGCCTTCGCCGAAGAAGACGCAGACGATCGCCGCCGACCCGCGCCGCCTCAGCGCGAAGGCGTGGCCGAGCGACAAGGGCAGCGTGGTGCCGACGATGGCGCTGGTGCCGATCATGCCCGCGGCGACGTCGCCGAGATGCATCGAGCCCGCCTTGCCGGCGGCGAGGCCGTCCTGCTTGCCGTAGAGCTCGGCCATCATGCGGTCGAGGTTGCCGCCTTTCGCGAGATAGATCGCGTGGCCGCGATAGGTTCCGTAGAGGATGTCGTCCGGGCCGAGATTGTCGCAGACGCCCACCGCCACCGCTTCCTGGCCGATCGAGAGATGCACCGGGCTCTTGATCTTGTCGGTGGGATAGATGCGGACGATCTCTTCCTCCACGCGCCGGATGCGGCGGAGCTGGCAATACAGCCGCTCGATCGTTGCGGGGTCGTGCGTCATGCGCGGTCGGGCCGGTGGGAGGCGGATGCTGCGGAACTCATTGGCGCGGGCCGGGTGTCTCCGGTCAAGACCAAATCTCGCGCGCGCCGAATCGTGTCAAGGTTGCGCCGGCACCGCCGCTGCAACGACCGCGTCGAGATCCCCTTGCGCGCGGAAGACGGCGAGACAAGGCGGCGTTTGCGGAACGATGCGCGGGCCGCCGGTGACGAGCAGGCCGCCCGCTTCGGCGATCCGCCACTCCGCGCGCGCCGATTCGAGCAGCGCATCGAAGGCCGAGTCCGAACGGGCGGCATAGAGCGCGTCGATATGCGCGCCCTGCCGCTGCAGCGCGGCGTTGAGGCGGCGGCGCAGCGCGGGCCCCCGTGACACGCCGGGGGCGAGCACGATCGCGTAGTATCCGGCGTCGTTGAGGCGGCGCAGCGCGCCGGCCGCGCCCTTGCGCCAGCGCGTCCGGGTTGCCGCGCCGCCCGCGGCGGCCAGCGCGCCGAGTTCGACGATCGCACCGGGCCGGCGATGCCAGGCCGGGAACAGGCCGCGCGCCTCGGCAAGGGAGTCGGGCAGGCCGATATCGATGAAGCGCCCCGCGAACCGCACCGCACGCAGCGCGCCCTCGGCGGCGAGCGCCGGCAGAACGTCGCGCTCCAGCGAGAGCGGCGGCCGGGCGACCTGCCGCAGCACGCGTTCGCGGTCGAACAGATAGACGCCGGCATTGACGAGGCCGGGCCCGCCCGCACCCTTCTCGCGGAAGGCCACGATGCGATCGCCCGCGCACGCGATGCGGCCGTAGCGCGCGGCGTCGGGCACCGCGAGCGCCGCGACGGCGCCGGCCGCCGCGCGGTCTTCGGCCATCGCCGCCGCGAGGCGCAGCAGGTTTCCGTCGAGGATCGAATCGCCGTTCAGCAGGAAGAAGCGCGGCGCGAGCCGCCGGCGCGCATGCCAGAGCGCGCCCGCGGTGCCGGCGGGCTCGGGCTCGGAGATCAGCGCCAGCCGCGGCGCGGACCGGCGCGCCGGCCGCAGCGCCCGCGCGAAGGCCGCGCGATGCGGGCCGACCAGCAGCAGGACCTCCTCGACGCCGATGCGGCCGAGTTCGAACAACAGGTGCTCGACGAACGGGCGGCCGCCCACGTCGAGCAGCGGCTTCGGCGTGTCCGCCGCGATCGCGCCGAGCCGCGTGCCGCGCCCGCCGGCCACGATCACCGCCTGCCGCACCGGAGGGGTTCGCACGGGCGCGCCCCTACCCGCGCTGCCCGCGCAGATAGGCCGCGAGGTCGGCGAGGCCCTCGTGCGAGCCGATCTCGTAGAACCGCTCGGGTACTTCGCACGCCGCGAGGCGGCCGCGCGCAAGCAGGCGCTGGAACACGGCGCTGAGATCGAACTCCGCGCCGTCCGCGAAACCGGCGAAGGCTTCGCGCGTCAGCACGTTCAGGCCGTAGTCGATGTGCCGCATCGCGGGGTCGCGGTCGGCCTTGTCGTATTTCACGATGATGCCGCCTTCGCAGCGGAGATTGCTGGCGCCCCAGCGGCCCTCGTTGCGGAACGCCGTCATCAGCCCCTCGGCGCCGGGCACGCTTTCGAACCGCCGCGCGACCGCGCGGTAGTCGCAGGTGAGGTAGGAATCGCCGTAGAGCACGAAGAACGGGCTTCCCAGCAGCGGCAGCGCCTTCATCACGGCGCCGCCGGTGCCGAGCCGCACGGGACCGTCGTGGCTGTAGCGGATTTCGACGCCGAAGCGCGCGCCGTCGCCGACCACGGCCTCGATCGCCTCGGCGAGATGGCCGACCGCGAGCACCGCGCGGCGCACGCCGTTGCGCTTCAGCAGATCGAGCTGCAGGCAGACGAACGGCGTGCCCTCCACCTCGATCAGCGATTTCGGCCGGCGGGCGGTGAGCGGGCCGAGCCGTGTCGCCAGGCCGCCCGCGAGGATCAGCGCCTCTTCGATCATGTCTCGAGGATGCGCGTTCCGGACTGATCGAAGCCGAAGCGCAGCTCGCGCAGGCCCTGCCCCTCCATCGCGCGGCGCAGGCGGTTGGGCTCGGGCGCGTAGAACAGCAGGAACCCGCCGCCGCCCGCGCCGACGAGCTTGCCGCCCGCCGCGCCGTTGGCGCGCGCATGGGCATAGATTTCGGCGATGCGCGGATTGGCCATGGATTTCGAGCGCTCCTGCTTCCGCACCCAATGGCGGTGCATGAGCTCGCCGTAGGCCGCGAAATCCCCGGCCTCGAGCGCCGCGCCGATCTCCTGCCCGATCGTCTTCACCTCGTCGAGATTGGCGAGCATCGCGGCGTCGGCGGCTTCGGTGCGCGATTTCTGCTCGGCCAGGATATCGCCGGCCGCGCGCGTCTTGCCGGTGAAGAACAGCAGCAGCGAATCCTCGAGCAGCGCGATCTTCTCGCGCGCGATCTTGATCTCCCGGATCGTCACCGAATCGTCGGGATTGAAGACGTAGCGGCGCAGCCCGCCGAACGTCGCCGCATACTGGTCCTGCTTGCCGATCGGCGCGCCGAGCCGGTCGATCTCGATCGCGCAGGCCAGCTCGGCGAGCTGCGGACGGTCGAGAAAGCGGTGCCAGTGCGCGGACAGCGCCTGGAGCAGCGCGCAGGTGAAGCTCGACGACGAGCCGAGGCCGGTGCCGGCCGGCACGTCGGCGAGCGTCGTGATCTCGATCGCCGGCGTCTCCCCCTGCGGCAGGAACTCGCGCAGCGCCTCGCGCAGGATGTTGTGCCGCACCTCGTCGACGCGCTCCACCTTCTCCAGCGCCGAATACTTCAGATAGATGCCGGGAAAGAACGGCTCGGTGACGGTGACGTAGATGTATTTGTCGATCGCCGCCGCGATCAGATCGCCGCCGTTGCGCCGATAGTAGGAGGGAAGATCGGTGCCGCCGCCGCCGATCGAGATGCGCAACGGGCTACAGGCTATGATCATAGTCGCTCTTGGCGCGGACGGATTGGGCGATGGCGAGGGCGGCGGCGGCGTCGGCGAGTCCGGGATCGGGCGCACGACCCAGCCGGATATCCTCGGCGAAGGCCGCGAGCTCTTCGTCCCACGAGAGATCGGGGCCGGGAAACTCCCAGCTCTCGATGTCGGGCGGGCCCATTTCGGGCTTCATCTTGTAGAACGTCAACCGCTCCGTGCCGTAGCTGCCGCCGAGCCCGTCGATCGCGAGCTTGGCGGTGCGCCCGAAGATCTCGAACGAGAAGAGGTTCTTCCATTCGGTCCAGCTCGCATGGAGCTGCGCGACCTGCCCGGCTGCCGTGCGCAGCAGGAAGAACGCGTTGTCCTCGACGCTGCCGGGCCAGAAGAACGAGGCGGCGTGCCCCTCGATCTCCGCGAAATCGCCGAGGAACCAGCGCGCGAGATCGACGAGGTGCGTGCCCTGGTCGATGGCCTCGCCGCCGCCGGAGATTTCCGGCCGGAAGCGCCATTCCTTCTCGTAGCCGAGCCGCCCGCCATGGCCGTAGCGGCCGCGGACATAGAGCAGGTCTCCGGC
Source organism: Candidatus Odyssella sp. (assembly GCA_016792765.1). Taxonomy (GTDB): domain Bacteria; phylum Pseudomonadota; class Alphaproteobacteria; order Bin65; family Bin65; genus SBBV01. Next base: position 24,580 of record JAEULD010000229.1, read on the forward strand.
GGCGCCGCCCGCGACGAGCGCGCGCGCCTTCCGTACCGCGGGATGGAAGCGATGGTTGAAACCGACGCGGACGAGGACGCCCCGGGCCCGCGCCGCGTCCGCGAGCGGCGCCAGCTCGCGCGCATGGCGCGCACCGGGCTTCTCGATCAGCACGTGCCGGCCCGCCGCGATCATGCGCGCGGCGAGCGGCGCCAGCGCGTCGTGCGGCGTCGCCACGACGACGAGATCGAGCGGCAGCGCGGCGAGCGCGGCCGGATCGGCGCAGGCCTGGGCACCCATCGCTTGGGCGAGCGCGGCGGCGCGCGCGTCGTCGGGGTCGGACACCGCCGCCACCGCGTGGCCGAGCCGTTGCGCCGCGTCGGCGCGCTTCCTGCCGATCAGGCCGCAGCCGATGATGCCGATGCGAAGTGGCGGCATGTCCCCCGATACGTGATCAGCATCATGCGGCCTGCCGGCCGGCGAAGGCTGGTTGGGGCGGTAGGGATCGAACCTACGAATGCCGGAATCAAAATCCGGTGCCTTACCGCTTGGCGACGCCCCAGCCCGGCCGCGCCGTTGCTCTAACGCCTTCGCGCCCGCCCGGCAACCGGGCCGCGGGCCGCAGGCGAAGCGCATTATTCGGGATTCATTCGCGAATCGGACTGTAATATAGTTCGCGCCGGGTCGGCGTCAGGGTCCGCCAGGGGCCGGGATGAACGAAATAAAGTCGTCTTGGAGCTTCGTCGAGATTTCGCCCGAGGCGCGTGAAGCGGCCGAACGGGCCGCCTCCGCCGCGGGGATGGATCTCGACGCGTGGCTGGCGCAGCTCATCAAATATACGAGCGCCATGGAGCTGAAAGCGCCGGCGGCTCCCGCCGCCGTCGCCAAGCCGGCGCCGCCGGTGCGCCCGCTGACGCCGCCGCCGCTCGCGCCGCTGCCTGCGGTCCCGCAGGGCCTTTCCATCGCGCCCTCGGCCGCGCCGCCGGCGTTCGGCGGCTTCGCGGCGACGGCCGGCCGCGCCGGAGCCGACACGCTCGTGGCCGGCGAGCGCCCGGCCGACACGACGGCCCCGGATGCCGGCGAGCGGCCCGCGGCGCCGCCCTTCTCGCTGCCGCAGCCGCCGCCGCGCCCCACCGTGCTGATGCCGCAGCGCCCCGGCGCGCCGGCGCCCGGACTTTCGCTGCGCCCGGCCACCGCGGATCAGATCGCGCCGCTCGCGGCGGCCGTTGCGCCGCTTGCCGCTTCACCCGCGCCGCGCGCGGCGCTGCGGACGGCGGCGAAAGCCCCCGAGCGGGCGCCCGAACCCGCCGCGCCAGAAGCGTCGGCGGAGCGCGGCGCCGTGCCGGAGCCCGCGCCGGCCCTGGCCGCAACCGCGTCTGCGCTCCCATCGCCGGCCGGCGAGGCGCCGCGCCTGGTGGCGACCGATTCGCTGCAGCCGTCGCGCTTCGCGGCGCTGGCCAGCCCCAAGGAAGACGATATCCAGGCGGCGCTCGACAAATGGCGCGCGAGCGGCATGCTCGAGCCGCTGCTGGTGCGCGCCAAGGCCGGGGCGCAGGGCCAGTTCGAGATCATCAGCGGCATCGACCGCTGGCACGCGGCGCGGCGCGCCTATGTGCGCCAGATCCCGGTGATCCTGCGCGAGGCCTCGGACCAGGAGGCGCTGGAGCAGGGGCTCGTCGACCAGCTCCGCCGCGGCCCGGTCTCGCCGCTGACCGAGGCGAACGTCTATCTCCGCCTGCTCAACGACGCGGGCCTCGACACCGACCGCGCCGCCCGCCTCGCCGGCAAGCCCGCGGCCCATGTCGCGACCATGGTGCGCATCCTCAACCTGCCCAAGGCCGTGCGCGCGATGCTCGAGAAGGGCGAGATCACCGTCATGCACGCGCGCGCGCTGCTCGACGCGCCCAATCCCGAGGCGATCGCGCGCGACATCGTCGAGAAGCGGCTCGACATCTATCAGACCGAGCAGCTCGTGCGCGTCTCCGGCCGCGGCGCCGAGATGGTGGACGCCAGCGTGCTGCAGGACGCGCCGACCGACGATTCGATCGAGGCGCTCGGCACCGCGCCGTTCGCGCGCGAAAGCCGCGCCTTGTCGCTGCCGGCGGCGCCGGCTGCGCAGCGCCTGCAATCCGTCGAGGGCCAGGCCGAGCCGCCGCGCGCCGAGGAGCCGCGGCCCGCCGCCCCGACCGCGCGCCGGCCGAGCGACCAGCGCGCGCCGCGCGAGACCGACGTGATTTCGACCGACCTGCTGGAGCGCACCATCGCCAACGCGCTCGGCGTGCGCTGCGCGATCAGCGAGCGCAACGGGGTCGGCGTGATTACGCTGCATTATACGAGTCGTGAGGAATTGGGCCGTATCCTGGCCCGTATCAATGGCGGCGGCACGGGTGCCTGAAACCCGGCAGGCCGCCCGGCGAGGCTCTCGGAATCGGCGGCGCCGCGGGCCGGTTACACCACAAACGCTTGTGTTTCTTGGATTCTTCCCTACAATGGCCGGATGTAGGGCCCTCCAAGGTCAGAATCGATACGCGGACAGGCCATGAACGAAGCCCTGCCGCCCGAGGGGCGGCGCGTGAGCTACAAATCGCTGGATTCCGAGGCCATGGCCGCGGCGCGCCGCGCCGCCGAGGCGGCGGGCATTTCGCTGCAGGAATGGCTCTCGCGCACGATCCTCGAAAATGCGCGCCGGTCGGGCATCGTCCCCGACGGCCCGTCGCGCGAAATCGTGCCCGGCACCACGGGCCAGCCCAACGCCGAGGAGGCGGTCCAGGCGATCGCGCGCCATCTCGAACGCGCCAAATCGGCGGCCGATCAGCAGGGGCTTTCGCTGGCGGAGTGGCTGAGCCGCGCGATCCTCACCAACACCGGCACCGGCGAGACCGCCGTGGCGAGCCGCGCGCCGTCCGCGCCCCCGCTGTCGGCGCCGCCGCTCTCCGCCCCGCCGTCGGCGGCGCCCGAACCGGCGAGTCCTTCGCGCACGGTTCCGCCGGCGCCGCGCAGCGACGCGCCGCCGCGCTTCCGCGCCCGCATCGGAACGCCTGCCGCGCCCGAGGCGCCGCCGCCCGAACCGCCGCTGCCCGAGGCGAGCTCGGTGCGCGACGTGCTCGCGCGCGGCAGCAAACCCGGCGACGCCGCGGCGGCGCCGGCCGCAGCGCCCGCAGGCGCGGCGTCCGTCGCCGTGCGTAAGCGCCGCCGCAGCACCGTGCCGCTCCTGGTCGCACTCGGCGTGCTGACCCTCGTCGCCGTGGGCATCTGGGCGTTGCCTGAGATTCAGAAGCGCATGGGCGGCCCCGCCGAGACCGCGGCGCCGGCCGCGGAGGCGCCCAAGGCCGACACCGCCGCGTTGCCCGATGCCGCGCCGCCCAAGCCCGCCGAGCCGGCCAAGCCCGAGACCGCGAAGGCGCCCGATCCCAAGCCGCCCGAGGCCGCCAAGCCCGCGGACATCGCCAAGGCGCCCGACGCCGCGAAGCCGCCCGCCGCGCCGGCGCCGCCGGCCAAGCCCGCCGAGGCGAAGCCCGCCGAGAAATCGCCGCTGCCCGACGCCGGGCCGGAAACCGATCTCGCGCGCGTGGCGGCGAAAGACATGCCGAAGCCGCCCTCGGCGCATCTCGACTGGTACAGGAAAGCCGCCGAGGCGGATAACGCCGAGGCGCAGTACATCCTCGGCGAGCTCTATCTCAAGGGCGACGGCGTGCCGCGCAGCTTCCCGGCCGCGGCGCAGATGTTCCGCCGCGCCGCCGAGAAGGGCAACCTCGCGCGCGCGCAATATGCGCTCGGCCTGCTCTATCAGCGCGGGCTCGGCGTGCCGAAGAACGAGGTCGAGGCGGTGCTGTGGTGGCAGAAGGCCGCCGACCAGAATTTCTCGGCCGCCATCACCTATGTCGGCATCGCGCTGCTCGAGGGCAAAGGCATCGCGAAAGACGAAGAGGCCGCGCGCAAGATGCTGGAGCGCGCCGCCGAGCTCGACGAGCCCAACGCGCAATACACGCTCTGCCGCGTCTACGAGCGCGGCATCGGCACCCGGAAGGACCAGGTGCTGGCGATGAAGTGGTGCATCCTCGCCGCCGAGCAGGCGCATTCGCAGGCGACGCAGAAGGTCGAGGAATTCTCGACCGCGATGCCGCGCGACCAGCAGGAGCGCGCGACCGAGCTCGTCTCCGAGCATTATCGCCGTTTCCGCAAGCGCGGCTGAGCCGCCGTTCAGCCGGGCTCCGGCGCGAGCCCCGACGCATCGCCGATTAGGCCGCTCGCTTCCACCCACCAGCCCGGCCTGGCCGCGCGGATCGAAGCGGCCGCGGCGCGCGCCTCGTCGGCGCGCGCGAACAGCGCGAAGCAGGTGGCGCCGCTGCCCGACATGCGGGCGAGCAGACAGCCCGGCCGCGCTTCGAGCGCCGCGAGGATGTCCTGGATCGCGGGCACGATCCTGCACGCGGCTGCGGTGAGATCGTTGCGGCGCGCCGCCAGCGCCTCGGCGAGATCGCGCGCGTCGCGCGGCGCGGACGCGAGCGGCGCCGGCTGCGAGAACGGGCCGCTGCGTGCCTTGAACACCGAAGGCGTCGGCAGCGGCACGAGCGGATTGACGAGCACCAGCGGCGCCGGCGGCAGCGGCGGTGCCGGATCGATCGTTTCGCCGATGCCGCCCATCTGTGCCGCACGGCCGGCGAGGCAGACCGGAACGTCGGCGCCGAGCTTCAAGGCGAGCGCGGCGAGCGCAGCGGGCTCCGGCGCGACGCGCCAGAGATCGGCCACGGCCAAGAGCGCCGCCGCGGCATCGGCCGAGCCGCCGCCGATCCCCGACGCCACCGGCAGGCGCTTGACGAGGCGCAGCGCAGCGCGGGGCGGAACGCCCGCGGCGTCGGCCAGCGCCCGCGCCGCGCGCAACACGAGATTGTCGGACTCCGCGCTCAACGCCGCGGCGAACGGCCCCGCGACCGCGAGCGTGAGTGCATCCGCCTTTTCCGCGACGACCGTGTCGTGCACGGCGGCGAACGCGACGAGGCTGTCGAGCAGGTGATAGCCGTCGGCGCGCCGGCCGACGACGTGGAGATAGAGATTGATCTTGGCCGGCGCCGCGCGCCGCACCGCCTCCGCGCTCATGGCTTCGCGGCAGGCAGCCCCTTTTCGAGCTTCTCCTTGATCTTCGGTACGTCCTCGGGTTCCGGATTGAGCGAGAGCGCGCGGCTCCACTGGAAGCGCGCCTCGGCGCGGCGGCCGACGCGCCAGTAGACGTCGCCCAGGTGATCGTTGATCGCCGGATCCTCGGGCGTGAGCTCGACGGCCTTCTCGAGATATTCGAGCGCCTTTTCCATGTTGCCGAGCCGGAAATACGCCCAGCCGACCGAGTCGACGATCGCGCCGTCCTCGGGCTTCTGGCGCACCGCCTCGTCGAGCATGCGCTTCGCTTCCTCGAGATGCTCGCCGCGATCGACCCAGGTGTAGGCGAGGTAGTTGAGCACGTAGGGCTCGTTGGGCTTGAGCTCGAGCGCCTTCTTGAAATCGGCCTCGGCGCGCGGCCAGTTCTTGGCGCGCTCGTTCGCGATGCCGCGCACGTAAAGCAGGTTCCAGTGGCGCTCTTCGAGCTTCGGAATGCGCGCCGCGGCGCGGTCGTAGGCCTCCACCGCCTTGGCGTACTGCTTTTCGGAGCGCCAGAGGTTGCCGAGCAGCAGCAGGGCGTCCCAGCGGTCGCGGCGCTCGCCGGCCATGTCCTCGAGCAGCCGGGCGGCCTCGTCGACCTTCTTGAGCTGCGCGAGATTGGCCGCGGCCGCGCGCCGCGCGGACCACGAGAGATCGGAATCGCGCGGGATGCGCCGATATAGCGCCACCGCGTCTTCGTTCTGATCGTCGCTCTCGAGCAGCCCGGCGATCAGGTTCAGCGTGTCGGCATCGTCGGGGCGGAGATAGTCCGCGAGCCGGGAATAGATCAGCGCCGGAAGCGAGGCGCTGTCCTGCTGCAGCGCGCCCGCGAGATTGAGCAGCAGCTCGGCCATGCCGTCGGGCGCCTTGGCGGCGATGCGCGCCGGGGTCTTGCCCTCGGCGAGCCGCTGGCGCGCGTTCTCGGCGACCGAGCTGTCGGGGCTGGAGGCGCGATATTTGTCCCACAGCGCGATCGCGTCGGCGCGCCGGCCGTTGCGCGCGAGGAAGCTCGCATAGGCCTGGACCACGCGCAGCGGCGCGGCATCGACGCCGCCCACGGCCGAGCCGTAGAAGCGGTCCGCCTCGGCCGTTCGGCCCGCGGCGTCGTGGATGAGCGCCATGTGCAGCTCGAGGAAGACGCGCAGCCCCTCGACGCCGGCGAGCGCGCGCAGCGCCTCGGCCGCGCCGGCATGATCGTTGAGCCCGAAGGCGGCCCAGGCGAGGAAGCCCGGCTTCAGCAGGCGGTTGGCGCCGGTTTCGGGCAGCGCCTGGACCAGCCGGCGGGCCCCGGCGAAATCGCCCTTCTTCGCCGCGGCGGCGGCCAGCACGATGGTGGCGATGTTCGACGATTCGGCGTCGCGCCGGAGCGCCTCGGCCAGCTTCAAGGCCTCGTCGATCCGCCCGGCCGCGAGATGCGCCTGGAACGCTTGGCCGCGCAGCTCGGCGTTCGCGGGATCGGCTTCGAGCGCATGCGCGTAGTAGCGCGAGGCCGCGCCCATGTCGCGCTCGGCCGCCGCGATGCGGCCGGCCAGATAGGCGCCGAGCCGCGAGGAGAAGGCGTCCTGCGCCGCGGCGGCGAACGGCAGCGCCGCCGCGATCAGCAGGACCGGCAGCGCGCGGCGGGCGAAACGGAGCGGCGATGTCACGGGATGGGCCTCGTCACATGTTCGGGTAATTGGGTCCGCCGCCCCCTTCGGGCACGACCCAGACGATGTTCTGCCTGGGATCCTTGATGTCGCAGGTTTTGCAGTGGACGCAGTTCTGCGCATTGATCTGGAGCCGCGGATTGGCGCCGGCGTCGTCGCGCACGATCTCGTAGACGCCGGCCGGGCAATAGCGCTGCTCCGGCGCCGCGTAGAGCGCGAGATTGTGCTCGACCGGAATCGTGGCGTCCTTGAGGCGGAGATGCGCGGGCTGGTTCTCCTCGTGGTTGGTGTTGGAGATGAACACCGAGGAGAGCTTGTCGAACGCGATCTTCCCGTCCGGCTTCGGATACTCGATCTTCTCGCACTCGGCCGCGGGCTTCAGCGTCTCGTTGTCGCGGTGCGCGTGCTTCAGCGTCCACGGCGCCTTGCCGCGGAACACCTTCTGATCGATGCCGGCGTTGAGCGTGCCGCCGATCAGGCCCCACTTGAAGCCCGGCCGCACGTTGCGCGCCTTCCAGAGATCGTCGCGCACCACCCAGCTCGCATGCAGCGCGTCGGAATATTCGGCGAGCGCGTCGTGCGCGCGCCCGGCGCCGAGCGCGCGGAATGCCGCCTCGGCCGCGAGCATGCCCGACTTCATCGCCGTGTGCGTGCCCTTGATCTTGACCATGTTGAGCGTGCCGGCCTCGCAGCCGATCAGCACGCCGCCGGCGAAGGCGAGCGTCGGCAGGCTCTGCAGGCCGCCCTCGTTCAGCGCGCGCGCGCCATAGGCGATCCGCCGCCCGCCCTCGAAGAACGGGCGGATCGCCGGATGCGTCTTGAAGCGCTGGAACTCGTCGTAGGGGCTGAGCCAGGGATTCTCGTAATCGAGCCCGATCACGAAGCCCACGGCCACCTGGTTGTTCTCGAGGTGATAGAGGAACGAGCCGCCATAGGTCTTGCGGTCGAGCGGCCAGCCCGCCGTGTGCAGTACGAGGCCGGGCTTGTGCCGGGCCGGATCGATCTCCCACAGCTCCTTCAAGCCGATGCCGTAGGTCTGCGGCTGGTTGTGCGCGTCGAGCTTGAAGCGCTGGAAGAGCTGGCGGCCGAGCGAGCCGCGGCAGCCTTCGGCGAAGAACGTGTATTTCGCGTGCAGCTCCATGCCGGGCTGGAACGACTCCGATTTCTCGCCGTCCTTGCCGATGCCCATGTCGCCGGTGGCGACGCCGCGCACCGCGCCCTGCTCGTCGTAGAGAACTTCGGCGGCCGCGAAGCCCGGATAGATCTCGACGCCCAGCGCCTCGGCCTGTTTCGCCAGCCAGCGGCAGAGATTGCCGAGGCTGATGATGTAGTTCCCGTGATTGTTCAGCGCCGGCAGATGGAACAGGCGCGGGACGGAAAACGAGCCCTTGGCGGTGAGGAACAGGAAGCGGTCTTCGCTGACCGGCGTGTTGAGCGGCGCCTCCTTCTCCCTCCAGTCGGGGATCAGCTCGGCGAGCGCGCGCGGCTCGAGCACGGCGCCGGAGAGGATGTGCGCGCCGACCTCCGAGCCCTTCTCGATCACGCAGACGGAGGTTTCGCGCCCCTCCGCGGCCGCGAGCTGCTTGAGACGTATCGCCGCGGCCAGGCCGGAGGGCCCGGCGCCGACGATGACGACATCGAATTCCATGGCTTCGCGGTCGGTGCGTTCTCCGCTCATCGAACTGGGTCTTGTCGCTGTGCCGGATAAGGCGGGTGAAAGGCGGGGATGGGGCTGCGTATAAGGGAATTAGGCCTCCGGGCCGCTGTATCCACAGCGGGGAGCGCCTTGGGAGAGAAATAGCCCAAGTGCTAAGCTTGCGCCATGCCCGCGCGGGACATGCTGCGAAACGCCTTGCTGCTGCAAATCGAAGCCGGCGCCGACGAGGCGATTGCCGAGGCGCCGGTGGACCGATTCGCGCAACGGCCGCCGTCCCCCGCACCGGCGGCGCCCGCACCGGCAGCGGCCGCGCGCCCGGCGCCGCCCGCTGCGGCGCGCCCGGCGCCGACGCCCGTGCGCGTGACGCGGCCGGCCGCGCCCGCGGCGCTGGTGACGGCGGAAACGGCGCTGGGCGCCGCGCGGGCCGCGGCGCTCGCCGCCCCGACGCTCGCGGATCTGCGCGCCGCGGTCGAGGCGTTCGAGGGCTGCCAGCTCAAGGAGACGGCGACGCACACGGTGTTCGCGGACGGGGCCGAGGGCGCGCCGGCGATGTTCGTCGGCGAGGCGCCCGGCGCGGACGAAGACCGCATCGGCAAGCCGTTCGTCGGCGTCAGCGGCCAGCTGCTCGACCGCATGATCGCCACGATCGGGCTTTCACGATCTTTAAACGCCTACATCACCAACATCCTGTTCTGGCGCCCACCGGGCAATCGCGAGCCGTCGAGCGAGGAGATCGCGCTGTGCCTGCCTTTCGTGATGCGTCATATCGAGCTGGCGCGGCCGAAGGTGCTCGTCTTCCTGGGCGGGCCCTCGGCCAAGACGCTGCTCGGCCGCGCCGAGGGCATCACGCGGCTGCGCGGCCGGTGGCAGGACTTCCGCACGCAAGGGATGCTGGAGCGCGGCGAGCCGCCGATCGCGGCGATGGCGATGTTCCATCCCGCGTATCTGTTGCGCACGCCGGGCGCCAAGCGGGAGGCTTGGCGCGATCTTATGGCGATAAGGGCGCGCTTGGCCGAGGCCGGCGCCCTGGGTTAGAGAAGCCGTGCCTGTCTGCTCCCTCGGCGCGCCTCGGGACGCGCCTTCGCGGGTGAGGGGATCCCGGACGGACGCGACGAACCGACGAAACGGATTCGGAGGACGATAGTGACGCCCGCCCTGCCCCGCACGATTCGCTTGCCGCGCTTCCTCGCGATGCTGCCGCTCGTGGCCGCCGCCGCCGTGCCGGCGTGCACGGACCGCGGCGGAATCGATCCCGGCGCCATCGGCAAGCGCGATCCCGCCTATGGCTACGGCAGCTGGCGCCCGGCGCTGCCCGAAGTGCCGCGCGCGATCGCCGAGAAGGACGCGGACCTCTACCGCCGCATCGCCGCCCATCAGCAGAAGGGCGATTGGGCCGCGGCGGACCGGCTGATCGCCCAGCTCGAAGACCGCTCGCTGCTCGGCCACGTTCTGGCCGCGCGCTACCTCGACGGCTATCCGGCCAAGCCGGCCGAGATCCGCGACTGGCTCGCCAAGTATTCCGATCATCCCGACGCGTCGCGCATCGCGCAGCTCGCCCATGGCGGCGAGCCGGCGCGCCGCGGCCGCGCGAAACGCCGGGCCGACGCCGGCGGCGAAGACGGCGCGATCACCACGACGTCGCGCAAGCCCAGGCCGCAACCCGACTATCGCCGGCACGGCTACACCGCGCGCGGAGTCGGGACGGTGCAGGGCGCCTACCAGCTCCAGCTGCGGCGCGGCAACTACGAGGGCGCCGAGAGCGTCCTGAACGGCCCGAACGCCGAGCGCGCGCTGGGCGCGGCGCGCGTCGACACGCTCAAGACCGAGCTCGCGATCTATTATCTCCAGGGCGGACGCTTCGACCGCGCCTACGCGCTGGCCTCGGCGGCGACGCGCTCGCGCGACGCGGTGCCGAACGCGGCCTGGGTCGCCGGGCTCGCCGGCTGGAAGACCGGCAAGCAGCGCGAAGCGGCGCAGCAGTTCGAGTGGGTCGCGAACATGCAGCGCGCCAACGAGTGGCCGCAGGCCCGCGCGGCCTATTGGGCGGCGCGCGCCCACGAATCGGCGGGCGATTCCGCGAGCGCGCGGCGCTGGCTCGAGAAGGCGGCCAACTATCCGCGCACGCTCTACGGCATGATCGCGCGCCACCGCCTCGGCATCCGCCAGGATTTCAACTTCGCCGTCGCGATGCAGGCCGACACCGCGCATCTCGCGCGCATCGGCGGCACCACGGAGGGCAAGCGCGCCTTCGGCCTGATCCAGATCGGCATGCATCACCACGCCGGCGAGGAGCTGCTGCGGCTGTACAAGAGCCACGGCGAGCAGATGTCGGAAACCTACCTCGCCATCGCCGACCGCGGCGCGCTGCCCGATCTCGCCTATTACGTCAGCGCGCAGATGTTCACCCGCAGCGGGCGCATGTACGACCCCGGCCTCTATCCGCTGCCGGATTGGAGGCCGCAGGGCGGGTTCCAGCTCGACCGCGCGATCATCTTCGCGATCATGCGGCAGGAATCGGCGTTCCAGGCGAAGGTCGTGAGCCGCGCGAACGCGCGCGGCCTGATGCAGCTCATCCCGCCGACCGCGAGCACGATGGCCGGGGACAGCAAGCTGCGGTACCAGCTCGGCCGCCTCTACGCGCCCGAGTTCAACATGGAGCTGGGCCAGCGCTATCTGCGCCACCTGCTCAAGAACGACGCGGGCGGCAACGTGGCGTTCGCCGCCGCCGCCTACAACGCCGGCGAAGGCGCGCTCGCGAAATGGCAGCTGCGCGACGACGCGCTGCTGTTCATGGCGACGATCCCCTACACCGAGACGCGCGAATACGTGGAGCGCGTGCTCTACAACGTCTCGGCCTACCGCCTGCGGCTCGGCCAGACGCCGGCGGAGCTCGACGACCTCGCGCAGAACCGGTTCCCGGTCTACCGTCCGCAGGACCAGGGCGCCCAGGTCGGCACGGTGGGCACGCGGTGGTGAGGCCGGCCGCGCGGCGCATCGCCTGATGACGGGCGCCCGGCCCGGGGCTAGATTGAACGCATGAGCAAGCTCGACGAGAGCCGCCCGTTCCTGCCGGTGAACATCGCGGTCTTGACCGTGTCGGACACGCGCGGCCTGGCCGACGACCGCTCCGGCGACACGCTGGCCGAGCGAATCCGCAACGCCGGCCACGTCGTCGCGGAGCGCAAGATCGTGAAGGACGAGCAGGCTGCGATCACGGCGCAGCTCCTGGCCTGGATCGCCGATCCGCGCATCGACGTCGTGATCTCGACCGGCGGCACCGGCGTGACCGGCCGCGACGTGACGCCCGAGGCGTTCCACGCGGTCTACGAGAAGGAGATCGTGGGCTTCGGCGAGCTGTTCCGCTGGCTCTCGTATCAGAAGATCAAGACCTCGACGATCCAGTCGCGCGCGACGGCCGGAGTCGCCGGCGGCACCTATCTGTTCGCTCTGCCGGGCTCACCCGGCGCGGTGAAGGACGCATGGGACGACATCATCGTCCATCAGCTCGACAACCGGCACCGGCCCTGCAACCTGGTCGAGCTGATGCCGCGCCTGCAAGAGCACCTCGCGAAGAAATCGGCCTGAAATGCGCGCGCTGGCCATCGCCGCGGTTCCGCTGCTGCTGCTCGGCGCGGCGCCGCCGGCCGCGGCGGAAGCCAAGCAAGGCTGGCCGACGCCCGAGATCCTGGCGCGACAGTTCGAGCGCATCGCCTTCACCAGCGAATATGGCGGCCAATACCGCGCCGGGCGTCTGATCCGCTGGCAGGGGCCGATCCGCGTCCGCATCACCGGGCATTTCCCCGACCGCTTCCGCATCGAAGTGGAGCGCCAGCTCGCCGAATTGCGCCAGCTCTCCGGACTCGCGATCGACATCGCCCAGAACGAGGGCGAGGCCCAGCCCGCGCCGATGACGATCGAGTTCTCGACCTCGCGCGGCGGAACCGCGTTCGAGCCCGAAGCGCCGTGCCGGACGCTCATCTGGGAAACGGGCTACGTGATCCGCCGCGCGCAGATCTACATCACGCCCTATCCCGACGGGCTGCGCCGCCACTGCATCGCCGAGGAGCTGACGCAGGCGCTCGGCCTCGCCGACGATTCCAACATCGTGCGCGATTCGATCTTCAACGACGCCAGCTCGCGCGCCCGCATCGCGCCCTGGGACGCGCTGATGGTGCGCGTGCTCTACGATCCGCGGCTGCGGCCGGGCATGCACAAGACCGAAGCCATGCCGATCGTCCGCAGCATCGTCGCCGAGAACTTGCGCACCGGCGCCACCAGCTCGCAGCGGCCGCGTTGACGGCTCGCGGGCCGCGCGCCGCGCGGCCCCGTCGTCATCCGATGTTCAGCTGCGCGCCGTTGAGCGCGAGCACGACGCCGTTGGTGTAGCCGGCGCGGTCGTCGGCAAGGTAGCGGATCGCGTGCACGATCTCGTCCATCGTGGCGAGGCGGCGCATCGGGATGGCGGCGAGATACTTTTCGAGCTGCGGCGCGCTGAACGCGCGCGCCATGCTGCCTTCGATCACCGCCGGCGCGATCGCGTTGCAATAGATGCCGTAGCGCGCGCCAGCGAGCGCGTAGCTCTTCGTGAGCGCGTGCACGCCGGCCTTGGAGGCGCCGTAGGCGGGATGCGGGCCGACGCCGCCCAACTGCCCCGAGATCGAGCCGGCGTTGACGATGCGCCCGCCGCCGTTCTTCTTCATCGCCGCGAAAGCCGCGGCGCAGCCGTGGAACGTGCCGGTGAGATTGATGCCGAGGATGCGGTCCCACTCCTCGGGGCTCGCCTGGTCGACCGGCGCGTTGCTGACCACGCCGGCGCAGTTGATCCAGACGCGGAGATCGCTCTCGGCCGCGGCGCGTTCGGCGAGCGCGAACACCGCGGCGCGGTCGCGCACGTCGAGCGCCACCGGAACGGTGTTCGCGGCCGCCGGCGGCGCGCGCAGATCGGCGGCGTAGACGCGGTAGCCGTCGGCGCGGAAGCTGGCCGCGGCCCCGCCGCCCATGTCGCCGGCCGCGCCGGTGATGACGACGGATTTCGGCTTCGCTGAGCTCATCGCTTCGTCCTCCCCGAACGAATCCGGCGCCGCCCTGTGGGAGCGGCGCCGGTTTCACGTCTTGCGTCGATCGGACCGATCGCAGCCGCATCGCTGCTACGGGCGCGGATGGCCCCGCGCCGGCGCCCAACGAACTGCAACCGTGCGGCGCGCGGCGCGGGCGGGTCGGCGACCCGCCGCGACGGCGCCGGCAACACTAGTCGGTCAGCTCGGCGCGCGGACCGGGGCCGAGGCGCCGGATGCTGTCGACGCGGATGACGGTCGAGCCCGGGCAATCCTGGTTGGGATGCAGGACGCCGTCGATCCGCACCTTGGTGCCGCGCGGAATGCCGCGCAGCCCGCCGCGATGCACCGCGTAGCGAACGCCGTTATCGCCCGCGACGCCGTGGCAGCGCCCGCGCGTATCGACGATCGTGCCGGTGACGGTGAGGCCGCCCGGCGGCGGTGCCGGCGGCGGCGGCGGCGGCTGGGGCGCGGCCGCGCGCGGCGGCGGCGGCGGCGGCGGCGGTCGATCGTAGGAGCAGGCGGTGACGCCAAGCGCGGCGACCAGCGCGATCAGGGCAAAATTCTTCATCGTTCGACTCTCCCGAAACAGGCCCGGTTCCCGGCCCCCCGGGTTCCGAGCCGATAACCTGCGCCCCCCGCCCCGTCAACCTGGCGTTGTCCCGGCCGAGGACCGGCACGGACGCCGAAGGCACGTTGCCACAGAAGCAGCGCGCGCCGCGGCCCCCGAACCGAGGACCGCGGCGCGGCTCAAGCACTTACTTCGGCACCGTCGTGGCGCCGCGGCGCGGACGCGGCGGCGGCCCGACCAGCGTAACGCCGCCATCGGCGCGGATCAGCGTGCGGCCCGGGCAATCCTGCGCGGGATCGACGACGCCGACCACGCGGATGCGCGAGCCGACGCGGACATACTGCGGCAGCAGCACGCCGGCGCGCAGCGCGTAGGCCGTGCCGTTGTCGCCGCGAACCGTGTGGCAGGCGCCGGCCATGTCGGCGACGACGCCGGTGATGTCGATCGGCGGCGGCGGCGGCGGGGGCGGCGGCGGAGCGGGCTGGCACGCGCCGAGCCCGAGCGCGGCGACCAGCGCCGCGAAGGCGAACTTCTTCATCGTTAGTCCCCTCATTGATGGACCTTCGGTTCCGCCAATCGGACCGGAAAGGCCGTTAGAGATTACCCGCTCGTCCGGCCCCTAGCAATCTCCCGCGCGCCAAGCCGCGCCGCGCGAAGCGAGCCGCGCGGCGCGTTTGGTGAATCAAGTACGAACGCGCCTTACTTGGGAACGCCCATGTCGCGGCGCACCATGCGGCGCGGCGGCGGCCCGGCTTCGGCTATCACCGTAACGCCGCCGTCGGCCCGCAGCAGAGTGCGGCCGGGGCAGGACTGGGCCGGATCGATCACGCCGACGACGCGCACGCGCGCGCCCGGCAGGGCGTTCGGCGGCAGCACGCCGGGTCGGACCGCGAAGGACGCGCCGCTTTCGGCGACGATCACGTGGCAGGCGCCGGAAACGTCCTGCACGACGCCGATCACTTCGGTCGTCTGCGGCGGCGGCGGGGGCGGATCGGATTGGCATGCCGCCACGCCGAACGCGGGCAGCAGCAACAGCAAGGCGTATCTCTTCATTGTTTGACTCCCAAGCAGTGGCCGAGGGGGCGCAGCCGCCGCGGTGGAGGCGGATGCGGGCCGCGCCGGAACCGCGGGGTTCCGGGCAGGTGGGAATATGACGAAACGCCGTGCCATCGGTTCCCGCCGGCCCGGGCGGCGCTAGCGGGGTGCCGGCGCCAGGGCGGCGATCCGCGCGGCGAACGCGGGATAGGCGGCGGCGAGAGACGCCCCATCGCCAATCTCGTAATCGGCGTAGTCGAATCCCGGTGCCACCGTGCAGCCGAGCAGCGCGTAGCGCCCGCCCGGCGCGAGCCGCGCGCCTTGCCACACCCCGCGCGGTACCAGCACCTGCGGACGCTGGCCCGCCGCCAGCTCGCTGCCGATCGTCGCGATCTCGCCGCGCCCGTCGGGAAACAGGCGCAGCTGTTCGACCGCGTCGCCGGCGTAGAAGTGAAAGACCTCGTCGCTGGCCAGCCGGTGCAGCGCCGAGTAGGTCGACGGCGTCAACAGATAGTAAATCGCCGTCGCAGCGGCGCGCGGGCCGCCGTAGCGCGCGGGAAGCGCCGGCGCCGGCAGCGCCTCGCCGGAGCGATAGGTTTCGCGGAACCAGCCGCCCTCCTTGGGGTGCGGCACGAGGCCGAGCGCCGCGATGATCGCCGCCGCCTCGCCTGTCTCCACCGGGGATTTCACCGCTTCGCCTCCGACTCTGCCGTACAAAAAACAAAGTGTTGCGCGATAGGCCCGTTTCGCGGGTCGCCAGCGTATATCGATCTCGATGCTGCGCGCATGCGCCGCATCGCAACAAGCAAGAAGGGGGTCTGGCATCTGGGGTGCCGGACCGAACACCTGAGGATACCAATGTCGCTCCTCGCGCGCGTCTTCCTGCCTGCCCTCCTCCTCGTTCTCCCGCTCCTCTCGCTCGCCCCGCCGGCGGCCGGCCAGCCCTACGACACGCCGCAGATGGCGGCCGCGGCCGGCCGGCTCGAAGCCGAGATCCGGGGCCGCCACCTCAAGCCGGGCGAGCGGCCCAATCCGGTGATCGCCGGCCAATCGCTGACCGTGGCGATGGGCCTCGTGCGCGAGCGCAAGTTCGCCGAGGCCGTGCCGCTGCTGGAGCGCACCATCGCGCATGGCGGCAGCAATTTCGACGTCTGGCTCGCCTACTCCAACGCGCTCGGCGCGCAGCGCGCCGCGCAGCACCGCCGCGCGCTCGAAGCCGCGCACGCCGCATGGAAGCTGGCCACGAACGCGAAACAGAGCGCGCTCGCGCTGTATTACATCGGCTACTGGCACGAGATCATGCGCGAGCCGGAGCCGGGCATCGCCGCCTACGAGGATTCGCTGAAGCTCGACGCCAGCCAGACGGTGCGCAACCGCCTGACCGCGATGGTGATGCAGTATCGCCATCAGGTCGTGCAGAGCCGCGCCGACGTCGAGGGCGAGCAGCCGCGCCTCTGCCTGACCTTCTCGAAGAACCTGCCCGAGCAGGATCCCGCGATCTTCTCGCGCTACGTCACGATCGAGCCGGCGGTGAAGGCCGCGTTCGACGCCAAGGAGCGCACGCTGTGCATCTCCGGCGTTTCGTTCAGCCAGAGCTACCGGGTGACGGTACGCCAGGGCCTTCCGTCCACCGGCGCGCTGATCGTGCCGCGCACCGAGACCTTCGTGATCGCCGTGCCCGACCGGCCGGTGACGCTGGCATTCCGGAGCCGCGCCTACATCCTGCCCAAGGCGAGCCGCCAGGGCATCCCGCTTTCGACCGTCAACGTCGAGCGCGCCGAGATCAAGGTGCTGCGCATCAACGACAAGAACCTGATCGGCGAAATCACCGGCGAGCGCATCCGCGAGCTGCTCTACGAGCACAGCGCGCGCAAGATCGAGGAAAACCAGGGCGAGCTGGTGTGGACCGGCCGCATGCGCATCCAGGGCGAGCGCAACAAGGAGGCCGTGACCGCGCTGCCGTTCGGCGAGATCGTGAAGGACCCGAAGCCGGGCATCTACGTCGTGCTCGCGCGCTCGGTCGGCAAGAAGAAGGCCGACGACGACGAGGAGGGCGACGAATACTCGGAATGGGCGACGCAATGGGTCGTCGTCACCGACATCGGCGTCAGCACCTATAGCGGCGAGGGCGGCCTCACGGTCTTCCTGCGGTCCTACGAGACCGCGCAGCCGCGCGCCGGCGTGGAAGTGCGCCTCGTGGCGCGCAACAACGAGGTGCTCGGCACCGCGACCAGCGACGCCGACGGCCGCGTGACCTTCGCACCCGGCCTGCTGCGCGGCCAGGGCGGCAACCGCGCCGCCGCTCTGCTGATGACGGCGGCGGGCGGCGAGTTCGCGTTCATCGACCTCATCCGCACCGCGTTCGATCTCACCGATCGCGGCGTGGGCGGCCGCGACGCGCCGGCGGGTGCCGACGCGTTCGTCTATGCCGAGCGCGGAGTCTATCGCCCCGGCGAGACCGTGCACCTGGCCGCGCTGCTGCGCGACTTGAACGCGCGCGCCTCCGGCGACGCGCCGCTCGTGCTGCGCCTCATCCGCCCGGACGGAGTCGAGGCCCAGCGCTTCACGCTGCGCCCGCAGGGCGCCGGCGGCTACAGCGTCTCGGTGCCGCTCGCCAGATCGGCCCCGACCGGAAGCTGGCGCGTGCTCGCGCATGTCGATCCGAAGGGCCCGGCGGTCGGCAGCACCGGCTTCAAGGTCGAGGATTTCGTGCCCGAGCGGCTCGAGATGACGCTTTCGGCCGCGCCGAAGATGCTGGCGCCGAACGCGCCGGTGAAGATCAGCGTGGTCGGCCGCTTCCTCTACGGCGCGCCGGCGGCCGATCTCGCGGTCGACGGCGAAGCCACGCTGCGGCTCGATCCGGCGCCGTTCCCGGCGTTCAAGGATTTCTTCTTCGGCCTGGTGCAGGAGCGCTTCGACGCGAAGCGGAAGGAGATCTCCTCGGCCAGCACCGACGCCAAGGGCGAGGCCGCGCTCGAGGTGAAGCTCGACGAGAAGCTCGACGCGACGCGGCCGCTACTGGCGGACATCCGCGTGACGCTCAACGAGGAAGGCGGCCGCGCGATCGAGCGCCGCCTTTCGGTGCCTGTTGCGCACCGGCCCTTGTATCTCGGCCTCAAGCTCGAGGCCGAGGACGGCACCGTGGCCGAGGGCCAGACCGCGAGGTTCCAGGCCATCGCCGTGGACCGCGACGGCAACCGCAAGGCCGCGGGCAAGCTCAGATTCGAGCTCGTGCGCGAGGTGTTCGAATACCAGTGGTACAACAGCGACGGGCGCTGGAACTATCGCGGCGTCACGCGCGACGAGCCGGTCCAGAAGGGCGAACTCGACATCGCCGCCGACAAGCCGGCCGAGCTTTCGTTCGCGCGGCCCGGCGGGCGCTATCGCCTGACGATCGCCGACGCCACGACCGGCGCCGCCGCGAGCTATCGCTTCTCGTTCGGCTGGACCTACGCCGGCGAATCGGAAGAGGTGCCGGACAAGCTCCAGGTGCGCCTCGACAAGCCGAGCTACAAGGCCGGCGAGACCGCGAAGCTCAGCATCCGCGCGCCGTTCGCGGGCGTGGTGCACATCGTCGTCGCGTCCGACCGCGTGCTGATGAGCCGGCACGAGACCGTCGCCGAAGGCGGCAGGGTGATCGACATCGCCGTCGACGAGAGCTGGGGCACGGGCGTCTACGTCCTCGCCACGGCCTATCGCCCGAACGGCAAGGCCGAGCGCCTCGGACCCTCGCGCGCGATCGGCGTCGCCTATCTCGGCCGCGACACCTCCGAGCGTATGCTGACCGTCAAGCTCGGCGCGCCCGAACTGATGACGCCGCGCAAGAAGCTCGAGGTGAAGGTGGCCGTGGACGGCGCGCGCGGCGAGCCCGTGTTCCTGACGCTCGCCGCCGTCGACGAGGGCGTTCTGGCGCTCACCGGCTACCGGACGCCGGCGCCCGACGCGCATTTCTACGCCAAGCGCAAGCTGGCGCTGGAACTGCGCGACGATTACGGCCGCCTCATCGATGCCTATGCCGGCCGCCTCGGCGAGATCCGCCAGGGCGGCGACGGCGAATCGCGCCATTTGGGCGGTCTCGACGTGAGCACGATCCAGGTCGTGTCGCTGTTCTCGGGCATCGTGAAGGCCGACGAGAAGGGCGAGGCCACGATTTCGCTCGACGTGCCCGACTTCAACGGGCGCCTGCGCGTGATGGCGGTCGCCTGGACCCAGAACAAGGTCGGCAAGAGCGAGCAGGCCGTGACCGTGCGCGACCCGGTGGTCAGCACCGTGACGCTGCCCCGTTTCCTGGCGCCCGACGACCGCGGCCGCGTCACCGTCGTCATCCACAACGTGGACGGCACGCCGGGCGCGTATCGCGTGCGCCTTGCCACCGACAACGCGGTAGCCGTGGCCGGCCAGCCCGAGCAGACCGCGACGCTTGCGAAGGACCAGCGCCAGCGCTTCGCGTTCACGCTGATCGGCCTGCGCCCCGGCACTGCCGCGATCCGGCTCGAGATTTCCGGGCCCGGCAACTTCGCTCTCGCGCGCAATTGGGACATCGCGGTCCGGCCGGCGCAGGCCAATGTCGCGAAATACCTCGTGAGCCAGCTCGACAAGAAGGAGGCGTTCACGCTCGGCCAGAAGGAGCTCGGCGAATTCCTGCCCGGAACCGCCTCGCTCTACCTCACGGTCGGCACCGCGCCCGATCTCGGCATCGCCGACCTGCTCGCCTCGCTCGACCGCTATCCCTATGGCTGCGCCGAGCAGACGACGAGCCGCGCGCTGCCGCTGCTCTATCTCGCCGACATGGCGCAGGCGATCGGCGTGGCCAAGGACGAACCCACGCTGCGCGCGCGCGTGCAGGACGCGATCTACCGCGTGCTCGGCATGCAGGCCCGCGACGGCGGCTTCGGCATGTGGAATTCCTACGACGAAAGCGGCGGCTGGCTGACCGCGTTCATCATGGATTTCCTCACGCAGGCGAAGGCCAAAGGCTACGTCGTGCCCGACATCGCGTTCGAACAAGGCATGAAGAAGCTCGACGCGATGACGCGCGACCTGTCCTACGACTCGCCCGCGCTGCCGGTGCTGACCTACGCGCACTACGTGCTGGCGGCGAACAGCAAGGGCGACGTGGCCTCGCTGCGCTACCTGCACGACACGGCGCTGAAGTCGCTGCCGACCGCGCTGGCCAAGGCGCAGCTGGCCGCCGCCCTCGCGCTGATGGGCGACGGCGCGCGCGCCAAGTCCGCATTCGACGCCGCCCGCGAGCACAACGGCCGCCCCGCGCCCGAGGACCGCTACTGGCGCCCGCAGGTGCAGGACTATGGCTCGCTGCTGCGCGACCAGGCCGGCGTTCTGGCGCTGGCGAGCACCGCGCAGCCGCGCGGCACGACGCTCGAGCAGCTGATCTACGCGGTGCGTCTCGGCCGGCGTCAGAACCAGTATCTCTCGACCCAGGAGCAGGCCTGGCTGCTGCTCGCCGCGCACGGCCTCGCCACGCCGGGCGCCGAGTGGAAGGCGCGCATCGGCAGCCAGAGCATGGCGGCCACCGGCAAGCCCTTCGCCGGCCGCTTCGGCAGCCAGGCGCTCGGCCAGAAGTTCGACGTCGTCAACGACGGCGACGACAAGATCTGGGTCGGCGCGACGCTCACCGGCATTCCGGCCAAGGACCAGCCGGCCGAGAAGAACGGCTTCGAGATCACGCGCGTGTTCTACAATCTGAAGGGCGAGCGCGTGGACCTCGAGAAGGTGCGCCAGAGCGACGTGCTGGTGGCCGTGATCAAGGTGAGCGCCTCGGGCTCGCGCCCGCACCAGGCGCTGATCGTCGATCTCCTGCCGGCCGGCTTCGAGATCGAGAATCCGCGCCTCGACCGCCGCGATCCCGAGCAGATGAAATGGCTGCCGGAGCTCGCGCGGCCGCGCGCCACCGAGCCGCGCGACGACCGCTTCGTCGCCGCGCTCGATATCTGGAGCAACAAGAAGGACTACTACCTCGCCTATGTCGTGCGCGCGGTGACGCCGGGCACGTTCCGGCTGCCGGCCGCCTTCGTCGAGGACATGTATGCCCCGGCGATGTTCGGCCGCGACGCGATGGGCAAGGTGACGATCCTGCCGCGGCAGCCGTGACGCCGTGACGATCCGCGCCCAGCGCTGGAAACGCCGGCTCCGACGCGCCGCTCTTGGCGGCGCGCTCGGCGCCGGCGTTCTCGCGGGCGCGTTTGCCGTCCTCGACCGCGTCTATCCGCTCGATCTGTCGCGCGCGGGCGAGGCTTCGGTCGTCGTCGCCGATCGCGAGGGTCGCATGCTGCGCGCCTTCACGACGCGCGAGGGCACCTGGCGGCTCGCCGCGAAACCGGCGGAGGTGTCGCCGCTCTACGTGACGATGCTGCTCGCCTACGAGGACCGGCGCTTCCGCAGCCATCCCGGCGTCGATCCGGTCGCCGTCGCGCGCGCCGCGTGGCAATGGGCGTGGAACGGCCGCATCGTTTCGGGCGGCTCGACCTTGAGCATGCAGGTGGCTCGCCTGCTCGAGCCCGCGCCGCGCAGCCTCGGCACGAAGCTGCGGCAGGCGTTTCGCGCCGTGCAGATCGAGCTTGCGCTGTCGAAAGACGAGATCCTGGCGCTCTATCTCGCGCGCGCGCCGTATGGCGGCAATCTCGAGGGCGTGCGTGCCGCGTCGCTCGCCTGGTTCGGCAAGGAGCCGCTGCATCTTACCGCCGGCGAGGCGGCGCTGCTGATCGCGATTCCGCAATCGCCGGCTGCGACGCGGCCCGACCGCCGCCCCGAGGCTGCGAAGGCGGCGCGCGACAAGATCCTGACCGTGCTCGAGCGGCGCGGCGTGCTCACGCCGGCGGCGGCCGAGGAGGCGCGCGCCGAGCCGGTGCCGCGCCTGCGCCGCAAGCTGCCGTTCCTGGCGCCGCATGCGACCGCGGCGCTCAAGGAGCGCGCGCCGAAATCGCTGCTGCGCATCGAGAGCACGCTCGACGCGCGCCTGCAGGAGGCGATGGAGGCGCTGGCGCGCGGCGAGCTGGCGGGCCTGGCGCCCGAGGCGAACGTCGCCATCCTCGTCGCCGATCACGCGACCGGCGCGGTGCGCGCCTATGTGGGCTCGGCCGCGTTTTTCGACGCGCAGCGCCACGGCCAGGTGGACATGGCGCGCGCGATCCGCTCGCCGGGCTCGACCTTGAAGCCGTTCGTCTACGGGCTCGGCTTCGATCTCGGCGTCGTGCAACCGGAGACGATCGTCACCGACGGGCCGACGCGCTTCGGCGACTATCGCCCCGAGAATTTCCAGCGCCACTACATGGGCGAAGTGAGCGTGCGCGTGGCGCTGCAGCAATCGCTGAACGTGCCGGCCGTGGCCGTGCTCGACCGCATCGGGCCGGAGCGCTTCACGGGCCTGCTGCGCTCGGCCGGCATGACGCTGCGCTTCGAGAGCGCGGCCGAACGGCCGGGCCTGCCGGTGGCGCTCGGCGGGGTCGGCACCAGCCTCGCCGATCTCGTGACGATCTACGCCGCGCTCGGCAACCGCGGCGTGGCGCTGCCGCTGCGGCTCGACGCGGGCTTCACGCCGCCGGCCGAGGGCAGGCGCATCCTTTCGGCCGGCGCCGCGTGGCACCTGGCCCGCATCCTCGAATCGGCGCCGCCGCCGAACGATTCGCTGCCGCGCGCGTTCCTGAACCGCCCGTTCGACATCGCCTACAAGACCGGGACGTCCTACGGCTTCCGCGATGCCTGGGCGATCGGCTACGACGGCAAGCACGTGATCGGCGTGTGGGTCGGGCGCCCCGACGGCACGCCCTCGCCCGACCGCTATGGCCGCGCGACCGCGCTGCCGATCCTGTTCAAGGCCTTCGATCTCGTGCCCGAGACGCGCGACGGCACGGCCGGGCGCGCGATGCCGGCTCGGCCGGCCGACGCGCACATCGCCTCGAACGAGCGACTGCCGCGCACCCTGCGCCGGTTCGAATCGCGCGCCGCGCGCCTCGCCGCCGCGCCCGACCGCCCCGCGCCGGCCGCGCTCGCGATCAGCTTCCCGCCGGCCAACGCCACGGTCGGCCTCGAGAAGAAGGGCGACGGCGATCCGCATCTCTTCCTTGTCGCCGAGGGCGGCGCCAGGCCGCTGCGCTGGATCGTCAACGGCCGGCCGGTCGAGACGGCGCCCGGCGCAGGCCAAGCCTTCTGGCGCGTCGACGGCGAAGGCTTCATCCGCGTCACCGTCATCGACGCCGACGGCCGCAGCGCCTCGGTGCAGGCGCGGGTCAAGATCTACTGACGATCCGTCGCTGGCGAGACCCTCACTTCCCATCCGCCGCAAGAGCGGCGGACGGGCCCCTTCTCTCCCGCTGGCGCGGGAGAGAAAAGAACGAAAGGCACGGCCCCATTCTTCTCTCGCCCACGAAGTGGGAGAGAAGGGGCCCAAATCGCGGCTTCGCGATTTGGGAAGTGAGGGCACGGCGCCGCCTCACGACGCAAGCGCGCGGCGAGACTCCTCGATCTCCTTCACGAGCACGCGCATCAGTTCCGCAGCTTTCATGCGCCGCGCCAAGCGAACGCCTTGCCCCGCCCACAACGAGAGCCGCTCGACGTCGCCGGCCTTGGCGGCCGCGTTGCGCATCGGGCGCGTGAGCGCGTTCTGCGTCGGGAACGGCGCGATCGCGCCGCTCGCCTCCGCCTCTTCGAGGAACGCGTTTACGATGCCGCGCGCGGGCCGCCCGGAGAACGCGCGCGTGAGCGTGGTTTCGTCCTCGGCCGCGCGCAGGATCGCAGTTTTGTAGGCGTCGGGCACGCCGGCTTCCTCGCACACGAGGAACGCGGTGCCGAGCGCCACGGCGGCGGCGCCGAGCGCCTCGGCCGCGACGATGCCGCGCCCATCCATGATGCCGCCCGAGGCGATCACCGGAACCTCGACCGCGTCGGCCAGCGCCGGCAGCAATGCCATGAGGCCGATCATCGCGCGTTCGAACGGCGCCGCGAACGTGCCCCGGTGGCCGCCGGCTTCGGCGCCCTGCGCCTGGATGGCATCGGCGCCGGCGGCGGCGAGGCGCTTGCCTTCTTCGACCGTCGTCGCCGTCCCGATCACGAACGTGCCGGCCGCCTTCATGCGCGCGACGATGTCCGGCGCGGGGAAGCCGAACGTGCTGCTGAAGACCGGCACGCGCGCGGCGAGCAGTGCTTCGAATTGCGCCGGCGCCGGATCGCTTTGCGGCGACGGCGCCTCGGGCGGCGGCAGGCCGAGCGCCGCATGGTGCCGCGCGAGCAGGGCCAGCATCGCCGGCGCGACGGGCTCGGCCGCGCCGGCGCGCTCGAAGCCGCCGCAGAAGAGGTTCACGCCGAACGGCTTGCGCGTGCGCTTGCGCACCTCGGCGACCGCCTCGCCGATCTGCGCGGGCGTGAGATACGCGGCGCCCAGGAAGCCGAGGCCGCCGGCTTCGGAGACTTCGGCCGCCAGCGCCGGCGTGCTGCCGCCGCCTGCCATCGGCGCCTGGACGATCGGGTGCGCGATGCCGAGGCGCGCGCAGAAGGCACGGGATTTTGCGTTCATGCGCCGACTCTACGTCTCCGCCGTATCCTTGAAAACCGATTTGTTCTGAACGAAGCTATCTGAAATCATGATATAAACTCCGCCGTCGCCGCGACCGCGGGGACGGCGGGCAAGAATTTCGGGAGATTGAACGATGGATGCCGGCGATCTTTCGGTTTTCGCGGCGGTGGCGGGCGCGGGCGGCATCAACCGCGCGGCGCACGCGCTCAACACGGTGCAGTCGAACGTGACGCAGCGTATCCGCCAGCTCGAGCGCGAGCTGGGCGTGCCGCTGTTCCACCGCCACAGCCGCGGCGTCACGCTGACGCCGGCCGGCGCGCGGCTTCTGCCTTATGCGCAGCGCATCGGGCACCTGCTCGGCGAGGCCTGGCGCGCGGCGACCGACGGCGCCGAGCCCGCGGGCCGGCTCGCGATCGGCTCGCTCGAGACGACGGCGGCACGGCGGCTGCCGCCGATCCTGTCGGCCTACGCGGCGGCCCATCCCAAGGTCGACATCGTGCTCGAGACCGGCACCACGGCCGAGCTCGTCGCCAAGGTCGCCGACCGCCGGCTCGAAGGCGCCTTCGTCGCGGGCCCGCTCGATCATCCGGACCTCGAGTCCGAGCCGATCGTCGAAGAGGAACTCGTGTTCCTCACCGCGCCGGGCGCGCCGAAGCTCGACGCCTCTCTCCGCGCCGCCGCGCGCGGCGAGGCCGAGATGAAGATCCTCGTGCTGCGCGCCGGCTGCTCCTATCGCCAGCGGCTCGAGCGGTTCCTGGCCGCGCATGGCGTGAAGGAGCCGCGGCGCCTCGAATTCGGCACCGTGGACGGGATCGTCGGCTGCGTCGGCGCCGGGATCGGCGTCACCCTGATGCCGCGCGCGATCGTCGAG